>NZ_RKRE01000003.1:0-326223 GCF_003815015.1 Thermodesulfitimonas autotrophica
AACACCCGTTCCCATTCCGAACACGGCAGTTAAGCCCTCCAGCGCCGATGGTACTGCCCTGGCGACGGGGCGGGAGAGTAGGTCGCCGCCGGAAAGTTTTGAAAGGGGCTGTCCTCCAAATGGCAGCCCCTTTAACTCTTTTTATGTTTATCTCCGCCACCGCAGCCCGAGTGCTTTTTCCTTCAGTCCTTCCAACAAGCTATAGACTACCGGCACGACGAAGAGGGTAAGGAGCGTGGAGAATATAAGCCCGCCGATGAGAGCGACCGACATCCCTTGGCGCATCTCGGAGCCGGAGGAGAGGCCCAAAGCCAAGGGGATCATCGCCGTGACCATCGCGGCGGTGGTCATCAGGATGGGGCGGAGGCGTAAAGCGCCGGCCTGGATCAGGGCTTCGTTTACGGAGAGGCCGCGCTTTCTGGCCTGGTTGCCGAAATCGACGAGCAGGATGGCGTTCTTGGTGACGAGGCCGACGAGCATAATGAGGCCGACCATCGAGATGATGTTGATAGTGTCGCGGGTGAGCGCCAGGGCGAAGAGCGCGCCGACCAGGGCGAGCGGCACCGCAAGCCAGATGGTGAGCGGCAGGAGGAAGGACTCAAAAAGCGCCACCATGATGAGGTAAACGAAGATCAGGCTGAGCACCATGGCCGTTAAGAGGTCGCGCATTGACTCTTCAAACATCTTCTGCTCGCCGCCAAAGAAAACGGTCACGTCCGGCGGGATGGACGCGCCGGCAAGTTTTTCTTTGATTGCCCTAACCGCGTCGCCGAGGGTGTAGCCTTCAACCAGGTTGGCGTTGACGACGAAGACCCGCTGGCGGTCTACACGGGAGATTCGTTTTAGCCCCGTCTCCTGGCTGAACTTAGCCACTTGGCCGAGCCTGATAGGTTCACCCGCCCGGTTGAGTAAAAGGAGTTCGGGGAGGTCGTTGGTATCGTCGCGGGCGGCAGGGTCGGCGATGACGCGCACGTCGTACTGATCTTTGCCGTCGCTGTATTTGCCGGCCACTTTTCCTGTGAGGTAGAGGCCGACTGTCTGGATAACGTCGCTGGTGGTGACCCCGTGCGCGGCGGCAGCCTCGCGGTCCACCCGGATGTTGTACTCCGGCAGGCCGCTTTCGACCGAGGTGCGGACGTCCTGCGTACCGGGGGTAGCGGCAACGATTTTGCGGACCAGTTCGGCGGTTTCCTGGAGGCGCTGGAGGTTGTGGCCCCGTAGCTCGATCCGGAGGGCGGCGTCTTCCGCGCCGCCGAAGAGCGAGGTGAGCACAAGGCTCGACTCGAGCCCTGCCCGCCGTTCGGCAAGCGCTTTGACCTTTTCTTTCACCGGGGCGGTTTTCTCTGCGCCCCGCACCTTGAGGAGTACCTTTAACTCTGCTACGTTACTGCTCGCACCTGCGTCCCACTGCCCGGTAGTGTAGCCGATGGTGGTGAAAACGTCTTTCACTTCCGGTAGGGCGCGGATCTCCTGCTCAATTCCCTGTACCAGCGCGTCCATTTTCTCCAGCGTGGTTCCCGGCGGGGCGGAGAGCTTAAGCACAAATTCGCCCCGGTCTACCTTCGGGATGAACTCGGTTCCTACTAAATGCAGGGGTAGGAGCGCTCCGGCAGCGAGGAAGGAAAAGGTGGCGGTCGCGAGCACCGCCTTTTTGTGCGCGAGCGCCCAGGCAATTCCTTTTTCGTAGGCCCGGCTCAGCTGCGCCAAGAAGCCTTTGCCGGTGCCGTCAAGATGACCTTGAAGGGAGGTATCAGACTGTACCTGCGGGCGGGCCAACCTCGCGACCAGCAGCGGAATGAGGGTGAGCGCTACCACCAGCGAAAGGAGAGTGGCGCAAACGACCACGAGGCCAAACTCGCGGAAGATCTTACCGGCGATACCTGAGACCAGGGCGACGGGGAGAAAGACAACCGCCAGGGTTAAGGAGATGCCGGTGACGGCAAGACCGATTTCTTTACTGCTCGCAAGTGCTGCGGCCACCGGCTCTTCGCCTTTTTCGAGGTGGCGGTGGATGTTTTCGAGCACCACGATGGCGTCATCTACGACGATACCAACTACTAGGGCGGCGCCGAGGAGGGTCATCAGGTTTAGCGAAAAGCCGCAAAGCCTGACGAAGACAAGTGTACCCACCAGCGAGGTCGGAATGGTAAGCAGCACGATAAGCGCGCCCCGGAGGCTACCGAGGAAAAAGAAAATAACCACCGCGACAACCAGCACCGCTAAGCCGAGTTCCTCTTGGATACCGGCCAGGGAGTCCTTGATGAATTCTGCGGCATCGTAGGCGCAGGTGATTTTGACGCCAAAGCTTTTTTCGAGGGCCGCTACGGCTTCTCGGACTTTTTCGCTCGTTTCGATGGTGTTGGCGTCGGTGCGCTTGAAGATCGCAAGGACGATGCCCGGCCGGCCGCCCACGCGGGCGATACTCGCCGGGTCCTTGAAGGTATCGCGGATATGGGCTACGTCCCGCAGGTATATAGGCCCCGCTTTGGTGTTGGCGACGATAATCTGTTCAAGTTCCCGGGGGACCGTCACCTGGGATTTTACCCGGACGACAAAATTTTCCCCCGCCTGCTCCACCCGGCCGGCCGGAACGTCCTGGTTGTCCCCCTGGAGCGCCGCCAGGACCTGGAGGAGCGAGATTTTATAAGCTTCGAGCTGCTCTGGCTGGACTTCAACCCGGATTTCCCGCTCCCGGCCGCCCAAGAGCAAGACGCGGCTGACGCCTTCCGTCTGCTGGAGGCGGGGCTGAATTTCATTTTTGACCAGGTTGTAGAGTGTTGCTTCGGGAAGGTTACCCGTTACCGAAAGCTGAAGAACCGGGGTGTCGTTGAGGTTAAACTGCTGGATGGTGGCCGGTTCAATATCCGGAGGCAGTTGGTGCACGGCGGCGTTGTATTTCCGCTGGACTTCGTTCGTGGCTACGTCCGGGTCGGTATCCAGCTTGAAGCCGATCCAGATAACGGCCATTCCCTCCTGGGAAAAGGAGTTGAGGTGGTCGAGGTTGTTGAGGGAAGAGAAAGCATCCTCTAAGGGCTTGGTTACCTTTTGCTCGACCTCTTCCGGACCCGCGCCGGGATAAGGTACCATCACCGCCACGTAAGGAAACTGCATTTTAGGTAAAAGGTCGGCCGGGAGATGAAAGTAGCTAAAGAGGCCCAGAACGAACAGGGCAATAAAAACTACCGTAGTAAATGACGGACGGCTTAAAGAAAGCTCGGTAAGCTTCATTAATTAATCCCCCGAAATGGCTGCTGATTTCCGCAACCCGTTAGACTTTTCTTCTTCCGTCGCACGCCTTAATTTCATCCTTCGATTCTGGCTATTCTCCTTCGGTCACCGGGGTGCCGTCTTGCAGCAGGTTTTGGCCGAAGACTACCACCCTTTCGCCTGGCTTGAGCCCTTCTAACACCAGGATATTACGCGCGTCGCTTTGGCCGGTTTTGATCTTTTGGACGCGGGCTTTACCTTTTTTAACGGTAAAAATGGTTGCGGTGCCGGTTTCATCTTGGGTTATGATGGCCGCGCGCGGGATGACGGTTCCTTTGATGGGGGCCGTCTGGAGACGGACGTAGCCGAAGATGCCCGGCTTCAGGCTCTGCCGCGCCGTGGCCGGGAGGAGGAGTTCGATGGTGAAGGCGCGGTTGGCGGGATTGGCGACGCTGCCTACTGTTTTTACCGTGCAGGGGAACGCCTTCCCCGGGCAGGCCGGGGTGGTGAAAGTCCCCCGCTGCTCCGGAAAAACGAGGCGCAGTTGTGGTGCGGCTATGGTAGCCTTCACTTTGAGCCGCGTGTCGTCAACGAGCGTCAAAAGCTTCGTTCCCGGAAAAACGGTCTGCCCGGCGGCAACAAAAGTCTCCACTACGCTGCCGCTGCAGGGAGCGGTGATGGTCGCGTCGCGGACCGTCTTTTCCGCGAGCTGCAGGTCGGCACGGGCGGCGTTATAGGCGGTTTCGGCGCTCTCTAACATGAAGCGCGCGTTTTCCCACTCGGCCTGGGCGATGGCCTCTTCTTGGTAGAGTGCGTCTGCCCGCGCGAAGGCGAGCCGCGCTTTTTCTAAGTTGATCCGGGCGTTGTTTACCTGCTCCTGGGCCTTGGCTACCGTCAGCCGCTGGTTCTCGCTTTCGAGGACGGCCAATACCTGGCCCGCCCGCACCCGGTCGCCGGCGCGGACGTTGAAGGCGGTTACGGTTCCCTGGGTTCTGGCGTTGAGTTCGACCTCTTTTTCGCCGGTTACCGTGCCGGTGATGGTGAGCGCGGGCGTGATAGCGCCTGCAACCACCGGTGCCGTCTTGACCGCTACCGGCTTCTCTACTGCCTTTTGCGCCGGCGCGGTTTTCTGGGGGCAGCCGGAGCAGAGCGCGCCGGTGATCAGGAGTGCCAGCAGTAGCGTTGCGGAACGGAAAAAGTTTTTCTTACCCACGGTTCTTGCTCCCTTCGGCGGCAATTCCGTCCCAGATAATCTCTAAGTGAGCAGCCAAGAGTGCCGCTGGCTCTCCCCGTGCGGGGTTGGCCAGCCAGGAAAACAGAGTGTAGTAATAAACGCCCACTAAGAATGAGGCTAATTGTGGCGCGCTGAAGCGGGGAGAGACCTGCCCGGCGGCGATGGCTTCCGCGAAAAGGGGAATGAGAAGCCCTTCAAATTCGCTGATTAGCTGGATCTCTTCGGCCACTAAAAGGGACGAGCGGAGGATCTCGAGGATCGTCGCCTTCATTAATTCGGGATCCGTGTCAATCCGGGTGAGCAGATCTTTGAAGATCAACTGCAGGCGCGCTTTGATCTCTTTGACGCCCGCGTGGCGGCGAATGCTTTCCCGCAGGAGCACGATCTGCCCCTGTCCTAAGTGGAGAAGGATCGCCTCCTTCCGGGGAAAATAATTGTAAAAAGTACCTTTAGCGACGCCGCACGCGCTGGTGATTTCATCTACGGTAACGTTTTCGAAGCCCCGTTCCTTGAAGAGCCGGAGCGCCTGGAGATAGATTTCTTCCTTGAGTTCTCTTTTGCGGCTTTCCCTGAGACTTTCTTTGCTCAAGCCATTCTCCCCCGGGGTATTGTGACCCGGGTCATTTTCTGACCGGAGTCATAATTTATTATGCCGGAAGGCGGCGTTTTTGGCAAGGAAAAATTTGCCGCCGGTTTTAAAAAATTTTGGTCTTCGGGCAGATGGCGTTCCGAGAGCTTCAGGAGAGTACGGCCTGGGCAGGAAACGACTTTAGCGGGTCGCCGAAGGGGTAGAGGAGAGAGGTTCCGAAGGTCAGCTTGACAGCCTCTCGCTTCTCCAATAGAATGAAATTTGGTTTTGCTGCCGTTTTGCGGGTAATCCTTACGGTAAAAAATTCTTAAACTTACAAGGCTGTGGAAGGAGTAGGACCTTGGCGGCGGAAAAAGAAGCGGCGCGGCCCACCTTTTACATCACCACGCCGATTTATTATCCGAGCGACAGGCTTCACATCGGCCACGCTTATACCACCGTGGCGGCGGATACCGTAGCGCGGTTCAAACGCCTCCAGGGCTACGATGTTTATTTCCTCACCGGGGCGGACGAGCACGGACAGAAGATTGAGCGTACCGCCCAGGCGAAAGGGAAAAAACCGAAGGAGTACGTGGACGAGATCGTCGCCACCTTCAAGGAACTCTGGGCGCGGCTCAAGGTCGAATATAGCGATTTCATCCGGACAACTGAAGAGCGCCACCGGGTGGTGGTGGAGAAGGTTTTCCGGCAGCTATACGACCAGGGTGACATTTATAAGGCGGCGTATGAGGGTTGGTACTGCACCCCCTGCGAGACCTTCTGGACCGAGCGGCAACTGGTGGATGGGAACTGCCCCGACTGCGGCCGGCCGGTAGAACTTTTACAGGAGGAAAGCTACTTCTTCCGCCTCTCGAAATATGCCGACCGGCTCCTTGACTATATCGAAACCCACCCCGACTTTATCCAGCCTGTCTCCCGCCGCAACGAGATGATCAATTTTATCCGGCAGGGATTGGAGGACCTCTGCGTTTCCCGCACCACTTTTTCCTGGGGCATTCCGGTACCTTTCGATCCCCGCCATGTAATCTACGTCTGGATTGATGCCCTGACGAACTACATTTCGGCTTTGGGGTACGGGACGGAGAAAGACGCCCTTTTCCGGCGCTACTGGCCGGCAGATGTGCACCTGGTGGGTAAGGATATCGTTCGCTTTCACACCATTATCTGGCCGATTCTGCTGATGGCCATCGGGGTGGAACTGCCGAAGCGGGTGGTGGGCCACGGCTGGCTTTTGGTGGATGGCGGCAAGATGTCCAAATCCAAGGGGAACGTGGTTGACCCCCACGTGCTGCTCGATAAATACGGCGTGGACGCGGTACGCTACTACCTTTTGCGGGAGCTTGCCTTCGGCGCGGACGGCTACTACCTCGAAGACAATCTCATCGGGCGGATCAACAGCGACCTGGCGAACGACCTCGGGAACTTGCTGCACCGGACGCTCACCGTCTGCGAAAAATTCGGCGGCGGGATAGTGGGACCACCGGGGCCGCCGGAGGGGCCGGATGAAGAGTTAATCGAAATCACCAAAGAAACGCCGGCTAAGGTGGCGGCATTGGTGGATGGTTTGCAACTTGCGGAAGCCCTGGCGGCTCTCTGGCAACCGGTCAGCCGGGCAAACAAGTACCTGGACGAGACGGCGCCCTGGAACTTAGGGAAGGACCCGGCCCAGCGGGAGCGCTTCAATGCGGTAATTTACAATGTGTTGGAGGTTTACCGCTTTGTGACGGTACTGCTCGGTCCCTTTATGCCGGGTTTTCCGGAGCGGGTCTGGCCGCAGCTCGGTATCGCGGACCGGCCTGACCTTCATACTTTTGCTTCGCTTGAATGGGGGAAATTTCCACCAGGGGTTAAGGTGGAGCGGCGCGGTCCGCTCTTCCCGCGGATTGAGGTTAAGAAGTAGGCTATGGCTGCAGAGTTAACCGATACCCACTGCCACCTTGACGACGAACGCTATGAAACGGACAGGGCGGCTGTGGTTGGGCGGGCACGCGCCGCGGGCGTGACGCGGCTCGTCACCGTCGGCTACGATCTTGCTTCCTCCCGGCGGGCGGTTGAACTTGCCGCTGCTTTGCCAGGGGTTTACGCGGTGGTAGGCGTGCACCCCCACGATGCTGCCGGCGTGCCGCCGGACTACCTGGAAGAGCTGCGCCAGCTAGCGCGTGCGCCACAGGTGGTGGCGATTGGGGAGATCGGTCTTGATTTTTACCGGGATCTTTCGCCCCGCCCGGTGCAGCGGGAGGTTTTTGTAGCCCAGCTTTACTTGGCACGGGAACTCGGCCTGCCGGTTGTTATCCACTGCCGCGAGGCGCTGGGCGAAGTTTACGCGATATTGCAACGGGAGGCGGTAGGGCTTTCCGGCGTGATGCATTGTTTTTCCGGTGGTTGGGAGGAGGCCAAGCGTTTTTTGGCGCTTGGCTTTTACCTTTCAATTGCCGGACCGGTTACCTTCGCTGGTGCCCGCCGGCCGGTAGAAGTGGTGCGGCAGATGCCGATAGAGCGGCTGCTGCTTGAAACCGACGCCCCGTATCTCACACCGGTGCCCCACCGGGGCAAGCGCAATGAGCCTGCTTATCTGGTTCACACCGCGCAAAAAGTAGCCGCAATCCGGGGAATCAGCCTGGAGGAACTCGCTGCGGCTACGACCGCGAACGCGGCGCGCCTTTTCGGGTTACCCACATTTTAGATAGATGGGCGCTGGCTGCTCCGCAGCTTACCCGCGTCAGCGCGAGATACTCCCCGTGGCAGAGAGCGTTTCTTTGTCCGCGGTCGCGGAGCGGCTCCGCTGGTCAGGGTTTTCGCTTTTCTGGATATCACTCCCAAGAAAACTGCGGATGCGCTCTACTGCGGTTTTCAAGTATGCCGCGTCGATCTCGAAGCCGACCACGCTGACCCCTAACCGCAGGCAGGCCAGGGCGGTGCTGCCGATGCCCATGAAAGGGTCCAGCACCAGGCGCGTGTCTTTAACGCCGTGCAGCTTGATGCACATCTCCGGCAGGGCCACCGGGAAGGTCGAAGGGTGGGGCCGCTGCTTTTCCCGGTCCCAGATCGTTTCGTAAGGGATGAACCAGGTGTTGCCCCGGCACCTCTTGTCCTGCCGCGCCTTTTTCCAGCGGCCGATGTTCGACTTGTCCTGGTAAGGGACCCCGATGGCCAGCCGGTCCAAAACGACGCGGCCGGTCTTAGTGAAGTGGAAGATGTACTCGTGGTTGTCGTGGAGGAAGCGGCTCCCCCCGATCGGCTTGTAGTGGCCCACGGCGATGTCGTCGCGGATTGCCGGATAATTGCCGACCGATTTTTTCTCGATGGCAATCGATTTTACCCAGTGGATCACGTTCTGGAGCACGAAGTGGGAGCGTAGGCGCTGGGCTACGTCAAGCGGAATCCAGGGGTCGCTCGGTTTGCCGCCGACGTTGAGAAAGAAGGAGCCGTCCGGCTTTAGCACCCGTTTTATTTCCACCGCTACTTCTTCGAGCCACGCGAGATAATCTTCGCGCGGCATCCTGTCGTTGTGCCGGTTGTAATGGATGCCGATGTTGTAAGGCGGTGAGGTCACCACCACGTCGAATGAGCCAGCCAGGTCACGGTTCCTCATCCCGGCGAGGCAGTCTTCCAGGTAAAGCGTTACCCGGTCCGGGAGGTAGAAATAAGGCTCGCCTACGGGTAGATCCGGCATAACTTTGCCTCTGCGTCTCCCTTCAAAATGGTAAACACAGAATCGTAGAGAACTTCGCCTTTCACCTAGAAAGTCCTGCCGGTCTTTTAACCGCGTAGGCTTTCTACCCTAGTCCGTATAGAGGAAGCGGATGGGTCCCTGGCGAAGAGGAAAGGCGAAATTCTTAAAAGAGGTGGGGCAAATGGCACAAGGCTTGGTAATGGTTTTCACCGGTGATGGAAAAGGGAAAACGACGGCGGCGCTGGGAATGGCTTTGCGGGCCTGGGGGCACGGGATGCGGGTTTTCATCGTCCAGTTCGTGAAGAGCGACCGGGTAATGACGGGGGAACGCCTGGCTGCGGCACAATTAGGGGAGCGATTCGTCATCAAGACACTCGGCGAAGGCTTCGTTTTTCCGGCGGATGATCGCGACCGCCACCGGGAGGCGGCGGCGCGGGCCCTGGCGGCGGCGCGAGAGGCACTGACCGGCGGCTACGACATGGTGGTCCTCGACGAGATCACCCACGCGCTGCGGCACGGGTTGGTCAGCGAAGAAGCGGTGCTGATGCTTATCGATGCCAAACCGCCGGCGGTGCACCTGGTGCTCACGGGGCGGGACGCACCGCCGGCGTTACTCCAACGGGCGGACCTGGTAACGGAGATGCGGGTGGTGAAGCACCATTATGCGCGGGGCATACCGGCGCAAAAGGGGGTCGAATATTAGCGGCGCGAGTTATGTTCGGGGCATACCGAGGCGTTTAAGGTCTAAAATTTAATAAAAATAATTGTCATTACCAGAAAAATAATACAACCTTAGCCTGGTTTCTTCTTGCACGCGCGATTGCTCACGTGCTATGGGTGAGCGTAACAAACAGAGCCTAGGGGCGCCCGTCGAAAATTCACGCGAAAAAGGTGGAGAGCTGGCCTCAAATAACCAAAAATCGTTCCAATTCGCAGCAGGAATTCCTATCCCACCCGCCGAATAAAATAGTCGTAAAATTCGCAGACCTTTTGAGAGAAACGGCGGTGAGTTTATGGAATGGTATGTTATTGCCCGGAGGCGGGGAACGGGAGAAGCCTCTCTTTCTTCCGGGAAAAAAGAGGCGCGCCGGTTATCGAGGACGCGGCTTGCCATTGGCTTTTTCTTTGTCCTCCTGGTAGCCCTTGGGGTGACGGGTTACGCGTGGGCGCAAAAGAAGGTTACCCTCACCGTTGACGGGAAAACGCTTCCGGTCAAGACTTTCCAGATGGATGTGGCCGGACTTTTGCAGCAGGCGGGGGTGAAACTGGGCCCCGAAGACACAGTGGTGCCGGGAATGAGGACCCGGCTGTGCGAAGGGATGCAAGTGAAGGTCATCCGTGCGCTGCCGGTCACGGTAACCGTGGACGGTGCTACGCACCAGTATCTGACCAGGGGCAAAACGGTGGCCGACCTGCTGCGGGAAGAGAAAATCCGGGTAGGGAAAGAGGATATCGTGTTGCCGTCCCCGGATACGGAGCTGTCTGCCGGCACCACGGTGAGGATCACGCGCGTAACCCGGGCCATCCAGGAAAAGAAGGTATCGCTTCCTTACGGGGTGAAACGGAAGCCAACGGCTTCCCTCCTGAAGGGGCAGACCAGGGTGCTGGTGGCGGGCCAGAACGGGCTGGCCGTGGAACGGTGGGAGGTTACTTACCACGACGGTAAGGAAAAAGCACGGCGGCTTGTGGAGCGGCGGGTGGTCCGGCAGCCGGTAGACCGGGTGGTTCAGGTCGGCATCCTGCGGACGATTTCCCGTGGTGGGGAGGAGCTGCGTTTCACCCGGGTCCTCACCATGCTAGCGACAGCCTATACCTACACCGGCCGCAATACGGCCTCCGGCATTCCGCCGCGCGAGGGGGTAGCAGCCGTTGATCCGGCAGTGATTCCCTTCGGCACGCGGCTTTACATCGAGGGCTACGGACACGCACTGGCCTGCGACCGGGGAAGCAGCATCAGGGGTAACCGGATCGACGTCTTCTTCTCTTCCTGGGCAGAAGCGCGGGCGTGGGGTATGCGGTACGTGCGGGTCTATCTTCTTGAGTGATAAGATTTTGGCCTCAAAGCCTTGCGGGGTATAAAGGTTTGGAGGGGGTGCCCCCTCCTTGATTTTTTTGCGAGCGGTTTCTGCTATAATAAGCGTTGTAAGGCACCCTGGAGCTGGAGGGACCGCCTTGGATGAACTCGCTTCCCTGGCGACGGTGCGGGCCTTACTGCGCCAGTACGGTATCAGGCCCAGGAAGCGCTGGGGGCAGAATTTCCTTATCAATCCCGGAATCCTGGAAAAGATTGTGGCGGCTGCAGAAATCTCCCCCGCGGATACCGTGGTAGAAGTCGGGCCGGGTATCGGGGCGCTTACCGCGCGTCTGACGGCTCTGGCCGGCCACGTAGTTGCCGTAGAGATAGACCGGTCGCTGGTTGCGCTGCTGAAAGAACGCTTTTCGGCTTGTCCCAACCTTTTCCTGGTTGAAGGGGACGCCTTGAAGGCGGACTTTGACGCCCTCGTTAGGGCTGCTGGCGGAACCTTGCCTTATAAAGTTGTGGCTAACCTGCCCTATTACGTCACCACCCCCCTTCTAACACGTCTTCTGAACACCAATTTTACGGTGAGTCTGCTCGTCGTCATGGTCCAGAAAGAGGTGGCCCTGCGCTTGGTCGCCCGCCCGGGGACGAAGGAGTACGGCTCACTCTCGGTTTTGGCGCAGTACCGGAGCGAAGCCGAGCTGGTAACGGTCGTATCAAGAGGGAGCTTCTTCCCGGCACCGGCGGTGGATTCGGCGGTGGTTAAGCTGCGGCTCCGGAGTGCGCCTCCGGTTGCTGTTCCCGATGAAGGTCTTTTCTTCCGGGTGGTCCGGGCGGCTTTCGGTCAGCGGCGCAAAACGCTCCTGAACGCTCTGGCGGGGGCGGGACTCGGCCGCGGCAGGCAGGAATGGGAAGCGGTCCTGAAGCAGGCCGGCATTGACCCGCAGCGGCGGGGCGAGACGCTCGACCTTGCGGCGTTCGCAGCGATAGCGCGGGTACTGGCCGAGGGGGTAAAAGAGTAAAAAGCGCGGATTTATGTTATAATGGTCGTGTAAGGATTCTGGAGAAGGGGTAACCATGAACTTCGTCAGCCCCACGAAGGGGAAATTGAGCTTCAACGAGATGATGGCCGATATCATCGAGTTTATCAAGGGGCTACCTACATCGGCCTACAAAATAATCATCGGTTCCGATTCCCAGGTGATTCACGGCGAAACCCACTTTATCACCGCGGTAATCGTGCACCGTCTGGGCAAGGGAGCGCGCTACTTTTACCGCAAACGCACCCAGCGTAAGGTGAGGAGTCTCCGCCAGCGGATTTTTCTCGAAACCTCCCTCAGTTTAGAAATCGGCGGGATGGTGACGCAGGCGCTTAATACGGCCGGTCTTGAGGACCAGAAGATCGAGATTCATATCGACGTGGGAAATCACGGGGAGACACGAGAGCTCATCCGGGAGGTCGTCGGCATGGTGGTGGGAAGTGGCTTCAAAGCGAAGATCAAACCGGAGGCTTATGGCGCGTCGACCGTGGCGGACAGGCACACAAAATAACCCGGCTTATGCCGGGTTATTCATTTCCCGGAGGAAAGAGGCAAGGAGGTCCCGCCGGCGCGCGGAGTTGTAGCCGTCGTAGCAAACGCCGTCCTTTTCGCGGGAGCGGGGAAGCCCCCGGCAGATGGCGAGAGCTTCTATGTAGTCCCCGATGATGGTGGCGGCGATCCGCAGTGAGTGAAGCGGGCTGCGGGGCGGCGAACCGAGCGCGGCATGGGGTAGGTGTGCCGCCACCCCTATCCGCAGCCCGGCGCGCGCGGCAAGACACAAGGCCACGGGCGGAACCGCTATCTCTTCAAGCGGTACGGTTTCGAGCAACCTGCGGGAAACAGCGTGGGGCCCGTGGCTTGGGGATGCTGCCCCGAGCTGCGCGAGGCCGAGAGCCTCGTTGAGCTCCCGCCGGTAGGCCACAATCTGTTGCACTAAGGGCTCCGCTGCCGGCGGCGTATCCGGGGGGTAGCAGTCGGTGAGCCCCATGTCGAGACCGCCGGTCACTGCGGCGGCTAGTTGCCGGAGCACCTTGAGGGGTACGCGATGCATATCCCCGTCCACAAAAAGGGTTACCTTTGCCCCTGACTTCAAGGCGCAGGCCGCGCCAATAGCCCGAGGAACATCCACCCCCAAGGCCGGGGCGAAAAAAACCGGCTTGATTTTAGCCGGCGGGAAGCGTTTTATCTCGGCCCAAGTCCCGTCAGTTGAGCCGTTAACCACCACAATTGTCAGATCCACCGGTAAGGATAAGAGTTTGGCTACCACTTTTCCAATGCGTCCGGCTTCGTTATGGGCAGGCACTACCGCGCAAATCAAGCTTCCATCCCCTTCTGGCGTTTAAGCTTTCTTTTACATAATATGTAAAAAACGGTAGAGGGGACTGGTTGCCGTGGCTTCTTTTCGCGAAGGGGACGTTGTGGCCCGGCGCTCCCATGAAATGGATGTGCTCTTCAAAATCATGCGTCTTTTTGCCAAGGATGATGGGAAAGAATATGCGCTCCTGAAGGGTATCGATTTCCGGTTGGTTTGCGATGCGCCGCTCGAAGATCTGGTGCTGCTGAAGCCAGACGAAATAGCGGCACACTGGCGACAGGTTTTTGCGCGGAACAGCGAGATTATCCGGCGTAGCCTGGCCAGGCGGACCGAAGGTTTCCCCAATATGCGGGATGGCGGGACCATCGAGGCTTTCACGGTTCCGGGCAGGGTCCTCCACATAGACGGGGACCGCGATTATGTAGAACTCTGTCTCACCACTTACAAACAGATGGGGGTACCGGCAAGCGCTTACGTAATTCCGGAAGAAAGGCAGCCGAAGGCCGTGGCGGAACTCCTGCCGAGGCACCTTCCCGACATCCTGATTGTAACGGGTCACGACAGTTTTCTGCCGGAGAAGGGCGATTTCAAGGACCTCGCCAGCTACCGCAACTCCCGCTACTTTGTCGCCGCCGTGAAGGCCGCCAGGATTTTTGAGCCCGACCGGGACGCGCTGGTAATCTTCGCCGGCGCCTGCCAGTCCCATTACGAGGCGCTTCTCGCGGCCGGGGCAAACTTTGCCAGTTCCCCGCGCCGGGTGCTGATCCACGCCTTCGACCCCGTCTTCATTGCGGAAAGGGTGGCCTACACACCCGTTCACCAGTCCGTCCCTTTGCAGGAGGCGATTGAACATACGATCACGGGCTATGCCGGAATCGGCGGGATTGAGACGCAGGGCCGGCTCCGCCTGGGGGTGCCAAAGTCGCCTTACTGACATAGATTGAATAAGGGGCAGAAGGATGCGCCGTGTATGTTTGGAGGTGCTCGGCGGGATACCGGTTGTCGGCCCGCTTTTTCATGACTATGAAGCGGCACGGCGGGCAGCGTTGCGGTGGCTCGTAAGGTTAGCGCAGTTTTCCGGTGGCGATGGCGATGCGGTTCAGGTGGGGGTTGAACGGCGGGAGGATCTTTACACGTTGGTGATAGCGGTGAACGGCAGGATTTTGCACCGGCTGGAAGGTCTCGACGAAGTCCTGCTCTGGCGCCTGCAGCGGGAGTTCCGGCGGCGGTGCGTCTTTGTCGTCACGAGCTTTGCGGACGGGCAGAAGCCGCGACCCCTCGTCTGGACGGAGGGACTCGGCCTCGTTATTTTCCAGCGGCCGCTGGCGCGAAAGTTTACATAATACCGGCTTGCCCGGCAGGGAGGCAGAAGGAAATTCATGGACCGGCAGGAAAGGTTTCGCATCGGCTGGCAGGCGGGTTACAATCAGGGATACATGGAAGGTTTCGATGCGGGCTATGAGGCAGGGTTCGAACGCGGGAAAAGTTTCGGCTACAATGAGAGCTATGCCGCCATCCTGGCGTGGAAGGAGGAAGTCCTTCTGACCCTCCGGCACCTAAGGGAGCTACTCTCCCGGCGGAAGGTCGATCTTTGCGGTGCCCCGGCAGACGAGGTCCGGAAACTAATCGAGAAGCTGGGCAACCTGGAGCTTTCTTGCGGGCCGTAGTCGCCGGTTATATAGATGACAGACCGAGGCGGAAAGCGGTTAGCTGGCGGGGTTATTCCCGCCTTTTTGGCGTGTCAGCGCAGGCAGCGCCGGGGCGACAATTTATCTCCACCCGCATATATTGCTATGGAAACAGGTGGCATGGCAAGGAATAACTGGTATAACATCTGTGCTCGGGTTACTGGTGTGCGGCAAGGAAATAAGGGGAGGGTTTCGGCTATGGTGTGTGCCGGCAAATATGAGCTTCTGAAGGTAAACCAGGTGGTGGGGGAGGCTGCCGCCACCTTCAGGCAGGAGGAGGAAGTGGCGCTTCGACCGGAGCATCCCGGGGTAGAAACGCTTCTCAGCGTGAAAGGAAGACCGCGGGTAAAGCGGGTGGAAGTTCTCCCCGGCAGGGTTCTTATTGAGGGCGGGGTGGAGCTTCAACTTACATATGTCGCGTGCGTACCCGAAAAACCGGTTTACGCCGCGCATCTGGAGGTCCCCTTCTCCCACAGCCTAAATGTGGCCGGGGCGTTGCCGGGGATGAACGCTCATGTGACTGCGCTGGTAAAGGCAAACGAACTTAGACCGAAAGCGTCGTGCGGCAGGGAGTTCACTGCCGTAGTGGCGCTTGACCTCCAGGTTAAAGTAACAGAGCACAAGGAGATCGAAGTGCTTGTGGAAGCCCCTTCCGGGGTCGAAGTTAAGGAGACGAAAAGGTTGCGTGTGGATGACGTTGTGGCCACCACCAGCGCGGAAGTGCTGGCCCTGGGCGAGTGTGTGGTGCCGGAGGAGAAGCCGGCGGTGGCAGAGGTCCTGGATCTGCTTACGGAAACCGAAATTACGCGGGCGGAAACCGCGACGGATGAGGTATATCTATCTGGTAATCTGCACGCTCACGTTGTTTACCGGGCGGCAAACGCGGCCGGCTCCGTCTATCATTTAGAATGTATGGTGCCTTTCGGCCAAACGGTGGCCGTAGCAGGGGTAAAAGAGAAAATGACGGTACAGGTGGAGGCCCGAACGCTTGTGGCGGAAGCGGCGCCAAAAGATGCTCCTTCCCGCGCGCTGGCCGCCCGCGCGCTGATCTCGTGCCGGATTCTGGTCGTAGAGCCCAGGCAGCTCGACGTGGTTACCGCGGTTACGGGGGCTGCGGTGGTGGAGAAGGCGAAGCTGCGGGTGGAGACCGTTGTGGGCGAAAATAGTGCCACGGTGGCCCTCGCCGAAGTCGCGGTCGTACCGCCGGCGGACCCGCCGGCGAAGAGGATCCTGGTGACCGAGCCCCTGGGCGTCACCATTGTGGCGGCCGAAGTTATTGACGATATTGTGGTGACGCGCGGTCGGGCCGGTATCCGGGTTATCTATGCGGCGGCGACTCCGGACGAAGAGGTATATGCCGCCGATGCGCAGCTTGACTTCACCGCCAGGGTGAGTGTTCGGGGGGCAAAGCCGGGCTACGGTGTGCACATTTTGCCGGCGATCGACTACGCGGTGGCCCGGGTGAAAGAAGGCGGTATCGTCGTCGATGCGGCCGTGACGGTTCTGGCAAAGGTTACGGAAACGGTTCAGCAAGGAGTTATCACCTGCATCAAGCTGCCGGAGGTCTCTCCGGCTCCGCCCGTGACGCTGATCCGGCATCCCGTTGCTCCCGGAGACACCTTTTATAATCTGGCCGAGCGCTACGGAACTACCGTAGAGGCGATCATGGCTGCGAATCCCGGTGTTGATCCGGATAACCTTCAGGTGGGGCAGATTATCAATATCCCCGTGGCTCCGGGTGACCCGGCTTAGCGCCACAGTAATTTGGGAGCGTTGCGGTCCAAGGATAAGGGGCTGACCTCAGGTCAGCCCCTCAATTTTTGCAATTCGATTACCCCCTGATTGAAATTTTGCATCCCCTGGCGGATATTCCGGATTGCTTCTTTGGTGTTCTGGGCGGCAGTGGCGATAGTTTCAAGTCGTTGTTCTACATCGGGGTTGAGACTGGCAAGCAGCAGGGCCGCCAGAGCTAAAGCGCTAAACGGAAGACCGTTGGGCAATGAGCACCCCTCCCATTCAGAAGCGAACGGCAAGCGCATCCAAGACGTTTTGGATGCGGTTGCACACCGTATAGGTATCGGAACCGGCAAAGAGCAGCCCTACCGCCCTGTTTTTGTCGTCGAGCACGAGGGAGCCGCTATCGCCAGGTCTGCTCATCGCGTCGGTGATAAACTGCTCTTCGAAGAAGGCTTCTTCGTTATTCCCGATATCCACACTTACCGTTGCGTGCGTGTAACGGACGGTGCCGGTGGTGAGGTCGGTGGTCCGGCCGCATTTTTTAACCGGCATTCCCGGTTCCGCTTCCGCCGTTCCCCGGACGGGACCGATCTTCAGTATTTCGGGTGTTATGAGCCCCGGATCAGTGGGTGCCGCTGCGGCGCAATCAACGAGGTTGTAAGTCTCTGTAAGCCGGAAGAGACGCAGCGAGTAGTTGGGCCGGTAGACGCGCAACAGGGTGTTCATATACCATTCGAGCCCGGCAGCCACGGGGCAGGTTGCCGGTTCCTCTTTGTAGCGGAGGGGAACAAACCGTTCTAAGGTTCCGATCACGTCTTTATCGGCGTGCCCCCCATCGTACGGGCCGGGCTGAAGGATAGGGTCGCCCCGGCGCGCCCTCCCGTCAGTACCGTTGGTGCGGTTGGCCAGGATGTGGTTGTTGGAAAGGATGAGGGGTTTGCCGGATTGGCGGTCGTAAACCACGGCGCCGAAGGTCCCGGCGGTGATCCGGTAATGGCCGATGCTTACCCCCGGCGGGGCGGGCCGGTAGCGGTCGCTGTTTTCAACTAACAGGCGAAATCTCCCGGTCTCTACGACGTCGGTCTTGATTTTTTCGATGCTTTTCGGGACAAGGGCCGCGCGGGGTAGGAACTCCGGGGGTAGCTTTTTCGCTACAAAAACAACAAGCGCCGGCTCACCCGTTTCCGTGCCGCGCGTTTGCTTGCTGCCGATTCCTACGCCCACCACGTTCGGCAGGTTGATGAGGTTTTTCCGGTGCCGTTTGAGCGCTTGGCGCAAAAGGTCCATTTTTTTCACCGCCTTAAAATCGGGAGAAGGAACCCTGGGGCTCCTTCTCCCGCCGGTTAAGTTATTTTGTTCCCGGTAAAGGTTAGAAACAAAAACAGGATGATGGTGAGGATGAGCCAGATGTTTATTACGACATCCCGAACCCGCATTAGCTAAGCCCTCCTCCCCCTGGTCTTGGTTATAATGCCAAGTAGCCGGAAAGGGCGGGGAGGAGCGGTCTTAACCGACCGCCTTGTAGCTCATTGCGGGCAAGAATACCAGGAACGCGATAAGGATTAGGAGCAGAATCAGCCAGATCGAAGTGACATCCTCGGTATACGGCATGGTATCTTCCCTCCTCCCGCTAAGTTACAGTAGGGCCGGCTATTTGTTCACTGCGGGCAAGAATACCAGGAACGCCAGCAAGATCAGGAGCAGGATGAGCCAGATGGATGTGACATCTACCGGCATCGAGCCTTCCCTCCTTAAGCGCGCTGTCGCTCCTTACTTCTTGTAGCCCCAGTTAGGCAGGAAGACAAGAAATACCAGCAGGATCAAAAGCAATATCAACCAGATGGAAGTGGTATCATCGTGTGCCATTTTGCGTCAACCCTCCTTAGGGATACAGGTTAGGGTCTTTAGGCTCACAGCTCCGTCAGTTGCATCCGTAGTTCATAAAGACCAGGAATGCGAGCAGAATCAGGAGCAGAATAAGCCAGATCGAGGTGGTAGTGTCGCTCTCCTTATACAACATGATTGACCCTCCTTGCCGCGAACCGCGGCGGACTTTCCTTTTTCTGTTAAGCAGTATATTCCGGGCGGGTAAAAAGTGTGTGCAGGTTGGGGTTTTGGGGTTATGGTCGGGCCGGGGACACCATTTTTCGGGGCGGCGAATATACTGGCTTACGTGATACCGTGGTGGGAGGTTCGGGAGGTGTTGATTTTGTTCGAACTCGAGGGTCTCGGGAAGTTTCTCGGGGAGATCGGCAGGGTGAGGGATGCGCTGAAGGGGCTGCGCGTCGAGGTGACCGAGGGGCCGGTATCCCTCACACTCAACGGTCTTCAGGAGGTGGTTCGGGTCAGGATCAGGCCGGAAGCCGGGAAGGAGCTGGCCCGCCTGGAGGGTTGGCTCGGCGCCTGCTTTAACAAGGGGGTAGCGGCATCGCGTCAGGCGGCCAAGGAGGAGATCGAGCGGCTGACCGGCTGGACGATCCCTGCGATTCCGGGTCTTACCTGAAAGGGGGGTTGCGCGGGTGGATAAAACGAACGGGATTGATGGGCGGCAGGAACTCCGCCAGGTTTTGCGCGATTTGCTCGACCTGCACCTCCGCGGGGGCTTCACCGGCGATAGCCTGCTTTTGCTGTTAAGTCTGGTCAATATCTTAGGGGTGCTTGAGATACTAGGGCGGCGCCAGGGCGGCGGCGAGGGGCAGTTTTTCCAGCAGCTTTTAGGCCCGCTCATCTCTTCGGCGGCGAAGTCCCAAACGCAAGAAGGCGGGGAGGTGAACGCGGCGGGGCTGCGAGTGGTTCCCGGTGCTAAGGAACTTGCGGGTCTCCTGGGTAATAAGGAGGGGCTGAAGATGCTGGCGGGACTGCTTACGAACCGGGAGGTCATGGAAAAGGTGGTCCCGCTTCTGCAGCGGCTCGGCGGGGGACAAAATCCCGGGCCGAAGGGGCATCCCGATAATGGAAAAGAGGTGCCCGGGAGCAGGAAAAGCCAGGGGCGCGAGGTAATCCACTGGGATTTTGGGCGGAATGATGTGCGCAAGTAAAAAAGCACACCCGTTACTGGCTGGCATATACTGGAAAACAGGGAGGGATCCACGATGGCTGATTATAAAACTCAGGACCTCATCTGGTTTATCATCCTTTTTCTCCTGGCGCCCTTCATCCTTTTCCTAATCCTGCTCTGGTTGATCATTGCTTGCCCGAATGAGGTTTTGCCCGGGGGATCTCAAGCCGGTGCGGTGTAGCCGAGGTAAGCGGTGTAGAGGCTGCTGCTCCGGGCGAGTTCGCTCGGGCTGCCAGAGAGGACGATTCGTCCCTGCTCCAGGAGCACAGCGCGGTCTGCGACTTTGAGTGCGGCCCGCGCGTTTTGTTCTACGAGGAGAACCGTGTGGCCCTGCTCTCGCAACCGGCGGATTGTTTGCATGATTTCGCGGACCACTAGGGGAGCGAGGCCAACGGAGGGCTCATCCATGAGCAGGAGGCGGGGTTTGGCCATGAGGCTCCGTCCGATGGCGACCATCTGCTGCAGGCCGCCGCTTAAAGTCCCGGCCGGTGCCTTTAATTTTTCCTTTAAGGCCGGGAAGAGGTCGAGGATCTTGGCCAGTTCTTCGCTCAGTAACCTTTTGTCCCGCTGGTAGCGGTGGAAGGCACCGAGAAGCAGGTTGTCGCGGACGCTGAGCGAAAGGAAGAGCTGTCTGTTCTCCGGAACGAGGCTGATACCTCTGCGGACGATGGCCTCGGGAGAGAGGCCCTTAAGGGAATTCCCTTGAAAGATGATCTCGCCGCTCGCCAGCGGGTAGAGGCCGGCAAGCGCGCCTAAGAAGGTACTCTTTCCCGCGCCGTTTGCCCCTAAGACAGCGATCACTTCCCCTGGATTTACGCTAAGCGAGACCTGGGTCAGGGCCCGGATGTGCCCGCGGTAGACGGTGATTTCACGGACATTCAGCATGCCTCTTCCTCCTCTTCCCCCAGGTAAGCGGCGATTACTTCCCGGTTGCGCTGAATTTCGGCGGGGGTTCCGGTGGCGATAACGGTGCCGAAGTTGAGCACCACCACCCGGTCGGCGAGGCCCATGACGGTGTCCATGTCGTGTTCTACCAGGATGAGGGTGTGTCCTGCTTCTGGAAGCGTACGCAAAAAACGCGCGAGGGCCTCGGATTCCGCGTTATTAAGGCCCGCGGCAGGCTCGTCCAGGAGCAGGATCTCCGGCTGCCCGGCCAGCGCCCGGGCAATCTCGAGCAGGCGCTGCTGCCCGAAGGGAAGGCTCCCGGCCGGCCAGTCGGCTTTATCTGCCAGCCCCAATCTGTTCAGTAGCCTGACGGCTTCCCGGTAAAGTTCCCGGTCTTCCCGCATTACGCCAGGACGCCGCAGGAGCGCTTTAAAAAAACCGGTCCGGTGCAAACGGTAAAAACCAACCATCACGTTTTCGGCCACCGTTAAGGTGGTGAAGAGCTCGAGGTTCTGAAAGGTGCGGCTTATCCCCAGGCGAGCAATCTGGAAGGGTTTGAGACCATTAAGCCGTCTATCTTTAAAGATGATTTCCCCTTCATCAGGGCGAAGGTTTCCGGTAACCACGTTGAAGAGGGTGGTTTTCCCAGCCCCGTTCGGTCCGATGAGCGCCAGGATTTCACCCCGTTCCAGCGAAAAACTCACCCTGTTTAGCGCTAGGAGCCCACCGAAACGCTTGGTGAGATTGTTTACCGCAAACATCCTTCTTCCTCCATTTTCCCGGTCGTGGCGCCCTGGAAGGCGCGCGGCGCGAGGAGTCCTTGCGGCCGGAAGAGCATGATCAGGACGAAGATAAGACCGAAAAAGATGATCTCAAACTCGCCGCCCGCTTCCGGCATGATTATTCTGACCGCCCACCGGAGGAATTCGGTAAGCCCGACGATGATTGCGGCTCCTAAAAGCGGCCCCCATAGGGTTCCCAGCCCCCCGATCACCACCATAAGGACGAATTCGACCGAGGCGGTGAAGCTGAAAGGGGAGGGGCTGATGAAGGTGACCCAGAAGGCGTAAAGGGCACCGGCGAGCCCAGCTAAGCAAGCGCTCAGCCCAAAGGCCTGTACTTTCAGCGTTGTGGTGTCGATCCCGGCGGCTTCCGTAGCCTTTTCGCTGGCGTGGATCGCCCTGAAGGCCCGTCCTACGGGTGAGCGGGTGAGGTTGTCGATACTGACCAGTACGAGGCTGAGGATGACCCAGACGAGGTAGTAGTACTTCCAGTCGCGGTCCAGGATGAAGGGTCCGAGAGAAAGATACGGGATACCGGTGAGACCTGAGGGTCCGCCGGTGAGCCCGGCGAATTCCTTGAAAAGCGCATAGACGAGAATACCGAAGCCCAGGGTGGCCAGTGCTAGGTAGTGCTCCCGGAGGCGTAAAATCGAGCGGCCGATGATAAGCGCCACCAGGGTAGGCAGCACGGGCGCCACGACAAGACAGAGGAGCGGTGGCAGGTGACAGCGCGTAGCCAGGATGGCGGCGGTATAGGCACCGAGTCCGTAAAAAGCCGCCTGGCCGAAAGAAACCTGTCCTGCATACCCCATCAGGACCCCCAGGCCTTCGGCAACGATGGCGTAAAGCGCAATAAGGATAAGAATTCCCAAGATATAGGTGCTTTTAATGATGAGCGGCAAGGAGACGATAACACCGCAGAATAAGAGCCGGCAGCAGGAGTTGCGCGAAACCAAGAAATCCATCTCCTTAAGGTTTAAGCGCTATTTCGGGTTGAACCTAAGATGCCCGTTGGCCGGGTCAGGAGCACCGCGATCATAACCACCATCGCGATCGCATCCTTCAATCCGGAGGAGACCATTCCGGCGGCGAAAGCCTCCAGGACCCCAAGCAGAATGCCGCCAATAATGGCTCCCGTGGCGTTTGTTACGCCGCCCAGGATGGCGGCCACAAAACCTTTAAGTCCCAGCATAAACCCCATGTCATAGGTAGCCATAGTGATGGGCGTAATGAAGATGCCCGCCAGGGCGGCAATGGCGCCGCTGAAGGTGAAGGCGAAAAGGGATAGGCGACCGGGGTTAATTCCTACCAGCCGGGCTGCCGTCTGGTTCATCATTGCCGCCCGCACCGCCTTGCCGGTATAGGTGAACTCAAAGAAGATGAAGAGCAGGCTTACGGCCACCACCGCCAGGCCCAGAATGAATAGGCTCTGCGGAACAAGCGAGGCACCTAAGAGCCGCAGCGGCGGGGCGGTAACGAAAGGAGGAAGAGTGTAGGGGTACGTCTTCCAGATGAGAAGAGCCGCACCCCGTAAGACAATCGACACGGCAATGGTAATAATGATTAAACTTAGAACTGAGGCGTTGCGGGCGGGGTGAATCGTTGCGCGCTCCACGAGGGCACCAACCAAACCGGCGACCAGGACGGCTATGCAATAAGATAGGGTGGCCGGTAAGCCTGCGTGAAGCAGGCTTACCGCGGTGAGTGCCCCGATCGTCACGAATTCCCCAATCGCAAGGTTGAAGATCCCGGTGATGTTAAAAGTAACCACCAAAGCCAAGGCGATCAAAGCGTAAATACTGCCTGTCGTCAGCCCACTTAAGAGATACTGGATGTACTGGCTTTCGGTGCCCAACAGTCATATCCTCCTACTGTAAAAGGTGCCACTTACCATCCTTCACTTCTACGAGGACCATCGCATCCTCGCCAAGGCCGCTGTGGTCCTGGGCCGACATGTTGAAGACACCGCTTACGCCTACAAATCCGGTGGTCTGTTCAAGCGCGTCCCGGATCTTTGCCCGGTCTGGACCGGCCTGCTTGATCGCGTTAACGAGCAGGTAGAAAGCATCATAGGCGTGGCCGCTAAAGGTCGTCGGCCGCACGTGGTACTTTTTCTGGTAATCGGCAATGAACTTCAGTAATACCTGTTTCTGCGGGTCGTTATCCGGGAGCTGTTCGGCAACCAGGAGCTTGCCCATCGGGGCAACGACACCGTTTGCGGCATCACCGGCGAGTTCGAGGAATTTTTTGTTGCCGATGCCGTGGCAGTGGAGGAGCGGCATTTGAAGACCCAGATCCCGGAAGTTTTTGGTCACAATCGAGGCCGCCGGCGGGATGGCAAAAACCGCGGTGGCCTTGGCCGGTGAGGCTTTCACCTTGGCGAGCTGCGCCGTCATATCGGTATCAGTGGCCTCGAACTTTTCGTGGAGGACTACGTTGATGCCGTTCTTGGCCGCGAGTTCGATGAAGGTACCGGCGCCGTCCCGCCCGTAAGCATTGTTTACGGACAGCACCGCAACGTCCTTGATCCCTTTTTGCTTGAGGTACGCAATCATCTTCTGGGCTACGATTTCGTTGTTCTGGGTGGTCTTAAAGATCCACCGCCGCTCACTAGGCGGCGTTACGATCTTAGCGGATGAAGCGACCGAAATCATCGGTACCTGCGCTTTGGTGACGGTGTCTACAATCGCCAGCGAGGTCCCGGTTTGGGAACAGCCGATGATTGCCAGCACCTTATCCTCGTTTACCAGACGTTTGGCTGCCAGCACCGCTTCGCTTTCAGAACTCTTATTGTCCAGGAGGATGAGCTCCACGGGGTGGCCGTCAATACCGCCTTTGGCGTTAAGTTCTTCCACCACCATTTGCAGCGTGTCTCTTTCGGGTTCGCCAAGCGACGCGGCGGGACCGCTTGTATCAAGGATAGCCCCGATCGTATAAGGTTCTTTCTGCGCTTTAGTTGCTGCTGGCGTCGTGGTGGTTTTAGCCTTGCCGCAACCACCAGCCAAGACCAGTAAGGTGAGCAAACAAACCAGGAAAAGGCTCCGCTTCATCTTTTCTCCTCTCCTTGCCTCATCAGACTAATCTTTCCTGCGATGCCATTTAGTTACTGTAAAAATACCCGTTTTCTGCCGGTTTTCCCTTCACTGTTCAAATCTAACACGTTAGGGCACGAAAAACAAGCAGAGATTTCACTCCTGTTGCCGGACGGGCCCTTATGTTTCCCTTAGGTCAAAAACGCGTTGCGTTTTCTTTTCACTACGGGGCAGGCTGCCGAACGGAACTACCTCCACCGCGAACGTCACCCCGATATGGGTCTTGATCGCGTTGCGACAGGCGGCAGCGGCAGCAGCGGCATCTACGCCGGGTTCTCCTTCTACCTTTACCAGCGCTTGGTCGCGTCCTGCTTCCCGCGTGAGGATGATCTGGTACTCGCTGCTGAGGCCGGGAACCGATTTGAGGACAAAATCGATTTGTCCTGGGTAGATGTTCACCCCCTTGATTTTAATCATGTCATCGGTGCGCCCTAAGATCCGGTCGATCATCGGGTAAGGGCTCCCGCAGGGACAGGACGTGGGGATCAGGCGGGTAATGTCCCGTGTCCGGTAGCGGAGTAGCGGCATCCCTTCTTTAACTAACGTGGTAATTACCAGCTCTCCTTGGGTTCCTGGCGGCACCTCTTTTCCGGTTTCTGGGTCGATCACCTCGAAGAGCAGGTAATCGGCCCAGTAATGTAGCCCCCGGTGCAGCGGGCAATCGATGGCGATGCCGGGGCCGTAAACCTCGGTCATCCCGTAAATGTCGAAGGTTTCGATGCCGAGCAGTTTCTCGATGCGGGCCCGCATCCTGTCGCTCCAGCGCTCCGAACCTAAGATGCCGCGTTTGAGCTTGATCCTTTCCCGCAGGCCGCGCCGGTTAATCTCTTCGGCCAGCAGTAGGGCATAGGAGGAAGTGGCCGTAAGCACCGTGGTTTCGAGATCGACCATCATCTGTAACTGTTTTTCGGTGTTGCCGGGTCCCATCGGCACCACCATCGCCCCTATCCTCTCGGCTGCCGTTTGGAAGCCGATGCCTGCTGTCCACAGCCCGTAGCCGGGCGTCACCTGCACCCGGTCCCGCCGGCCGACGCCGGCCATCGTGTAACAGCGGGCAAACATGGTGGTCCAGTCTTCCACGTCCTTCGCGGTGTAGGGCACGATAACGGGTTTACCTGTAGTTCCCGAAGAGGAATGAATGCGAACCACCGCTTCCTCCGGTACCGCCATCAGTCCAAGCGGATAGGCCTCCCGCAGCTCTTCCTTGGTGGTGAAGGGAACCCGGTCTAAGTCGCTGAGAGTTGTTATATCGCCGGGTTCTATTCCCGCGGCACGGAGTTTGGCCCGGTAAAAGGGCGAGTTTGCAAAGAGACGCCCAATCAACTGCCGGAGTAATTCCTCCTGGCGGGCGCGTAACTGGTCCCCTTCCGGGACTACTCGGCTCAGCTCAGCCATCCGCTCATCCTCCTAACATATGGAATCAAGTGCCTTGTCCCGCCGTCCGGATCCTTTCCGCCTCCTGCCTGCCGAGGGTGAAGGCGTGCCGGTTAACTTCCTGGAGGCCGGGCGGCAGGCTTTCGAGAAGCGCAGGCAAAAGCAATTCGGGAGCAAACGGGAGAAAGCTGCCCAGGGTGCTGGCAGCGCCTAATAGCACGCTGTTGGCTGTCCGGCGGTTACCGGCCCGGGTGGCAACGTCGGCAGCGTCGATCAGCAGGAGGCCGGGGACCGCCTCGCGGAGATAGGCGGCTATAGCCGCCGCATCGTAGGCGGCGCCGGTCAAGATCAGCGCCGGCGGCTGGATGACGGTGGTGGCGGCTATGACCTGGCCGCCGGAACGCAGCTTGGGAAGAACGCGGGCTGTTTCCGCCAGCTCGAGGCCGATCACGAGGTCTGCTTTCCCGTCTGGGATAATGGCCCCGGAAAGATCGTGGCCGATCCGGACGTGACTGGCGACGGGTCCCCCGCGCTGCGCCATCCCGACGCTTTCCGAAGTTAGCACCCCAAAGCCGGCCGCTACGGCCGCCCGGGCAAAGACGCGGGTGGCGAGGATGTTCCCCTGCCCGCCGACGCCGGCGATAACCACATCGAAGCTCATTCTGTCACCCTTTCGATAGCGTCAGCGGGGCAGACGGCGGCACAGAGCCCGCAGCCGGTGCAATCGCTACCGATTACCGGTCCTTCTGCCCCGGGTAGGAATGCCGGACAACCGACCTTTCGGATACACTCTTCGCAGCCCACGCACCTTTCCGTGACCACCCGGTAACGGGTAATAGGTTTGACCAGCTTTGTGCAGGGGCTTTTCATCACTACTACGGCTGGTCCGCTGTGGCGCAGCGCCTCACTCGCGGTAACCAGTGCCGTGTCGGTGTCGAAGGGGTCCACTTCCCGGACGTAGGTAACCCCGCAGGCGCGGGCCAAGCTGGCGATGTCCACCACGGCTGTTTCGCCGCCGGTGGCGGTGCGCCCTGTACCCGGGTGCGGTTGGTGCCCGGTCATCGCGGTAGTTCGGTTATCAAGCACCACCACTACGATCTCCGCCCGGTTGTAAACGGCGTTGATTAAGCCGGGCAGTCCGGCATGAAAGAAAGTGGAGTCGCCGATGAAAGCGACGCACTTTTTCCCCGGGTTAACGCGGTGGATGCCTGCCGCCATGCCGATGCCTGCGCCCATGCAGAGACAGGTATGCACCGCTTCCAGAGGCGGGGCCAAGCCCAGGGTGTAACAGCCGATGTCCCCGGTAAAAACAACATCCATCCCCTGTGCTGCCTCCTTGAAAATGTAGAAGGAGGCGCGGTGCGGGCAACCGGCGCACAAAACAGGGCCTCGCCGGGGGAGTGGCGGCGGCAGCGTTTTCGGAATCTGCCGGTACGGAACCCCTAAGAAGGCCGCTACTATCGGCGCAACCCGGTCAACATCGAACTCTCCTTCGCGCGGAACGGTGCCGTCGCGTTTGCCCGCAATCGAAAGACGCAAGCCGTGCCGCCAGGCCATGGCTACTACCTGGTCTTCCACCACCGGTTCCAGTTCTTCCACCACCAGCACCCGTTTCATCCGGCGGAGGAAGTCGACCACCGGTTTCTCCGGAAGGGGGTAAGGGGTACCGATTTTAAGCACCGAGACCTCCTGCCCCAGCAACCGGAGTGCTTCACGGATGTAATTGAAGCTAACCCCGCAAGCGATGATGCCGGCTTCGCCGGCCACCGTGGCAAAGTTAAAGGGTGATTCGCCCAGGAGCGCTGCCACCTGCTCCTGGACGGTGTTAAGCCACACGTGCCGTTGGGCGGCGAGGGAGGGCATGCAAACCCACCGGGGGTCCTGCCTGAATCCTTCCACCGGCCGGGGCCGGTAAGCTGGGCACACATCCATCTCCTGGCAGACATGGGAAACGCGCGTGGTGGGGCGAAGGATCACGGGCAGCTGGAGCCGCTCGGCAAGGTCAAAGGCGAAAACCGTCATCGCTTTCGCCTCGCGCGGGGTAGCCGGATCGAGTACCGGCACCTTGGCAAACCGGCCGAAAAGCCGGGTATCCTGCTCGTTCTGCGAGCTATGCGGGCCGGGGTCGTCCGCCACTACGAGGACAAGCCCCCCTACCACCCCGAGGTAAGCCAGGGTCATCAGGGCGTCGGCGGCAACATTTAGGCCTACTTGTTTCATCGTCACGAGCGCGCGGGCGCCACTCAACGCTGCACCTGCGGCTACCTCCAGGGCAACTTTCTCGTTGGTGGACCATTCGGCGTAGAAGCCATATTCCGGTGCCAGGCGGGCGAGAGTGCCCAGAACTTCCGAAGACGGGGTACCGGGGTAACCGGTAGCCACGTGGAGACCGGCTTCTAGTGCTCCGTAGGCGATTGCTTCGTTACCCGATAAGATTTTTAGCTGCAAACCCATCTGCGCTCCATTCTGGCGACAAGATGAGGGTGCGCCTTGTCCCATAGGGAAAGCCGCACCCCCGGATGTCTTTCTGACTTGGTGGTCAGAGACTTTTCTGTAGGCCGTTTTATTGGAGAAGCTGCCACTTGCCGTCCTTGATCTCCACCATAACCATCGAATCCTCGCCGAGGCCGTTGTGATCCTGGGGTGACATGTTGAAGACACCGCTGATACCAGCGTAGCCGGTAATCTGCTCGAGGGCGTCCCGGATCTTCGCCCGGTCGGGACCGGCTTGCTCGATGGCCTTTACCACCAAGTTAAACGCATCGTAGGCATGGCCGCCAAAGGTGTTCGGACGGGCGTTGTACCGCTTCTGGTAATCCGCGATATACTTGAGGAGCACCTGCTTCTGCGGGTCACTGTCCGGAAGCTGTTCGGCTACCAGAAGCTTGCCCATCGGGGCCACTACACCGTTGGCCGCAGTGCCGGCGAGTTCGAGGAACTTCTTGTTGCCGATCCCGTGGGTTTGGATGAGCGGCATCTTGATACCAAGATCGCGGAAGTTCTTCGTAACAATTGAAGCTGCCGGCGGAATCGCCCAGACGACGGTGGCTTGTGCTTGGGACGCCTTGACCTTGGCGAGCTGGGCGGTCATGTCGGTATCGGTCGCCTCAAATTTTTCCTTCAGGAGGATGTTAAGCCCGTTTGCCTGGGCGGCCTTCTCAAAATTGACCAGGCCCGAGTCGCCGAAGGCGTTGTTGACCGAAAGGAAAGCCACGTTCTTGACGCCCTTGTCGGTGAGGTACTTGGCGATCTTGTTAGCGACGATGATGTCGCTCTGCGCGGTCTTGAAAACCCAGTGGCGCTCGGCAACGGGGGTGACAATCTTGGCAGAGGCCGCCATCGAAACCGTGGGCACCTGGGCTTTGGTGACGGTGTCTACGATAGCCAGCGAAGTGCTGCTTTGGGTGCAGCCGATGATGGCCAGGACCTTATCCTGGTCGATGAGCCTTTTGGCCGCCAGGACCGCTTCGCTTTCGAGACTCTTGTTATCGAGGATGATAAGCTCGACCGGGTGGCCGTTGATGCCCCCTTTGGCGTTGAGTTCATCGGCGAGCATCTTCAACGTATCCCTTTCCGGCTCGCCGAGCGAGGCTGCGGGGCCGCTCGCATCAACGATGGCGCCGATCTTGTAGGGCTCCTTGGGCGCGCTTTGTGGTGCGGGGGCGGTTGTGGTTTTGGCCTTACCGCAACCGGCCACAAAAAGGAAAAGCGCCAGCAGGCAAATCAGTTTAACGCTCCGCTTCAGCATTACCTTGACTCCTCTCTCCCGATTTTTTCTCGGCTCATCTGCCGAATCGGCATGATTGATAGCGAAAAATTCCGTAACCGTTCCTGCCCTGCAGATTAAACGGCCCAAAAAGCGAGCAACCCCCCTTTCTCATGAATGTTTTTTCTTTAACGTCAAATTTAACACGGTAGGGTGTGGAAAGACAAGAAGAAAGTTGGCCGGTTGCGGCAAACTCCCCTGGGAAATAATAGACGTCGGGTGAGGCGATGTTCGGTTTAAAGCTTTTTCCGCTGCTTCTGGCGGCCCTTGCAGGGTCCGTTATGGCGGTGCAGGGTGCGGTGAACGCGCTCATGGGGAAGATTGCCGGCGTATGTCTGGCCACCTTCATCGTCCACGCGGTGGGAACGGCTTTTGCGGGGCTGTTGTTGCCGTTTGCGCGGGGCGGTTTTTCGCGTGTCGGTCAGGCGCCGTGGTACGCCTGGACGGGCGGCGTGTTCGGGGTTTTGATCATTTACAGCGTTGCCCGGTGCATTCCCAAGGTTGGCGTGGCGCCCGCAACGACCGCGATCATCTTAGGGCAGGTGCTGACGGCGACGATAATCGACCATTTCGGTCTTTTCGGGATGACCCGCCTTCCTTTTAGCTGCTGGCGTATCCTCGGGGTTGCCTTCCTGGCCGCAGGGGCCTGGTGCCTGCTAAAAAAATAGCGCGGCCGCAGGAAGTCAGAGCCGCTCTAATAACCACCAGAGCAGGATAAGCAGTAAGAAGCCACAGAGAAAGCCGGTGTCCCCGCCGCCATCTACCATTCGGGGCAGAAGCTCCTTCAGTACGATATAAAGCATTGCTCCTGCCGCGAGCGCCAGAAGGACCGGGATGAGGCGCGGCTGCCATTCGGCCATAGCTATCCCGAGGAGGGTCCCCAGAGGAGTGACGAGGGAAAGAAGGAAGTTTAGGGTGAGAAGCCTTTTTGCCCCCAGCCCTCCGAGGCGCAGCGGCACCGTGTTTATTAGTCCTTCAGGGAGATTATGTGCCCCGAGCGCGACGGCCAGCAAAATGCCGAGTTTCGCTGCGGCTGAGCCGCCGGTGCCGAGGGCGATCCCTTCCGGCAGATCGTGAAGGGCGATCGCGGTAAAGAGGAGCCAGCCGAGGCGCCGGTACTCATCCCGCGCTGCCGGGCGGTGGGGTAAGAGAAGATCGAAGAAAAAAAGGAAGGCGCCGCCGGCAAGGCACCCCACCAAGGCAGGACCGGGGCCGCCAAGCGCTACGGAAGCGGGAAGGAGCTCAGCGGCCACCACGCTGCTCATGACGCCACCAGCAAAGCCGGCGAGAAAGGGCAATGTGCGGTCAAGGGGAATAAGGAGGGCAAGGACCGCGCCGAGCAGCGTCCCCGCGCCGGCGAGGAGGCTGAGGAGCAAGAGAAAGAGAGTCTGGTTGCCCGTTAATGTGGAAACGTAGAGGTGGCCAGTCGCCGGAGCGTAAGCGCAAAGCAGGGGCCCCACCCCCTATCCTCCAGTCTTGCTTGCAAAACTCTTGCTTCCGTGAGGCTTTTTGTGTAAAGTTATGAAAAAGCATCTCCCGGTATGTGTGGGTAACTAAGTGGCTATTTGCTACGTTGCACGGGCGAAAATTAACCTCTGCCTTGATATCCTTGGACGCTACGCCAACGGTTACCACGAGATAGCTACGGTGATGCAGAGCCTGGCGCTGGGTGACCGTATATTCCTCGAAGCGGCGGCGGGTTTGACCCTCACGGTGGAAGGTGAACCGGTACCGGAAGGCGAGGCGAACCTGGTAGTCCGGGCGGCCAGGCGTCTGGCCGAAGCGACTGGCTACCGGGGAGGAGCGGTGATCACGCTTGTTAAGCGGATACCTGTGGCCGCGGGGCTCGGTGGGGGGTCGGCCGACGCTGCCGCTACCCTGGTTGGGTTGAACGAGCTCTGGGGGTTGGGGTGCGACACCGCGTTTTTGGCGGCCCTGGGGGCAGAAATCGGTGCCGATATTCCTTTTTGCCTCACAGGCGGCACGGCGCTGGCCACGGGCAGGGGAGAGAGGATACGCCACCTGCCTGCGCTACCGGAGCTGGGGGTTCTTCTTTTGAAGCCGCCGTACGGGATTTCTACGGGTGAGGCTTACCGCGATTACGACCTCTTGGCCCCTAAATGGGAACCGGTGGCCGCGGCAATGGCCGCGGCGTTTGATCGTGGCGCGTGGCGCGAGGCCCTGGGATATTGCGGTAACGCCTTCGAGGCGGTTGCCTTCAGGAAACACCCGGAGCTGGCTCGTTTAAAGCAGGAGTTAAAGGAGGCTGGCGCGCTCGCCGCGCTCATGTCGGGCAGCGGGCCTACGCTTTATGGGCTTTTCCCTTCGGTTGAGGCGGCGTCCCGGGCGGCGCAGGTTTTTTCCGGGCGGGATCTCCGGGTGATCGTGACTGCTACGACGGCGGCAGGCCTCGGACGCCGGGAGGAAAGCCCGCTCGACGCGGGCTAACGCCTGTGCCGGGGCGAGTATTTTTTCGGGGAGTGATGCCATCTGCAACAGCAGCGGCTTTTGCCGGTGAAGCTCGATAACTACAAGCCCCTCCGCGAGGTGGTTTTCGAGTCCCTCCGGGAGGCGATCATCAAAGGGGTGTTAAAACCGGGTGAGCGGCTAATGGAGGTGCAGCTTGCGGAGGAGTTAGGGGTGAGCCGGACTCCTGTACGGGAGGCGATTCGCAAACTCGAGCTCGAAGGTCTGGTGGTGATGCTTCCCCGCCGTGGCGCTTATGTTGCCGGTATCAGCGTGAAGGATATTGCGGACGTTTTCGAAGTCCGGGCGGCGCTGGAGGCTCTCGCGGCAAGCCTTGCGGCGGAGCGGATTACGGAAGAGGAGCTTGAAGAACTGGAACGGTCCCTGGTGGAAATCGGCGAGGTGAGTGAGACGCAAGATATCGAGACAATTGTAGCGCGGGATACGCGGTTTCACGATATTATCTACCGGGCCAGCCGCAACAACTGGCTAATCCAGATCATTTCCAACCTTCAGGACCAGCTCCAACGCTTCCGGATGACCACCCTCTCCCGACCGGGTAGAACCCGCGAGGCGGTTGAGGAACACCGGAAAATCGTCGAGGCAATTTCGGAACGGAACAGCGAGCTTGCGGCGCAGTTAGCCCGCGAGCACATAGAGAATGCCGAAAGCAGCCTCTTAAGCACGCTGAAGGAGCGATAGATGATGATTCCGGCGGTTGTTCTGGCGGGAGCTCCTAACAGCGGGCCACTCCACGAGATTTCACCGGCGAGCTTCGAGGCACTTATTGATTTATGCGGGCGGCCCCTTGCGGCGTACGTGATCCAGGCGCTGCTTGATTCCGCAGTTATCAGCAAGGTTGTGGTTGTCGGTCCTGGGGAGCTTCAAAAAGAATTTCCCGCCGCGCGGGTTACCATCATTCCACCGCAGGGGAACATGATCGAGAACCTGGCGGCAGGGTTAGAGGCCGTGTCCGGTGCCGCCCGGGTGCTAGTAGCGACAGGGGATATCCCGCTCTTGACTCCGGTGGCGGTAGAAGGATTCTTGCGGTTGTGCGCGCGCCACGATGCCGATGTCTACTATTCTGTTGTGCCGCGGGATGCCGTGGAAAGGGCCTACCCGGAAGTTAAGCGCACTTACGTCCGCTTGAAAGAAGGAGTTTTCACCGGTGGCAACGTTGGGCTGGTTGATCCCACCGTGATGAAAAGGGCGCTGGGTCGGGCCCGGGACTTTGTGCGTCTCCGCAAGAAACCGCTGCGCCTGGCGCTGGTCGTCGGTCCAGGGCTTCTGCTCTGGTACGTTTTGGGGCGTTTGTCGCTGGTTCAGGCGGAGCGGAAAGTCGCCCGCTTTTTAGGCGTTCGGGGGCGGGTGGTGGTTACGCCTTGGCCCGAAATCGGGATCGATGTCGATAAGCCTTCTGATTTCGTGTTGGCCCAAAAGATACTTTGCAAAGCTGCAAAAAGCGGGTGAAGATTAAAAACAGAGTGATTTAGGCCGAGGCCGTTCCCTTGCTTCGCCCGATTTTAGTCTTTTCCCTCTTCCCGGTCGTTTTTTACCTGGCGGTGAAAAATAGCGGCGAGAGTTTCTCGGTTGCCCCTTTGCAGGCGGACGGCGGCGGTAACGCCTTTTACTCCCCGGGCTTTCGCCGCCGCCTCACGTGCCGCAGCCAGTTCTGCGGGGTCGTCCGTTCTCCCGATGAGGGTGACAACGCCATCCTTCACTCTGGCGCCAATGTGCTTGGGGTCTACTCCTGCTACCTGCAACTCTTCAGCCACCTCTGCCAGGACGGCGCCGTCGTTAATCGCACCGTCCGTGCTGATGGCAATATCAGGCACTACCCGGTCTACGCCGGGGAGAGCGCTTACTAACGCCGCCAAGTATTCTTTTTCACTAAGAGTATCCACCACGCCGGTCAGGTAAACGGTATTACGGTCGACATTGACCCGTATCCCGTAACCCCGGAGGTTTTTATCCCTTGCTAGCAACGCTTCGACCGCGGCCTTAAGTTCGGTTTGATCCATGCTCTCCCTCCAAAGGGTATTATGCACTTTTACAGTTGGGCTTACTCCAAAAGCTGCGGATACGGCAGAAGAGCGGACGAAAGGTGACAAAACATTTGTTATTTAGACGGTTGACAAGTTCTCGACCCCTGTATTATATTATTCTTAACTTTTTGAAATTTGTACGATTCGGAGCAATCCTCTCGATCTTCACCAAGCGGCCACTATCAAAAAGCGAGGCTTGTTTGACTTCGCGATAGTTTGCCTAGTCTCATTTGAGTTGCGGAGGGGGGTGCAAGCCGAAAATTCTTTAGTCTTCTGTTTCCCACAGCTCGCAAACTCAGTTTAAGAGGGAGGTATTGATTAAGCTTATGTCTAAGGAATTCAAGCCCCCAGGGCCAAAAGTTCCCCAGAAAGAAATAAACTATCAGGAACTCCGCATCTACACCGACGAAGAGTTACAGAACCCTTCGGATGAAGAGCTTAAGAATTTCAAAATAAAGTACGACATTCCGAGATGTGAGCAGCTTGAGTCAGGGCCGTGGCCGAGCTTTGTTGCGGACCTGAAGCTTGAGGCTTGCCGCAGAAGGAAACTTGCTGACGACCGGATGTTGATTCCGCGCGAGGTGTGTGAAGACTTGTTGGGCGTGCTCGAGCTTTCCTTTGAGCACGGCGAGTGTCACTGGAAACACGGCGGTATCGTCGGCGTCAGCGGTTACGGCGGTGGCGTCATCGGCCGGTATTGCGACCTGCCCGACCAGTTCCCAGCCATTGCTCACTTCCATACCATCCGTGTTAACCAGCCCGCCAGCAAGTTTTACAAGACCGACTTCCTCCGCGCCATGGCAGACCTCTGGGAGTTCCGCGGGAGCGGCATTCTGAATATGCACGGTTCCACCGGCGACATTATCTTCCTCGGCACCACGACCGAGCAGCTCGAGCCGATCTTCCAGGAAATGGCCCACCACCTGAGCCAGGATATCGGTGGTTCAGGCTCTAACCTGCGGACGCCTTCCTGCTGCCTCGGTAAGGCGCGGTGCGAGTTTGCCCTCTACGACACGCAGGAAATGTGCTACGAGATGACCATGCATTACCAGGACGAGTTGCACCGGCCCGGTTTCCCCTATAAGTTCAAGATGAAATTTGACGGTTGTCCCAACGGCTGCGTGGCTTCGATCGCGCGGGCAGACATGTCGGTGATCGGTACTTGGCGGGACAACATTCGGATCGACCAGGAGGCGGTTCAGGCTTACATCGCCGGGGAGATTCCGCCCAATGCGGGTGCGTTTGCCGGCAGGAACTGGGGTAAGTTCGATATCCAGAAGGAGGTCATCGACCTCTGCCCGACCAAGTGCATGTGGATGGAGGGCAACAAGCTTAGAATCGACGACAAGAACTGCGTCCGCTGCATGCACTGCATCAACACCATGCCGCGCGCGCTCCGGCCCGGTACCGATACCGGCGTAATGCTGCTCTTTGGTGCGAAGGCGCCGATCCTCGAGGGCGCGCAGATGTCGGTGCTGACGATTCCCTTCATGGAAGCGGAACCGCCTTACGACAACATCAAGGCGATCGTGGACAAGGTCTTCGAGTGGTGGATGGACAACGGTAAGAACCGCGAGCGCCTCGGTGAGTTGATCCAGCGGATGGGCCTGCCGAAGTTCTGCGAGGTTATCGGCGTGCCGGTGATGCCGCAGATGGTCTGGAAGCCGCGGGAGAACCCGTACATCTTCTGGAAGGAAGAGGATGTGCCGGGTGGGTTCAAGAGAGACATCAACGATTTCAGAACCAGGCACACCAGAAAGGAAGTATAAGGAGGTATCGCAATGGGTCTATCTACGACGAGATACGGCGTTTACAATCCGGAGAAACCCAGAGAAAACCGGATTACCGATATCGGGCCGCGGTATTACTGGGACTTTTTCCCGCCTATTATCCAGCGGAATTACGGCAAGTGGCTCTACCACGAGATTCTCGAACCGGGTATTCTGATGCACGTATCCGAGACGGGCGAGAAGGTTTACACCGTCCGTTGTGGCGGCATGCGGATCATGAGCGTGGCGCTGCTGCGTGAGATCTGCGATATCGCCGACAAGTACTGCGACGGCTACGTTCGTTTCACCACGCGTAATAACATTGAGTTCCTCTGCGACAGCCTGGAGAAGGTCGAGGCGCTGAAAGCAGACCTCAAGGAGCGGAAACAGTACTGCGGCAGCTATAAGTTCCCGATTGGCGGAACGGGCTGCGGCATCACCAACATCGTTCATACTCAGGGCTACATCCACTGCCACACGCCGGCAACCGATGCTTCGTCGATCGTGAAGGCGGTTTTGGATGAGCTTTTTGAGTACTTCCAGAGCATGAAGCTGCCGGCGAAGCTCCGCGTTTCGATGGCCTGCTGCCTCAACATGTGCGGCGCGGTGCACTGCTCCGACATCGCGATGCTGGGCTACCACCGCAAGCCGCCGATGATCGACCACGACTTTGTTGCGAAGCTCTGTGAGATCCCGACGGTGATTGCTTCCTGCCCGCTCGGTGCCATCTCGCCGGCGACCACCCCGGACGGGAAGAAGACCGTGAAAATCAAAGAGGATCGGTGCATGTTCTGCGGCAACTGCTACACGATGTGTGCCGCGCTGCCGCTGGCCGATAAAGAGGGCGACGGTGTCGTGCTTCTCGCCGGCGGTAAGCTCTCCAACCGGAAGAGCCAGCCGCGGTTCTCGAAGGTAATCGTGCCGTTCCTGCCGAACAACTTCCCGCGCTACCCCGAGGTATGCAAGACCATCCGGAAGATCGTCGAAGTTTACGCGGCCCACGCCAACAAGTACGAGCGGCTCGGCGAGTGGGCGGAGCGCATCGGCTGGGAGAAGTTCTTCGAGCTGTGCGAGCTGCCGTTCACGGACCACCTCGTCGACGATTACCGCTTGGCTTACGACACCTACCGGACCAGCACCCTCTTCAAGTACACGGATGCAGCTTGGGCGGTATCAAAAGCGGCGGGTGGCATAAAATAAGGCCCGCAGGGCACTAAGGAGATGACGTCATATGTCGCTGGAAGAAATGAAGGCGATCGTTGTGGAGTATCTTACCCAGGCAAAAAAGTCGAAGCATTACTTCAACGATCTCCAGAAGGCTATCCAGAAAAAATTTCCGGACGCTAGCCTTCGGGACGTAAAGAAGGCATGCAACGAGCTTATTGCCGAAGGGAAGATTACCTACTTTTCCACCGGGAGCACGACCATGTACTGCTTGGCCGGTCGGGAAGGAGAAACCACCGATAAGGGAGAGTAACAACCTTTCGGTGGCTCCAGCCCGGAGTTTCTGTTAGCCTGTTGGGGGAGGCTGCTCGTTGTTGGTGGCGGGCAGCCTCCATACTTAATCAGCAAGAGGGGAAAGATGTGGGAAGGGGTGATTATTTGTGGTAACGCCCAAAGACGCGGAAACCTTTATCGAGGAGCAAAAAAGGCTGCTGCGCGAGAACCCCGAGTGTTCTACGGCGCTTTACAATTTGGGCGTTAAAGCCATGGAGGAAGGCCGTCTTGACGAGGCTGCCGACTACTTTGAAGAGGCCATTGAAAGCGGCGGCCGGATGTTTGAGGCATTTGTAAATCTTGGTTACATCTATTTTAAATGGGGTGACTTAGAGCGGGTAGCGCTGGCCAACCAGCGCGCAATCGAGATTGAACCCCGGTACGCCCGGGGTTATGCTAACCTTGGTTTTGCTTACCTGCAAATGGCCCGGACGGACGAGGCGATCGCGGCGCTTGAGAAGGCGATCGAGCTCAACCCCCAGATCGTCCAGGCCTGGGCCAACCTCGTGAGCGCCTACCTGCAGAAGGGCGATGTGGACAAGGCGATTGAGATCGGCGAGAAGTTAGTGGCCATGGCGCCTAACTTCGGTCTGGGGCATAACAATTTAGCCTGCGCGTACTACATGAAGGAGGATTATGCGAAGGCGGTTGAGCATGTAGATCTGGCGGTAAAATACGGTTTTCCGGTGCATCCGGAGTTCTTGAGGGAAATCGAGCCTTACCGTCCGGTACGAGAGGATGGAAGTGGTGTTTGAAGAACTGTTTGCGGCGTACGAAGAGATAAGCGCTGCTGCCGATGCGGCTTTTGCGAAGATGCAGCGCGACTACGGAGCGGCGGTTAAGTGTGCGCACGGCTGTGCTGATTGCTGCCACGCAGTCTTCGGCCTTTTTTTAGTCGAGGCGGCCTATATCAGAAGCCACTTTGAAAGGCTTCCTGCCGGGGAGCAGGAGGAGATCCTCCGGCGGGCGGAGCAGGCAGAGGAAGAAATCCGCCTGGTGCAAAAGAAACTTAACTACTATACCGATGATCCCGTGATGCAGGCTTACGCCCTATCGCGGCAGCGGGTGAGGTGTCCCCTCCTCAACGCCAAGGATGAATGTGCGCTTTACCCGCACCGGCCGGTCACCTGCCGGGTTTACGGGATTCCGGTGGCCGTGCGGGGCAGAGCGCAGGTCTGCTGGAAGGCGGGCTTCGAAAGAGGCAAAGAGTATCCTACTTTCAATCTGGATGCTGCATACCGGGAGCTTTGCCGTTTATCGGCGCTGTTGCTTACGAAGGCTAAGCAGCCCGACGCAGCGGAGCGGGCTTCGCTGCTCATCTCGGTTGCCAAGGCTTTGCAAACACCGGTCGAAGCACTTGTCAGGGGAGAGTAGCTAGGGCCTCGTTTGCTATCTGGCCCACGGTCTTCGTGACGATCCTGCCCTCTTCGTAAACCCCAATCGGTGTCGTATCGTTCCGGAGCATTTCTAAGAGTTGCCGTGCTTCCGGTCCGCCCAGCCGGCCGAGAAGCAGGGCTGTATAGCCCCTCGTCAGGGGGTTCTTATCCTGGACGAAAGGCAGGAGAGGGAAGAAGATGCGCCGGCGAACGGCGTCAGGCCGGACTGCAGCGATGCGGGCCAAGGCTTTAACGGCGGCGGGTCGCACCGACTCCTCGGTTAAGAGGGGAAAAAGTTTTGCAATGTAGCCGGCAAAAAGGTCTGGTGCGTTCGCGATAACTTCGCCGATGGCATCCACGCTCCCCCAGTTGGAAGCGCTCGAATCGGCGAAGTGGTTGAAAAGACCCTGGAAGACGGAAACCACCGCCGCCGGGTCGGTTGTAACCAGCTCCCCGGCTACTTTACCCAGAGCTTCGGCAGCCCGCAGGCGGACCAGTTCGTCGCCGGCACAGAGAAGGCGCTGCAGGTGCCGCATTATTTTCCGGTCGTGGCGGGCCGCCGCGATAACCGGATCCAGCTGGTAGTTAGCCACTAACGCCTCGACCTCTTTCTTGGAAAGAGGCCCGGCGGCTATTTCTGCTGGCGGTGGTTCGGGAGCGGCTGGCTTCGGGGATGCGGGTCGGGCTGCCCGCAGCTTTTGCTGCACGGCGTTCCGGGTTAGTTCCTGGATGTCTTCCTGCAGCCTAACGAAGAAAAGGGCGCCTCTCACTCGCCTGTCACCAAGGGCACCGTTGGGAATGATGCGGTGGGTTTCGAGGTCGTACCGCTCGACGACCGCTTGGAGGTAGTCTTCGTCGGGAAGGAGGTTCCAAGCGAGCCCCCAGTCGTCATTGCAAGCAAAGACAAGGGCTTCGCTAAAGGCGGCCCCGAGGTTGTGTCCCGTAGCGTCGTAGGCGTAAACGGCGCCGCAACCCGAACACTGCCCGAGGGGCATCTCGCGCACTCTTTCTCCGGCCAATTCCTTCGGTCTTTCAATGGCGAGGCCACAAAAGGGGCAAACCGCTTCCCTGGTGACTTCTTTGCGGAGTGGCTGGTAGCTCATAACGCCTAATCACCGTACCCTGGCAACTCAAGGGTCCAGCAACTGCTTCCCGGGCTACAGGATTTGCTCGTCAGTTTTGGCTTGTCGGCGCCTTTGCCGAGACCCATCACGTAGTTAGTCTTACTGATTACCCGTTCGAAGGCTTCTGAACCGCACCCGGGGCACTTGATTTCCACTTCTTCTTTGGTGTCAAGGAAAAGTTTCTCAAAAAGGTTCCCACACGCGAGGCAGCGAAATTCAAAGATTGGCACTCTTTCTCCCCCCAGTAAAAGTTGCCGGCAACGTTTTGCCCCGTTCCGCTTTTTGTGCCACTCATAGCATATCAGCACATTGATTGTTTGTCAAACGGGGCGCCGCGGAGGATCTTGCGGCGTTTGGGATGCAACTACTTGCCGGCCGCGGCTCCTGGCCGGGCGGGGTGGTGGAGCATTCTATTTGGAGGAGGGAAGTGGGAGTCGAACCCAACCCCGGTCGTCCGGACCGGCCAACGGGTTTGCGGCCCGCGGGGGGCACCGGCCCCTTTCCCTCCACATTTTGAAGTCCAATAGGAATTAACGTAATAAATTTAATTCCATAGCGTTTTTAACTTTCCTCTTATACTTGGCTATCAGTGTTATGAAAAAAAGTTATAAAAACGTGGAAGGGCAAGGACCGGATGGCGCAAGAGAAAGAAGCTACCGCATTCTTTCTAAAAGAGTAACAGGGGTGAGATGCAGAAATTAAGACGGTTTTTGGGTAACGAAATTGATAAAGGCTTTAACCGGCCGGGAGAGGCAGCGGTTTCGGGGGTAGACGAGGTAAAGGGTCCGCTTCAAGGATAACCCCTGAAGGCGGCGCATCACCAGCCGGCCACTTTTGGCCCTGTTTTCGGCTGCCCGGCGGGAGACGAAGGAGAGTCCTAATCCTGCCTCTACGGCCGCCAGCACTGCTTCTGTGCTGCCGAATTCAGCGACCACCCGGAGGTTTTCGGGATCAACCCCCGCGCTTCGCAACCGCTTTTCAAGCTCGTAGCGGGTGCCGGAGGTGCTTTCGCGCCGGATAAACTCTTGCCCGGCTAAGGCCGCGGTGGTAATGATTTTCCGGTTGGCTAACGGGTGGCCGGGCGGGATGATCAGCACCAGTTCGTCTTGGGCGAAGGGGATAGCCGCGAGCAGCGGGGCGGTTTTGATCGCCCCAACGGCACCCAGGGGGAGTTCCCCCGCTACGATCCGTTCAATGATCTTCCCGGTGTCAGCGATCTCCAAGTTAATCTTTACCTCGGGGTATTCTTCCCGGAAGCGGCGGATGATCTGGGGAAGCACATAATGCCCCGGAATGGTGCTGGCGCCGATGGCGAGGGTTCCTTTTACGCTATTTACGAAAGAGTCCATTTCTTGGGCGGCTTCGGTGACGGCGGAAAGGATCTTTTGGGCCAGGGGGACCAGGGCGGTGCCCGCTTCGGTAAGGGTCACTGCTCGGCGCGACCGGTGAACCAACTTGACGCCGTAGAAGGCTTCGAGCGCCGCAATATGTTTGGAAACGGCCGGCTGGGTCAGGTTAAGCTCCCGGGCCGTGCGGGAAAAGGAACGGGTTGCGGCGACGGTGGTGAAGGTTTTTAGCCAGTTGAGATTCAAGGCTTGTGCCTCCTGTTAGCTTAAATAGTAAAATAGGTTTAGTGGTTAAACAAGTGGCAAACGATATTTTTCGGCTATTTTAGGCTCCTGTTTGCGGGATAATAAAATTTAAAGATATTTTTCGCTAAGGCTTGAGAGGAATCTTCAGAGGTTTGGCGAAATTTTTGGTGTAGTGGTTAAGCTTTCGAGGAGGAAAGGGCATGCAGATCACGGACGTAAAAGTGCGCAAAGTACTTAACGAAGGCAGAATGAAAGCGGTGGTTTCGGTTACTTTCGACGATGCTTTTGTCGTTCACGATATCAAGGTGGTGGAAGGGAAGAGCGGGCTTTTCGTAGCGATGCCGAGCCGGCGCCGGCCCAACGGCGATTTCCGGGATGTAGCCCACCCGATAACTCCCGATGCGCGCCGCCAGCTTGAAGAAGCGGTTTTGAGCGCCTATAACAGCGCGCTGCAGCAGTAGGGTTTCCGGGGCGCGAGGCATAGAATCTTTAAAAGACAGGTTAATCTTAAGGAGACAGGTCGGCGTGGGTTTAGCGGCGGTTATCTTGGCGGCCGGGAAAGGGACCCGGATGAAGTCACGCAAGGCCAAAGTGCTTCATCCGGTGGCCGGTCGGCCGATGCTTTCTTTTGTGCTCGACGCGGCTGCCGGGGCGGGAGCGGAAAAGATTATTGTGGTTGCCGGTCACGGCGCGGCAGAGGTTGTCGCGGCAGTAGGCGGAAGGGCGGAAGTGGTGCTTCAGGAAGAGCAGCTTGGTACGGCCCACGCATTGCTGCAGGCCGAGGAGGCACTGAAAACTTACGAGGGGGATATTATCGTCTTGCCCGGGGATGCTCCTCTCCTGCGGGGGGAGACGCTCCGGGATTTTTATACTTATTACCGGGCTCAGGGGGCACCGGCGGCGGTGCTTACGGCTCGCTTTGCGGACCCGGCAGGCTATGGCCGGGTGATCCGGGACCAGGACGGCAATGTTTTGCGTATTGTGGAGCACCGCGACGCTACGGAAGAAGAACTGTCAGTTAGCGAGGTTAATACCGGTATCTACTGTTTTAAGCCGGCCATTTTTTCCGTTCTAAAGCGGATTTCTCCGGATAACTCTCAGAAGGAGTACTATCTCCCTGACGCCATCCGGCTCTTACGGGAGGAGGGGGTCCCTGTTGCTGCCTGGGAGGCTCCGGACGCGGCGGAGTTTTTGGGGGTGAACGACCGGCGCCAGCTCGCCGTGGCAGAGGAAGTTATCCGACGGCGGGTGGTGGAGAGATTGATGGATGCGGGCGTTACGGTGGTGGACCCGCGGGCTACGTACGTCCACCCGGGTGTGGTTGTGGGGCCAGATACCATCATTTACCCCTTCACTTTCCTTGAGGGGGGGACGGTGATCGGCTCCGAATGCTGTATCGGTCCCTGGACGCGGATAACCGATTCCCGGCTAGGGGATAAGGTGGCGGTGCATAACGCGGTGGTTTTAGGGGCAACAGTAGCGAGCGGCGCGACAGTAGGTCCTTTTACTTACCTCCGCCCGGGTACCGTTGTCGGTCCGGGGGCGAAGGTTGGCGGTTTTGTTGAGGTGAAAAAGTCGGTTATCGGGGAAGGGAGTAAAGTCCCGCACTTGAGTTATATCGGTGATGCGGAAATCGGCCGCTCGGTAAATGTAGGCGCGGGGACCATTACCTGCAATTACGACGGCCGGCGGAAATGGCCGACGGTGATTGAGGACGGGGCCTTCATCGGGTCTAACACCAATCTTGTGGCCCCTGTTCGGGTAGGCAAGGGGGCCTATATCGGGGCGGGTTCGACCATTACCAGAGACGTCCCTGCCGGGGCGCTGGGGATTGCCCGGAGCCGGCAGCGGAATATTCCTGACTGGGTGAAAAAGAAAGGAAGAGAGTGAGGTAGCGTACCCATGCTTTCCCGCCATAAGAATATGCGTATCTTTTCGGGGAACGCCAATCAGAAATTGGCGGAGGAAATCTGCAACTACCTGGGAGTGCCCTTAGGGGATTCGGCGGTGGGGCGCTTTTCTGATGGGGAAATCTGGGTCCGGATTAACGAGAATGTGCGGGGAACAGATGCGTTCGTTATCCAGCCCACCTGCTGGCCGGTTAATGAGAACCTGATGGAGTTACTCATTATGATTGACGCCCTGCGGCGCGCTTCCGCCCGGCGAATAACGGCGGTTATTCCTTATTACGGCTACGCGCGTCAGGACAGGAAGACCAGGGGGCGGGAACCGATTACGGCGAAGCTGGTTGCCAACCTCATCACCTCGGCGGGTGCCCGCCGGGTACTAACGGTGGACCTTCACGCGGGGCAGATCCAGGGCTTTTTCGACATTCCGGTTGACCACCTGCCCGCCGGCCCCATGCTGGCACAGCATCTGATGCGGCGGGGGCTTGAGGATATTGTGGTGGTGGCGCCGGACGTCGGCGGGGTGGTCCGGGCCCGCGAACTCGCCAAAAGGATGGGTGCGCCGCTGGCGGTGATTGACAAGCGGCGCCCTGAGCCTAACGAGGCGGAAGTGATGAACATCATCGGCCCCATTAAGGGTAAAACGGCGGTGATGGTGGACGACATTATCGATACCGCCGGAACGATTACGAAGGGTGCCCAAGCTCTTTGCGACTGGGGCGCCCGCGAGGTTTACGTGCTCTGCACCCACCCGGTTTTTTCCGGGACCGCGGTCGAACGCCTTAGCACGCCGGCCATTAAAGAGATCCTGGTGACCAACACCATTCCCGTTCCGCCAGAAAAGATGCTTGACAAGATAACGGTCGTTTCTGTGGCGCCCCTTCTCGGCGAAGCGATTATCCGGATTCACGAGGACCTTTCCGTATCGAAGCTCTTTGATTGATTGTCGCCGGGCGGTTTCGCCGCCGGTTCGGCCGAATTTTCACCTTCGCTGGGCCTGTGGGCCGAATGGCGGAGGTTTTTTATTTTTGTGCTGATGCTTTCACTAAACTGCTGGCTTTTACTCTTTACTTCTTCCCAGGTCTGGCTGGCCCGTTTTTTTAGACCCCCGTCAACCGGAGTCAGTGATCGGCTTGCCTCATCCGTAACCACAATGATTTCCTTGCCGATGGTCCGGATAAAGGCGCTATCAAGATGGGCCACTCCCTGAACGAAGGCCGGTTTTGCGGGAGCGATTTCGAGCCCGGTGATGGCGCCGGTTACCGTATCGACGAAGTACTCGGTTACGTGACCGAGGATGGCGCCGTTCTCGGCCACGACCTTGGCGCCGGTTACCGCAATCTTTTCTTTGAAAAGGCGGAGAATCTCCGGGAGACTGGCACCTTTGGCCGCCTGTTGGGAACGGTGCAGGGTAACGGCATTAGCGCCGATGCTGTAAACTTGCGGGAAGGGGATAAAGCGCTGTTCCCGGAAAAGGCCGCCTTTTTCAACGATGAGCGCGGCGACGGTTTTCGCTGCGGGATCGACCACCAGGCCGGTTACCCGGCCCACCCGGAGGCCTTCTTCCAGGCTCACCACCGGCATGCCGAGGAGTTCTTTGCTCTTACGCACCCCCGATCCCTCCCTTCGGTAACAAGATATGAGGGAGCGGGCTACGGTATGCCCTTCTGGCGAGACGGACTATCGCGAAAAGAAAGTGACCGGAAATAAAAGGGGCGCCTTTTCTAAAAGGCACCCCTTTCGCGCGCAACTTGTACTCTGTGTTGCTTTTGCTCCACCTGGGATTTCTTTATTGGTCCCCGGCTTTATTATTGCTGTTGTTTCTGCTGTTGCTGTTGCTGAGCGGGAACTTCGGTTTTCTTTACCGGGAACCAGTGGCAGTTGTTGCAATAGGTGCCCGTGACGTTCTGCCCAGGCTTCGGCGGTTCGATACTGTGGCACGCGAAGCAGTTAAGCAAGCCCTTCGTCTTCGCGGCATTCGCGTGCTGCGACATGAAGTTGCTGCCGTGGAAAGCCGGCCGCTTCATGTGGCAGTCGTAGCAGAGCGGCGTGGCCCGCTCGAAGTCGATGATCTTGTCGCCGGTTCCGGACTCAGCAAACTTCATGCCCTCGCGGTTAGCGTGGCAACGCGCGCAGAGGTCAACATTCTTGCGGCCTTCCTTGCCGTGGATGGAAAGGAAATCTGGCCGGTCGTGGTAAGGCGCGCTCCAGTTCTGCGGGTCGCTGTGACAAGCCTTACACGGGGTGTTAGGCTTCGCGGTCTTGTGACAGTCGAGGCAGACCCACATCGTCGGCTGCCGCGCCGGGATGGTGGCCACCCGTTCGACACTTTGCGGTGTCCAGTCGGCATAGTTCGTGAAGCCGGGCCGCGCGATCACGTTCCGCTCGGCGATCGCCGCGTGGACCACCTGGAAGTGGCAGTCGGTGCAGCCAACGCGCGCCTTGTCGTGAAGTTCGTGCGGCACAATGAGGTCGCCCGGTAAGGAGAAGGCCCGGTTAGAGGAGTGACACTGTTTGCAGGTATCGCCCGGGATCTTCTCCGTAGCCCTGATCGGCCGCGGGATATTGCCCGCGTCGTGGGCCGCCTGCATCTGCGCCTTCTTCTGGTCGTAATTGGTGTGGCACTTGGTACAGGCAATCTTGCTGTGGGAAGAGGTCATCCAGGTGACGACCTCCGGCAGCATTTCGTGACACTGAGCGCATTCAATGTCGGCAAGCTTAGCCGATGCAGGCTGGGCTTTCTCGCCCTGGGTGGCTTCGGGCTTGGCGGTTTCGGTGGCGGCCTGTTTTTCGCCGCAGCCGGAGAGGGCTACCATGAGCAAAACGAGCAGGACCGCGAGGATGATACCCGGTGATACGCCTCTACGCCACTCAGTGGAGGAGCGTTTCACGTATTCACCTCCTTCCCGCTCCGGAATTGCTGGAGTTTGTGGAGGATAAATTCTACAACCCAGGCGCCAATTCCTTCTCTTTATTCGAAAAAATTCTTATGCAGGCGGATTAAAATTCCTAATCCGGCCTTAACGCCGACTCTGGAGTAACAAGGTACGGGACTTCCGCTTCGTTAGCCTTTGACGGGCTGGTGAAGCGCGCTTCGGGTTTGCGGTTGAGCCCCTTTTTGGTGGTCATTTCTGTATTGACGAACCTGGCGGGCCGGTGATATAAAAAAGTGACGGTGACTTAATGAGGAGGTAGAGCGTGCTTAGTATTTCGAAGATGCTTTCGGGCCAGGAAGAAGTGGGGGACGCGTTGCGCTACCACTTTCGGGAGCGCCCCGTTGGCCCGGTGGTAGTCTGGAACTCAACCCGGGCGTGCAACCTCCGCTGCCGGCACTGTTACGCGAGCGCTACGCCGGGGCCGGCGGAAGGGGAGCTCACAACGGCGGAGGCGCAGCGCTTCATCGACGGGTTGGCGGAGGCGAATGTCCCGGTACTGCTTTTCTCGGGCGGGGAGCCGCTGCTGCGGCCTGACTTTTTTGAACTGGTAAACTACGCGCGGGAGCGTGGTATCCGGCCCGTCATCTCGACTAACGGGACGCTCATCACGCGCGAGGTCGCCCAGAGGATCAAAGAAGCCGGTGTCGGCTACGTTGGTATCAGCCTTGACGGGCTGGAGGAGCTTAACGACCGGATGCGGGCGGTGAAAGGGGCCTATAAGCTCGCGCTTACGGGCATCAAGAACTGTGTGGCGGTAGGGCAGCGCGTCGGGCTGCGGTTTACGATTACCAGGGAAAATTACCAGGATGTCGCGGCGATTTTCGACCTGGTGGAACAGGAAGAGATAAACCGGGTCTGTTTCTATCACCTCGTGACGGTTGGTCGCGGCAGAAACCTGCGCGAAGAGGACCTGGACCCGGCGACGAAGCGTAAAGTTGTGGACCTCATCATCGAGCGGACGGCGGACTTTGTCCGGCGGGGGCTGGGAAAAGAGATTCTCACCGTTGATAACCACGCGGACGCGGTTTACATCTACCTGAAGCTGCGCCAGACGAATCCGGCACGGGCGGAAGAGGTTTACGCGTGGCTTGCGCGGACCGGCGGCAACCGGAGCGGCAGCGGTATCGGGGCGGTAGACTGGTTCGGAAACGTTTATCCCGACCAGTTCACCCAAAACCACCCCCTCGGCAACGTGCGGGAGCGGAAGTTCGGGGAGATTTGGTACGACCCGCAGAATGAGCTTTTAAACCAGCTTCGCAACCGCAAACCGCTCTTAAAGGGGCGTTGCGGCGCCTGCCGCTGGCTCGAAATCTGCAACGGCAACTTCCGGGCGCGGGCGGAGGCGGTGCACAACGATTTTTGGGCGCCTGACCCGGGTTGCTACCTGACCGATGAAGAGATAGGCGTAGCGGGATAGCTTGAGTTTAGAACGCGAAGTTTGCCGTTTTAAAACGTGGCCCCGGCGCAGGGCTAATCTCTGCAGCCGGGGCCAGCGTTTTTTAAAAGTAGGCCGGGATAAAACCGGGGGTTCTCACGGCCTGATTATTTATAGCTGTGTAGACCGCTCATCAGGTACTTCACGCCGATCAGAGTGAAAAGAACGGCGATAAAACCGATAAGGGCGAGCCAAGCGCCCCGCCGCCCCCGCCAGGAGCCCCGCGTCCAGCCGTGCAGGTAGAAGGCGTAGACGATCCACGTGATGAGCGCCCATGTTTCCATCGGGTCCCAGCTCCACCAGGCGCCCCAAGCCTCTTCCGCCCATACCGCGCCGGTAATGATGAGGAGGGTTTGGAAGGCGAAGCCGAAGGCGATCGTCCCGTAAATCAGGCGTTCGAGGCAGCCGGTTTCGGGAATCAGCGCCCGTAGCCCCGTTTCCGGCGCGCCGGGCCGGTCCTTCACCAGGTACATCGCGCCTAAGGCGCAGGAAAGGGCGAAGGCGCCGTAGGCCAGGATGGCCGTGGCAACGTGGAACTGGAGCCAGTAGCTTTGCAGCGCCGGTACCAGGGCCTCCGGGGCCTTTTTAATGGAGAAAGCGTAGGCCATAAGCCCCGCGAGCAACGGGGTGGCAAAAATCCCCGTTGCGGTGATGCGGTAGCGGAGCCCGACGATAAGGGTTCCGGCGGCGATGCCGAAGGTCATGAGGCTGATGAACTCGTAAAGGTTGGCAAAGGGCCAGCGCCCGGCCGCAATGCTCCTGGCGGTGAGACTAACCAACTGAAGGAGCAGGCCGGCGGCGGTTAAAAGATAGCCGAGTTTGGCAGAACGTTCGCTCCGGGTCCAAAAAAAGGAGAAGAAGGCCGCTAGCGAAAGAACGTAGGCGATGAAGGCGAGCGTAAAGAAATTGCTTTCGATAGTATACACTGGGCAAGCACTCCTTTCAATAGAGCACAATTTGGGTTAGGCTTCTGGCTCGCCGCCGTTTTCGGTTTGCGTTGGCTTACGCCGGCGCGGGTTGAAGATAAGGTAGGCGATAACGCCGGCAGTAGCCAGGGCGAAACCGGCGAAGGTATAGGGTAAGGCCGGGTTCCGTTTCACTAAAAGGCCGGTGTAAAGGGCGTAGCCGCTAAAGGTGATATTGCCGCCGGGGACATCCTCCTTCTGGCCTACGCGCACGATGCCCATTTTAACCGGCCTTTCGTACTCGTAAAGGACGTAGAGGACGTAAGGGTTTCGTGGTTGCTGGGACTGGCTGACCGGGTTCCCGTTCTGATCGTAAGCGAAATCCGGGTAGAATACGGCGAGCAGCAGGTGCTGGCGGTCTATGGGATAGGGGTTTCGGTCGGCCACGACTTCGAAGGGTGACGTCTGCCCACCGGTGGTCAGAAGGCCGCGCAGAAACCAGCCGTAATCCATCTGGTAAATTTTCGCCCCCCGGTACCGTAGCGGGTGGTTGACGGAAATGGTGTCTTCCCGGACTGCGCGGCCGTTTTCCAGGACGGCGCACTGCGTGCGGAACTGCTTGGGCGTGCCGTCCGGGTAATAATCGATTTGGAAATCTTTTATCTGCAGGTCAAAAGGGACACCATGAGCGGTAAGCGCCATGATTTGGCCTGGGGCGCCGGCCACTCTTTGTTCTTTGCTAACCCGGGGTGTCGCCATCAGGGTAACAAGGATGAGAATCAGGCTAACGTGAAGGATGGTTAAGCCCCATGCGCCAAGCCCTCGTTTGGCGTCCCGGCGGCTGAGGCGCAAGGCGAACTGGCCCCGGTAGTAAGTGCAGACCAAGAGGCTGATAACTAACCAAATTTCGGCGGCAATAAACCACCAGGAGCGGAAAACGTGGGTAAGCCCAGTGGCGATGAGCAGGCGGCCCAGGTTAGGCCCGTACCGCTCCGTATAAACGAGCAGGTTTTCTTCGTTCTGCGGGATAAGGGTACCGATGGCGGAGGCGATGCCGAGAAAGGCGAGGACCGTAAGCACGGCCCGGATAGAAGTGAAATGGTTTTTTAGCGCCGTGAAAATTTTTACCCACCTCATTGTTTGGTCCGCTGCTTTTTTGGAGACCCGAATTTTACCGAAAAGCTTTTATTTTATCAGTTTAATTCTTTTCGGTAGGGAAGTCAAATGAAACTTTTAGTATTAAAGGCTTTCTTGCTCCAAAAAGAAGGGCCATGTTATGATGGGGGAGAAAAGGGGTGAGAGAAGGTGTCCGTTGAGTTTAAGGGGCTTCCACCAGAGGTTTACCGGGCGATCATCCAGATTGTGGATGACCGGATGAAGGAAATCAAAGTCACCCGCGAGGATTTCGACCGGTTAAGAGAAAAAGTTGAAGAGACGGCGGCGCGTCATGAAGAACGTTTCGACCGGCTCGACCGGGCGTTGGCGGAGCTAGCCGAGGCGCAGAAACGGACGGAGCAGCGGGTAGAGGAGCTGGCCGAGGCGCAGAAGGAGACGCGGCAGGAGGTAGGGCGGCTTGACCGGGCGTTGGCGGAGTTAGCCGAGGCGCAGAAGGAGACGCGGCAGGAGGTAGGGCGGCTTGACCGGGCGTTGGCGGAGTTAGCCGAGGCGCAGAAGGAGACGCGGCAGGAGGTAGGGCGGCTTGACCGGGCGTTGGCGGAGTTAGCCGAGGCGCAGAAGGAAACGCGGCAGGAGTTGAGGGAACTGGCGGAGGCGCAGCGGCGCACCGAACAGGTGGTGGCGGATCTATGGGTAGCCCTTAGGCAGACCCGGCGCGAAGTAGGCCGCCTTTCGGATAGATTTGGCTTTACCCTGGAGGATATTGCCCGCGTGGTGCTGCCGGGTTATTTGGAGCGGCACCTATGCGTCCGGGTGGAAAGGCTTCGGCGCAAGCATTTTACCGTCAACGGCGCGGAATACGAAGTGGACTTGTACGGCGTCGGCCAGCGCAACGGGACGAAGGTTACCGTGCTCGGGGAAGTGAAACACCGTATTTACGCCCGGGAAGTAAAAGGTTTTGTGCGGCTGCTCGCGCAGGTTATGCCGCAAGTCAAGACGGAGGTGGTCAAGGTGATGTTCGGGTTCCTTGTTCACCCGTCGGCCGAAGCGGTGGCGAAAGAAGCGGGGATCATCCTGGTAGCCTCATACGAGCGGTAGGCCCGGGCAGGACAAAAGAAAGACCGAGATTGATTTTTTGTATGGTTGGTTATTATGATCTGCAGACGACCGCCGGCGGAATTGCGGAATTCAAGGAAGGAAAAATAGAGGGGGGCTGTCCCGAAAGTTGAGCGGGGCAGCCCCTTTTGCCCCTGGCTGGGGAAAGTATTTTTAGTGGCAGTAGCTGCAGTCCCAGGTGCCCGGCGCCGGCGGCGTGAGGGATGATTTATTAATCTGGGCGCCTAAATTGTAGGGGCTGGCGTCGGTGGGCAGCACGAGCAGGCCCCGCCGGAAGTAACCGTGGGGGATGGCGCTGTGGCAAGAGGCACAGCCGAGGTTGGAGTGGATGCTGTGGTAGTTGTAGCTCTCGGCGGAGCCGGCGTACACCGTGACCCCTTTCTTCGTTTGGGTCACGGTGGGGTACGAAAACGCCGAGCGCACGGTGTCGCTGCCGCCGCCGCCGCCAGCCACGTTGTTGCTGTAGAAGGCGTAGTCGTGACAGCTGAAGCAGAGATGGCCGCTGGTATCGCCGGCGTAGTACCCCCCGGTGCCGTAGTAGCCGCCGCTGGTGATCGGGTTCCATGGCTTGGGCAGGATGAAGCCGTAACCCGAGCCGTGCGGTCCTTTCCCGGCGGCAAGGCTGGTGGTGTGGCAGTCGGCGCAGTAAAGGCGGCTGGTAGCCGTCCACGGGGCGACGAATTTTCCGTAGTAATGGGTTGCGCCCGTACTATCCGTAAAGGTAGGAATCTGGCTGCCGCCCACTACCGCGTGGTAGCTTGGGTTGTACGGGTTGAACTCCTTCGTCAGATCTGTCTGCGCGAAGCCCCCCAGAACTTGGGAGGTGCTGCTCGGCGTCGGGTTGGGCGGCGTTGTGCTGTAACTATACGGCGAATGGCACTTGAAGCAGAGCTCGTATTCGTAGTCAATCGGCTTCTTGAAGGTATAACTGGAGGCTGTGGTCCAAGCGCTGGTGAAGCTCGGCGCCACGCCGGAAACGCCCCGAATCGCCGGCTGGGCGGCAGGGGCGGTACCAGTGCCGCCGGTCGCCTGGTGGACGTCGTGGCAGTCGGCGCACTCGGCGTGGCGGTTGGTAAGCGGCACGTTGCTATAACTTTCAGTATCGCTGTGACGGCCGGCGTAAACCAGCGTCGGGTGGTAGGAGGCGTTGGCCGTGCTGACGGCGGTGCGGATGTCGGGCGCGCCCCACGTGTTCCCGGCTTTATGGCACCAGAGGCACTCGCCGTCGGCGGTCTGGGTGTCCTCCGGGTACTTCTGCAGCAGCGGGTAGTCCGAGCCGTGGCTGTTGTGGCAATCGGTGCAGAGGAGCGGTTTCGTGCCGTGGGCGCTGGTGGGGTAGTTTGTTTTATTCCAGCCGCTGGAATTGGTGGTGAAGTTCGTGTTCGGGAAGACGATAGTGTAAGGCACAAACTCGGTGGTGCTTGCTTTCGCTGTTGGCGGGCTGTTGTCGTGGCACGCGAGGCAGAAGTCGGTAAAGGTGCCTACCGTGTTGCCGATACCGTTATCCTGGAGCGCGTAAACCCGGCCCATCACCGACTTGGTATTATGGGGGTTGGAAACCTGCGAATAAGTGGTAGTCGCGTCGGTCAGGGTAGCTGCGCCGACGGTGTGCGGTCCGTGGCAACTCGAGCACTCGACCTTGGCACCCGTAGTCCCAAAGATATCGTGGTGGGAAGCCTTCTGGAACTCGGCCTGGATGTTTCGCCCGCTCATCGAGTTGGCCGTGGTGTTATGACACTTGAAGCAGAGGTTCTCCTCCTGTCCGGCCAGAAGGCGCCGCAGGTCCGAGGCGTGCTTGTAGTGGCAAGTGGCGCAGGTGACTAAGGTGCCGGAAGGCGGCTGCAGCGCCGCTTTGCTCGTGTTGTAGTGGGCGGCGAAGCTGTTTTTATGGTTGCCTAAGGTATAAACCCAGTAGCTTACTGCGGGGTCCTCCACGCTGGGGAAGCCGCGGTCGACGCTGCCGTGGCAGGCGAGGCAGAAATTAGGTCCCTGATAGTAACGGGTGGTACCGTCGAAGCTGTTGAGGAGCCGCGGGTAAACGGCGCCGGGCACCGACATATCGCCGTGCGGGTTGTGACAATCGATACACTCAAGAACCTGCCCGACTAAGGAGTTGTCGGTATCCCGCACCGGGTGGAAGTAAACGGCGCCGGAGGTGGTGCCGAAGCCAAAGCCGTAAACGGCGCGGGTGACGCCGGTGCCGTAAATGTCCAGTTCGGGGACGTAAACGACGTTGAAGACACTGGCCGTGCCGTCGTGACAGGTAAGGCAAAGCGCGGTAATATTCGTCTTGAGCATCAGGTTGGGGCCAATGGCGGCGTGGGCGACGTGGCAGGCGGCGCAGCCAGCCGGGAAATTGGCGTAAGGCCCGTGCGGGCTCTCGTAAGCCTGGGCGACCACCGAGCCGGAAAGCGAGCTCCCAAGAAGCAGGCCGCAGCAGAAGATAAAGCAAGCGAAAGCTGTCAGACGCCGCATTTTTTATGCCCTCCTGACCAGGTTACCTTAGGCAGTTCTGCTATAATTCGACACGAATTACCTTTTTCCTTCCGTAGCGGGTAAATTTTACTTTATCTCTATCTAAGGTATACCAAGTTACAAGAGATTTTAGGGAATCGTAGAAGTGTTTACGCGTTTCTGAACCGGCCTGGACCCTGGACGCTCCCCACCTTTTCTTTGCCTGGTGCCCCTCACCTTCGCGGTTACAGAGCAAAGGGTTGCAGTTCGGCTTCGCGCTTTACGCGTGATTTATTGGTTGTACCCCCTTAAATGAAAAGGCCGGCAAAAGTTCGCGCCGGCCTGATACGAAGAGAAGATTAGTTACATTCCTCTACATTCCTCCGTGGCAGGGGCTGCCGGTCATCCCGTGGGCACAGTCGTCCTTCTTCCACTCCCCTGGATCTGGTAAGGTCTGGGTCAGGATATCGAGCTTCGAGCCGTAAGAGTAAGGCGCCGGGTCGTCCTTTTCCACTAAAATCCCTCGGTTTTTGTAACCGTGCGGTATCGCGCCGTGGCAGCAGGCGCAGCCGTATCCTTTTTTACCAACGTGGAGGGCGTGGAGGTTGTATTTATAACCGCAGTTGCACCCGTCCTTTGATAGGTAAGAAGAAAATTTGGACCGGTATTGTTCGTTGTTACCATATGTCTCCTTGGCGTAGAAATCGTAGTCATGGCATTTGAAGCACACGTGACTGCTGGTGCCGCCGCTAACCAAACCACCACCAGTTCCGTATTTGCCGCTATCATCGGTATTCGGATCCCACGGCGCCTTGAGGATGAAAGCGTTCGGCGAGCCGTGCGGCCCCCGGACACCGCTCGGGCTGCCGTGGCAGTCGGTGCACTTCATCGGGCTGGTGGCGCTCCAGCCACCGGTGAGCTTGCCGTAATAATAGGTCTGACCCCCGTACTGGTACGTGGCTATCTTGCTTTCACCGATTACGGCGTGGTAGCTCGGGTTGTTTGGGTTGAACTCCACGCTCGGGTCGGTCTCCGTAAACCCGCCGCTAGGTGAAGTGGGCGGCGTGCTCCCGTAGCTGAAGAAGCTGTGGCACTTAAAACAGAGTTCGTACTCGTGGGTTATCTCCTTCGTGAAGGTGTAAGAGTTCGGGATGCTCCACAAAGAGGCTTTGGTGTAGTCCGGAATTGCCCCCGAGACGCCTTTAATCGCGTTGTCTTTTGTTGCCACGTGGACGTCGTGGCAGTCGGCGCACTCCGCGTGGCGCTTTTGCAGCTTGGTGTAGTCCTCGGTATTTTGGTGCGCTCCCGTAACGGTAAGGGTTGGGTGGCTCGCGGCTGCGAGCAGGAGGTCGCTCTTGATGTCGGGCGCGCCGAGGACCTTACTGCTGTTATGGCAGCGCAGGCACTCGCCGTCGGTGTTCGGGTCATCTTCCGGATACCGCTGCAGCAGTGGGTAGTCCGAGCCGTGGCTCTGGTGGCAGTCGGTGCACAACAGCCTGGCTTTATGGTGCGCGCTGTCGTAGTACCCGCTCTTATTCCAGCCGCTCGCGTTGGTGGTTGGCGTGTAGGATGGGAATTTGATGGTTAGCGGGACGAAAGTAGTAGTGCTTGCCGTGGCTGTAGGTGGCGTAGGATTATGGCACTTGATGCAGAAATCGGTGACCGTGCCCACGGTATAAGGAACGCCGTTATCGCCGGTACCGGTGGTTCCTGAGAAAGCGGCCTTGGTATTGGTCGGGTCAGCGAGCAGCGACGGCCCACCGCCTGCAACAAGCGGCGCGGCAACCGCGGTATGCGGCCCGTGGCAGCTTGAGCAACTAAGAACCGCGCCGGTTTTTGCACCGTAGATGTCGTGGTAGGAGGCCCGGGTTACAGAAAACTCCTCTTTGATGTTTCGGTGGTGCAAGGAGTTAGTGGCGCTATTGTGGCACTTAAAGCAAAGATCAGCGCCTTGCTCCGGCAGAAGCCGCGCGTAGCGGGCGGCGTGTTTGTTGTGACACATCACACACGTAACTTGCGTCCCCGATGCAGGTCGTAGCGCGGCCTTTGAGGTATCGTAGTGTGCTGCCCGGCTATTTTCGTGGTTACCCAGCGTATAAACCCAGTAGCTCACCGCGGGGTCCTCAACACTCGGGAAGCCCCGGTCAACGCTGCCGTGGCAGGCGAGGCAGAAGTTCGGCCCCTGGTGCTGTCTGGTGGTGCCGTCGAAGGCGCTTAAGAGCCGCGCGTATACCTGGCCCGGCACGGACATATCGCCGTGCGGGTTGTGACAGTCGGTGCAGCCGATTGACTGGCCAATCAGCGGGTTTCCCATATCGCGGACCGGGTGAAAGTGCATGGCTGCGGTATCGTAGAAGCCAAGCCCGTAGACCTCCTGGTTAGTCGTAACGTAGACCACGTTAAAAACACTGCCGGTGCCGTCGTGGCAGGTAAGACAAAGCGCAGTCGTGTTTGTCGCCGCCCGGGATAGAAGGTTAGGGCCAGTTGCGGCGTGGGCGACGTGGCAGGCGGCGCAGCCCGCAGGGAAGTTATCGTAGGGCCCGTGCGGGTTGTCGTAGGCCGCTGCCGGCACCGATTGGTAAGCCATACTACTGCCCAGAAAAGCAGATAGAAGGAATAGAAGCAAGGGGAAACCCTTAAAGCGCAACAAGGAAACCCACCTCACAAAAAGACCAAAGCATCAAAGATTTAGCGCCGGGCAAGCAAATTTGCCCCCGGCTTTCTACGACCAAGACTTTCCCTGGCCAGCGATTTCTGTTTTCGTAAAGCAGCGTCTAATTCAGAAATTTGGTTCACCAGTTAGCGCCCAAATAAACCTCTCTTTAAGCTTAGCCGACAAAAGCCTCTTTGGATAATAGCTCGCAGGAACTACCGCTCCCCTCTATTTTTGCTAAACTCTGCCCGCAGCGGCAGGTTCACCTGCGGCACGCCGGGCGGCGGGTCAAGGGTGGCGCCTTCCGCACGCGTCACCAGGATACAACCGTCGGCGGGCAGCTCCTTTTTCGGGCTTTTAACTAACAGGCGGTCACCGGGTCTGACTTCCACCCAGGTTTCGCCACTGCACCACGTTTCGCCGTTGTCGGGGGAGAAAGCCGCCGCAACGCCCGCGGGGACCCGCACCCAGATTTTGAGGTCGCCGTAGTCTGTGGTTGGGTTACCGAAGGCGTCAAATGCCTGGACGGTCACGCGCTGCTCGCGGCCGGTTTTCACTGTAGCGGGCTCAAAGCCGACGTAGCGTGCGGGTCCCGGCACTACTTCGATGGTGCAGGTGCCGGAGGAGCAAACTCGCTTTGGCGGGCACTCTGGCCCCCGCAGGTCGTCGTAGTAGAGCACCGCCTGCACCCGAGTTGTTCCTGGGGTGGTGCTGGCTACCCAGAGCGCTTTTAACTCCCCGTTTTCTTCCACGCGGCCGGCAGAAACCCCCATGGCGCACCCCCGACTCATAACGTTAGCGTGGGCGGCCCCCTGCCAGCGGCCTGGGTGATCTTTATCTTTAAAGAGTTTAAAAGTAGGCGTGTCAACCGTTTCAAAAGCGATCCGAGCCTGCCAGTCGGTTACCGGCCGCCCGTTCTGGTCGGTTACCGTGGCGGTGAGTTCGATATCGTTACCGCCCGTAACCGTGCGATTTCCGGAGGCGCTGAGGGAGACGTACCACTCGAGGGCGCGCACGGTGGTGGTATCCACGACCGCAGGAATATCGGCCCCCGGCGGGTAGTACTCCACCGCGATTTCGCCGCTGCCGTGGCGGTCGGCTGTAAGGGTGGCTTCAGCCGTTCCGTCACCGGTGACGACCGGGTCGCGGAACTCGCCGAAGGCCGTGGCAAAGCGGATGGTGCCGGTAAGCGGCACCGGCTCGCCCTTTTCGTCGACGGCGCGGGCGCGGACCCGGATGCGGTCCCCCGGAACGTTCAGGAAGAGGGCTGAGCAATCAGGTTCGATGAAAATGGTGGCGGGGAGCACCGCGTTCTCCTGGTTAAACTCCGCCCGCACGGCCTGGCGCGGCTGCACCGAAACCACATCCGTTGGCTGGGAGGCGTTACCTTTTTCATCGGCAGCCACCAGGTAGTAGTAATACCACTGGCCCTGCGTAAGGTCGGTGTCGTGGAAGGCGGTTTCGCCCCGGCCCAGGATCTTGACCAGTGCAAAGGGGCCCGCGGGGCTGGTGGCCCGGTAAAGCTGGTAACCGGCGAGGTCGGACTCGGTATTGGCCTGCCAGCTCAGCTCTACGTCGTGGCCGGTATCAAGCTCCTTCACCTTGAATCCTGCCGGCTTAGCCGGTGGCGTTATATCGGTGGCGAAGGTCGAGGACGGGTTCGACGGCAGGGACTCGTTTCCTGACTGGTCAACCGCGGTGATACGGTAAAAATAGTAGACATCACGGCTAACTGTATTGTCAGTGAAAAAAGGATCAATGGTATCGACCATTGCGGTGCCGAGGCGCTGGTAAGCGTCGTCTGGAGGCGCGTAAACACCGTTGCTCACCGCGCGGTAGATCCGGTAGCCGAGGAGGTCGGGCTCGGCATTGGCATTCCACTGGAGGAGCAAACGGTCGCCCGTGCCGGGGTCCGTAACCGTAAGCCCGGTCGGGGGCGCGGGCGGCTCGGTGTCAACGGGTGAGGGAGCGAAAGACGGCCCTGTGCCGGTATCGGCCGGAGACGCGCCGGCGTCACTTGCTAAGGGCTGGGAGGTCACAGCGGTTTCTGGTGCGGACTCTTCTACCGCGTTACCAATGGCTATGCCCAGATATCGGCCTCCTAAGATGGTTACCGCTATCGCAATAGCTACCGCCATCACGGTGAGCAGAAGCCTTTTCTCTCCCGGCATATTCTTTCCTCCCTGCCTTACTCCTGCCGGCGGCCAAAGACGAGCACCACGTTGTGGGCCCGGTCGGCGGCGTAGATTCTATCCTCGTAAACCGTCAGGCCGTTCGGGACAATCCCGGCAAGGCCCGGCTCGCTTTCCGCGTTCAGACTCTTAATTATCCTCCCATTATAGTTTAATACCACGAGCTGACCCGCGAAAGGGTCAGCTACAACAATATAATTTTTGCCCCAGAAGGCGCATCCCCGCGGGTGGGTAAGGATAGCGCTTTCGAGGACCCGGAGGAGCTTTCCGTCGGGGGCGAACAGAAGCAGCCGGCGGTTGCCGCTGTCCGCCACGAGAAACCGGCCGTCAGCATCCACCGCGATGCCGTTCGGGAAAGAGAGCGTCCGCGGGTTAGCCGGGACCAGGCTGATCTGGCGTAGGAGCCTGCCGTTTTTGTCGAGAATGAGGATCGCACCCTGCCGGTCGGCCACGTAAATCCGCCCGTCGTTTCCCACCGCCAGGTCGAGCGGCTGTACGGGCACGCCGGCGGTCCGGCGGTTAATGGTTAGTTTAAGCTCACCTTTCGGGCTGAAAACACGGATCCGACCCGTATTGAACTCGCCAACGTAGAGCTGGCCGTCCTGGTCGATGGCTACCGTGTTCGGATAAACGAAGTCTATCTTTCCCTTCCCGAAGAGGCCCCGCGGCCGCCCCCAGGGGTAGAAGGTCTGCACCGCGTTGTTCCCCGCATCGGCCACGAAGATCCGCCCGTCCGGGGCTACGGCCACATCAAGTGGCAGGGTGAGCGGCTTCTCCGGCCTGCCGCCAAGGACCTGGACCACTCCATCGGGCAGGTTTTCTTTCGTGAGGGTTAGCTCTTTTTGCGGCCCCCGCGTTTTCCAGACTGAGATTCCGGCAATAAGAGCTGCCACGAAAACAACGGCCAATAAAACGTTACTGAATTTCCGGGTTTGCCGCGCCACAACCAGGCTCCTTTTTCGGTTTGCTTTGCCACGTTGGGTTTAAGAGCTAAACATTTAAACGTTCGGCACTGCTGCGGAGATTTCCTTCTTAAGCTCTCATATCTGCCAGGATATTAATGGCTGCTATGGGACATATACCAAATTGGCTACTGGTTAAAGTTGATATGCGGGAAGGCACCATGAATACTTTCAATTTTGCCGTGCCTTCCCGCTGCGACTTAATTAATTTGGTCGCTATAAATTTTAGTCTTGCTCGTTCGCTTAATACCTCAGTTGGTTCTCTTAGTAATTTTTCTGATTTTTCCCACCCGGCCAAGATATTTACTGAAGTTACTGGTGGCACGAAGTACACGTTCCGTTTGTTCCGTAAATGATACGGGTATCATTGATGCAGTTATACTTGGCTGCGCCGTGGCAATTGTAACAGATACCCCGGTTATTCATCCGCAAGAGCGCCGAGGTGCTGCTTGTGCCGCCTGCATCCCGGGGCCAGTTGGATGCCCAGCCTGCTACGGTGGCTGTCGTTGAGTGTGCCCGGTGACAAGTAAGACAACCGACGTAATGGGAAATAACCGGGCCAATCGGATAGGTGTCGGTTTCAAGTGGCGTTCCAGTATCGAGGGTGCCGTTGGCTCCGGTCGGCAGCACGGCATGGCCGTAAACCGGGTGGCGCTTCATGGTGCCAAAGAAGTTAAGACCAGCACCTGTCCAGTAGCGTGGGTTGAACTTGTTATGACAGGCACCGCACCAGACCGAGCTCCCGTACGTGGTCGCCTGGGTGACACCGTAATCGCAGAGGTACTCGACTACCCGGTAAACCCCGGAGGCCACGGCGGGATTGCCGTAGGTAAAGGTACCGACGGTTTGGAACTTGAACTTCATGTAAAGGTTGCTGTAGGTGGCATTACCTACAGTGATGGTCCGACGCAGCAGCCGCGGGTTGGGGCTCGAAGCGCTGCCGGTGATGTAACCGCTCGCGTCCGGAACGGCGCCCCCATCATGCGGGTCATGGCAGGAGCCGCAGACGAAGCCGCTACCGGTGAAGGTGTTGGTGCCGCCCGGCACAGAGAAGATCTTGGCGCTTTCCCCGGCCCAGGAACCGGCGGTGTTCTTATCATCATGGTTGTAGCCCCAGACGGTGTGGCGCGAGGTAATAGCCGCCGAAGCTGTGGGCTCGCCGAGGTCGAAGAGACCGTTATCGTTGCTGTCGGTAAAGGTGAGCTGGTAGTCAAAGCCACCGCCCGTGGAGGGATACTGGTAGGTATCGGTGCCGACGGTCACCTCGGTGTAGCCGTTCTTAACGTCGTACGGGGCGCTTGTACCACCGTCGCCATGGCAGAGGAAGCAGAACTCCGTCTGGGTGGGGCCGGCTTTCAACAGGTTCGGGGCTTGGGCGGCGTGCGCCACGTGGCAGCCGGCGCAGGCATCGGTCGTTGCCGAGAACTGGCCGTGAGTCCAGGCGAAGGCAGGCGCAGCAAAGGCCAGGGCGGCTGCGAGGACGGCTACGGTAACGGTAATAAGCTTGATCCGTGTCACTTCCCTGAATCACCTCCTTTCTACGTTTTTAACTTAATATCCGACAGGACAAGAGACGTTTCGACGAGTTTCAACAATGTAACAGAAGTGACAGTAAATGGTATGGAATGATGTAAAAAAAACAACTGGATAAAAATTTAGCCAGTCAGTTTTGATATCGTAGCATGATAAAGTTACGCGAACTCTGCAAAAGTTTCTTTCGGGGTGGCGTATTAGCCACCCCGAAAGCGAAATGTAGTTACGGATTAGCCACAGTCGAGTTGGTGTTGTACTGGGCAGCGCCGTGGCAGTTGTAGCAAACGCCGCGGTTGTTCATTCTGAGTAGCGCAGAGGTGGTGCTAGTACCGCCCTCCGAGCGTGGCCAGCTTAACGCCCAGCCGGCAACGGTCGCAGTTGTAGAGTGTGCCTTGTGACAGGTCAAGCAAGCGACCTGCGGATCGGAGCCACCGGCGTAATCGTAGTTCTTCTCGAGCGGTGTGCCGACGTCGATGGTACCCTTTGACCCTGAGGGTAGCGTAGCCCGGAGGTCCATCCCGTGGCGGTACATGCCCCACGCATCTTTGGTGCTACCAGCATCGGCGTCGACGATGTTGAACTTGTTGTGGCACGCGCCGCACCAGCCGGTGCTGCCGTCGATATACTCGCTTACCCGGTAGACGCCGGAATCAACTGACGGATTACCGTAGGTGAACTTTCCGACCGTGTCAAGCTTGAACTCGACGTAGAGGCCAGAGTAAGTTGCTGTCCCCACGGTAATTGTCCGGCGCAGCAGCCGCGGGTTCGGGCTGGTAGCGCTGCCTTTGACGTACCCGTTTGTGTCCGGGGTGGTACCGCCGTCGTGCGGGTCGTGGCAGGAGCCGCAGACGAAGCCGCTACCGGTGAAGGTGTTGGTGCCGCCCGGCACAGAGAAGATCTTGGCGCTTTCCCCGGCCCAGGAACCGGCGGTGTTCTTATCATCATGGTTGTAGCCCCAGACGGTGTGGCGCGAGGTAATAGCCGCCGAAGCTGTGGGCTCGCCGAGGTCGAAGAGACCGTTATCGTTGCTGTCGGTAAAGGTGAGCTGGTAGTCAAAGCCACCGCCCGTGGAGGGATACTGGTAGGTATCGGTGCCGACGGTCACCTCGGTATAGCCGTTCTTAACGTCGTACGGGGCGCTTGTGCCACCGTCGCCATGGCAGAGGAAGCAGAACTCTGTCTGGGTGGGGCCGGCTTTCAACAGGTTCAGAGCCTGGGCGGCGTGCGCCACGTGGCAGCCAGCACAGGCATCGGTCGTTGCTGAGAACTGGCCGTGAGTCCAGGCAAATGCCGGCGCCGCGAAGGCGAGGCAACAGGCCAGCGCTGCCACGAGGATCAGGGTAGCTTTTGCCTTACACATCTTGGTTCACCTCCTTTCCGGCACATTTTTAATTTTTCGGAGAAGGCCCGGCGGAGCCGGGATGGCAGTAATGAGTATTACCGGAAAAACTATTTAGTTACTTAAGGTCGTAAATGGTAAGGCGTGATTTACCGTACTCAGCTACGTAAAGGCGCTGCCGGCCATCAATAAAAACCCCTGTCGGGAGAGAAAGGGCATCCCCTTCTTCTGGCGGCCCTACTTGCTGGGCAGCATTAATTAGCTTACCTTTGGGGTCCAGGATACTGACGCGCTGGCAGAGCGGGTCGGCTACGTAGACGTTACCCTTTCTATCAACTGCAATGTCTGCGGGTGCTGCAAAGTAAGCCTCGTGCTTGCTCATGTCACCGGTCCACATCTCAAGGAATTTTCCAGATAAGTCAAAAACCTGAAGACGGCTGTTGTTTGTATCTGCTACGAGAATTCGCCCGTCAGGTGTAAGGGCCAGGCCGTTGGGGTAGTAGAATTCGCCAGCCCCGTCTTTCCCGTATTTGCCGATTGCTGCGACTTCATGCCCTTTTTGGTCTAGAACAACTACCTGGTGGCGCCCGGCATCGGCAACATAAAACTTGTTGTGGGCGTAAACTATATCTACCGGCTTAGCCAGTGCGTTGTCGGCGAAATACCGTCTAAATTTGCCGTCAAGGCCGAAGACAAGAACCTTGTTGTGGCCTGCGTCGGCCACAAAGATTTCGCCACCTACGATTTCAATCCCGTAAGGGTAGCGGAGTTTCCCTTGTTCTTTGCCGCTGTCCCCAAACTTCCGGATGTAATGGCCGTTGTAATCGAAGACCAACACCCGGTGGTTAGCGGTATCAGAGATAAATACCTGATTATCGGCGACGTATACCCTGCGGGGCTGGCGGAGAAAAATCCCTTTATCCCCGTAGATCGTCGCTACCCATTTCGGCTGGTGAATGGGCATTACTGCCGCCTTCAACCCTTCTATCGGGCTTGTGCGGCGCAAGTACATCCAGGCGAAATAGAGGGTAAGGAGCAGAGCAATACAGAGTGCCGCAATGATAAGGTGTTCGCGTTTTACCTGCTTACCGGCAAGTTTGGCGGCAATGGTAGCACGTAGATCAGCCACGCCGCTCACCTCCCACCGGCTGCCCTGTGAGCTTGGCTTTTAGTTCTTGGAACTCTGTGTAATTTGGCGCAAGGCGAAGTGCTTTGTCGATTTGCGCAATGGCGTTATTCTTGTCGCCTAACTTTTCGTAACACAGGGCCATGTAGTAGTAAATGTTAGCGAGCCCGGGCCTGATACCGGCAGCCTGGGAGAATGCCTTAAGTGCTTCACGGTACTGCCCGTTGTTATAATAAGCCTCGCCCAGGGAGTAATGGGCTTCTAAATCAAAGAGACCTTGTTTTGTGAGGGGCTCCAGAATTTTGATTGCTGCCGGGTAGTCTTTTTTCGCCATGTAGCCCAGAGCAAGGTTGTACTGCACCTGCCTGTTTTTGGGGTCGAGCTTGTAAGCCTTCTGGTACTCTTTCAGCGCCTGGTCGGCTTTGCCCTGCATGAGATAAGCGTAACCGAGCTCTAAGTGGGCCATCGCGCTTTTGGGGTTTTGCTTCACGTGCTGCCGGGCGGTTTCGAAGACGATGTCGCTGTAAGTCTGGTGCTGGTACTTGCCCCAGAAGAAGGTGTAGCCGATGATGAGACCGACCGCTACAATAATCCCCGTGACAATACCGAGGATGACGAGCGCCCGGCTGAGGGGCAGCATCTTTTCTTCCTGGCCCGGGCGGGTGGTGATATTGTTTTCCATCCTTAACTGGCCTCCGTATACGGTTTGGTTATCGCCAGGACAATTGCTATTTTAGCAGAATTGCCCTGGTAAATCAATTGATTAGCTTGGAACAAAGTTCGACAAAATCCGGTTATTACCGGATTCCATAAATATTATACCGCCGGCCGGTAACTTTTTAGAGTATAAAGTCCGGGAAAATGTAATAGGAAGTCCCCTACTAGCCGTAGTAAGTCTTGCCGCTACCGCGCCTACTTCTTATGGCACTTGAGGCACAGGCCGTCGCCCCGGGCGGTAAGAAGGCAACGGTAGGGTGTCCCGTGCGGGTTGTGGCAGGTAGAGCTACAGGTAAGCAAGCCGCCCTTGTGCCAATCTTCCCACGGAGGGCCGACGGGGTGGAGGTAGCAGGTTTTCTTGCCGCGCTGGGCGGTCTTGCCGATGTAGCGCGGGTGGCAGTGAAGACACGCGCGGAGGGCCTCTTCGCGCGTGCGGAAGCGGAAGCCCAAACCTGTGCCGCCGTGGCAGTCGGTGCAGGCGAGCTTCCCGTGCTTGCTCCGCTTGAAGTAGAGGAGCCCCATCTTGCCCCAGCCGAAGTCGTGGCAGTCGAAGCAGAGGTCGGGGCTTTTCTTGGGTAGGAGCGCCCGCGCGTAGCCGGCGTGGGGGTGGTGGCACGCGGTGCATAGCAACCCCTCAGGCACCGGGTGGTGGTTGGGACCGAAGACGTACTCCCGGGAGTGGCACTTGAGGCAAAATTCGGTCTGCGAGCGTGCCGGTAACAGTCCTTTGGTGAGGGCGGCGTGCGGGTCGTGGCAGTCGCAGCACTTTCCCTCGGCGTAAGGCTTGTGCTTGTACGGTTTGGCGAGGTCGGCCTCGCGGTCGAAGTGGCAGCTATAGCAGAGGCGAAGCTGCTCGAGCCGCAAAAGGCCCTGGTAGTTCGAAGAATGGGGCTCGTGGCAAGAGGTGCAGTAGCCGTTTTTAAAGGGTGAGTGCTGCACCGGCAGCTCTTTGATATTCGTACCTACGAAATGGCAAAGGTAGCAGAGTTTGTTCTCCGGTCCCTGAAGCAGTGCCGGCTGCCGGCTCAAGTGCGGGTTATGGCAGTCGGTGCAGTAGCCGTTTTTGTAAGGGGGGTGCTGCAGGTGGCGGTTAAGCTCCCCCTTGGTATCCGGGTGGCAGGAGAAGCAGAGAAACCGCTGGCTTGTTCGTAAGACCGCTTTCTCCCCGAGCTTGTGTTCCCGGTGGCAGTCGGTGCAGTGGCCGTTAACCAGGGGCATATGGATAAGGGCACCCTCGCCGCGTGCGAACTTAATGGCCTCTTCGCTGTACTCAAAATGACAGACTTGGCACTGGTTCATCGCCGGTGTTTTGAGGCGCGGGGGCATTACGGGGTTGTGGGGCGCGTGGCAGCGGAGGCACCCGTTGGGGTTGTCGTTTTTCAGTTTATGGGTGCGGCCGAGGTCCGCGTGGCAGCGGGTGCAGAGCCGGTCGCTCGGGGGCGCTTCGGTTGGGGGTGTGCCGGTGATGTGCTCGCCTTTTAACTCTCCGGTAGCGAGGTGCTGGGTGGCGGCGGCAAGACGCTCCGTGATGAGGTTCCGGTCGAGTTGAACGCGCGGGTTTTCTATCGCGTGCTGGTAGGCTTCTGCTGCCTCAGCCCACTGGCGCCGCTCGAAGTAGATTTCGCCGAGGCGAAACCAGGCGGCGGCAAAGGCCGGATTTGTCGCTACGGCTTGCTTCTGGGAGGCGAGTTCCATGTCGGCTGAGCCGTCGAGGCCATAAAGCAGCCCGGCGTTGAAGGCGGCGGCGGCAAGGGCGGGCTCGGTTTCGAACGCCTGGGTATACCATTTGAGCGCTTCGCGGCGGCGCCAGCAGGAGTCGTAGAGTTGCCCTAAGTAATAAGCGGCATCGCCATGACGGGGGTCAAGCCGCAAGGCCTCCCGGAAGGCGCGGTCGGCCAGGAAGTACTTTTGCTGCTTGAAAGCCTCAAGGCCTTCCTTCAACCACTGTTCGGCTGTTTTTTCGCGGGCGATAAGCCCCCACGGCCAGACTAAGAGGAGAAAGGCGGCTACCAATCCGGCTCCGGCTACAACGGCAAGCACAACCGTGCGTCGCTTTTGCGCTTGGAGCAAAAGCTTTTTTAGTAAGGGACACTTTTCTTGCTGGCTGCCGTTCTTCTTTTCGCTCTCCGGAGGCATATACCGTTTCTCCTGTTTCTCCCGCGAGGCCCGTCTTTTACTTAAATCGGCAGGAACCCTGTTCTACTTGAAGGCGGCGTACCGCTTGAGTGCGACGCGCTCAAAACCGGGGGGAGGGACCCGCCGCCGGAGTAATTTATGGCAGGCCCACCCTGCCGCTTGTGTGGCAGTAGGAGCAGCTCGTGGTATCGTGGCACTTAAAGCACTGCCCCGCTCCTTCGCGCATCACGATGTTCGGGTGGATGCGGCGGTAGTTTGGCGGGTGGGTCACCGGCGTGTGGTGGCAGTCGCTGCAGCGAACGACGCCGCGCAGGGACATTTTATCTCTTTTCTCCGCGTCGTGGCAGACAAGGCAACCCTCCAGGTCCTCCTGAGCCCGGAACTTGTGCTTGAGTTTGAAGTCCGGGCCGTGGGTTACGGGCCGCTGGCTGTGACAGTTGACGCAGAAGGGGTTACCGCGTACTCCCTGCAAGAGGGTGATGGTTTCGCCGGGCCGGGCCACGTCGAGCAAAACGGCGTGGCAGTAAACGCAGTAGTGAATATCCTGCCGGGCCTTAGTACCGTGGTTGTAGACCCAGTCCTTTGCCTTGTGGTCGGCCGGAATATCGAGCTTCTTGTGGCAGATCGCGCATTTATCGGGCGCTTTTTTGCCGTTGTGGCAGCCCATGCAGGCGCCCATGAGCGGCAGCCGGTCCTTGGGGCCCAGGTGTTGCAGTTCCTGCGCCAGGATCTGGAACGCCTTTTCCTGCTGGCCGCCCGCTTTTTCTATAGCTACCTCCAGACGCTTGGCCGCGCGGAGGTGGACGACGTCAACGTGGCAGGCGGCGCAGGGCGTTCCGGTGACGGTGGTGTGCTTCCGGTGGGGAATGATGAGGTCGCCGGAGGGCGTAACTTCACGGTTCGGGGAGTGACACTCGCCGCAGACCTGATCTTCAGGAACCAGATTTTTCTGGTAAGGGTACTTGGCCTTGCCGAGGAGGTGGATGATGTAGTTACGGGCTTCAACGCGGCGGCGTGCCCAGCGGCGCAAACTGCTGTTATCACCGCCGTGGCAGGTGAGGCAGTTGATCTGGCTGTGGGAGGAAACCTTCCAGGCCAGATACTGCGCCCTCACTTCGTGGCAGCGGGGGCAGTAACTTGGTTGCTCTACCCTGCTGAGGGCAATATCGGAAATGAAATATGCGGCGACTAAAATTCCAAGGATTGCCACTGCATAACCCAACCACCGCAGCCGCCGAGGTGCGGGTGCATCTCCCATATTAACCACCTGTTTCTACGCGCGCTACGCAGGTATTTTGGCTAAACTTAGACTTTTTTCGGCAAATAAAGGTTAATAACGGGTAAAATTCTTTACTGAAGACTTATTAACAATTTAGCTAAATTATGAGTTGCTGTCAAGGAATTTTGGCTCCCGAAGCGGGAGAGGCTTGCCCGGCGGGCAGCAAGAAGTAAAATGGTTATACAGGGAGCCAGGTAGGTTGTTAGGTTATAAGGGTGGCGATGCGTACGGTCAGTCTAATCGTTGGGTTGGGAAATCCCGGCGCAGAATACGCGGGAACCAGGCATAATATCGGATTTGCGGTGGTCGCGCGCCTGGCGGAGCGCTACGGTGCCCGCTTCAAGGAGGCACGTTGTAGGGCGCTGGTAGCGGTGATCCGGGTGGGCAGTGCGGCGGTAACGCTGGCCCTGCCCCAGACCTTCATGAACCTGAGCGGGCAGGCAGTCGGGCCCCTTTTGCGCGAGCTTGCGCTCTCTCCCGCTCAGATGCTGCTGGTTTATGATGACCTCGACTTGCCTCTGGGGCGGATCCGCCTTCTGCCCCGGGGGTCTAGCGGCGGCCACAGGGGGGTCGAGTCGGTTATCGCAGCGGTAGGAACCGCAGACTTTCCCCGCCTGCGGGTGGGTATCGGGCGGCCGCCGGGCGGCGGTGATGCGGCCGCTTTCGTTTTGAGCCGGTTTGCGCCTGAGGAGGAGGAACTGGTACAGGCCGTGCGCGAACTGGCGGTTGCGGCGCTGGACTGTGTATTGCGGGAGGGGTTAGTTCAGGCGATGAATAAATTCAACCGCCGCCGGTAAACCAAATTAAAGGATGCGTGCACTTCTCGAAATCTGGGCCGAAACGCCCGTTATCCGGCAAGTAAAAGAAGCTATCCAAGCCGGGGCGTCGCGGGCGGTTTACGGGCTCAGCGGGACAGGACAAAGCTTTTTTATCGCGGGGCTGGTGTTTGGGGAGAGGCTGCCGGCCTTGGTGGTAACCCCTAATGATGAAGCGGCGCTTAAGCTTCATGCCGACCTCCGCCAGCTTCTCGGGGAGGAGGTTTTTGTTTTTTTGCCCTGGGAAGCTATGGCCGAAAAGGCTCTCCCGGGCGCCTTCATCCCGCGGCAGCGCCTGATGTCTCTCGCGGCGCTGGTCTGCGGGGGAGGCGTTGTCGTTGCGAGTGCGGCCGCGTTGCTCCGGGGGCTTGTGCCGCCTGCGGTATTTCGGGCGGCCTGCCGGGTTCTCACCCGTGGTGATACGCTCGGGCCGGAGGAGCTGCTGCGCCATCTAGCCGCGACGGGCTACGAGCCTGCCGCGGTGGTAGAGGTACCGGGAAAGTTTGCCCGCCGCGGCGGCATTGTTGATTTTTATCCCCCTGGAGCGCCAGCGCCGGTGCGCGCCGAGTTTTTCGGCGACATTATCGACTCGCTACGTTATTTTGATCCGGCTACCCAGCGGTCGCGGGAGAAGATCGCGCGGGTAACGGTGGGTCCGGCAACGGAGGGGATCTATTCCCCCGCAGCGTTCGAAACAGCGGTAGCACGGCTGCAGAAGGATTACGCGGACTTTGCCCCGCGCCTCAAGTCACCACAGGCGGCCGCGCGTCTGGGGAACTGGGTCGAAGAAACTCTCGCCGCCCTCCGGGCGGGTCACTACCCGCCACGGGGCGAAACGCTGCTACCTTACTTTTACGAACGGCCGGCCCAGCTCCTCGACTACCTGGCTCCTGAGGGGCTCTGTCTCGTTGTGGAGGCCGATAAGTGCGCCGTAGCGGCCGGTGAAGCCGAGCGGGAAATCTCCCAGTTTATCGCCGGGCTCGAGGCGACGGGAGCGATGCTGCCCCGCCAGAGGGAGATTTACCTGAGCTGGGCCGAAGTGGCGCAGAAGTTAGGACGCCGGCCGGTTGCATCCCTCTCTTTTCTTCCCGAGAAAACGCCTTTCGGTTCGGGCGGCAAGGAGATAAGCGTAGTGACCAAAACGGCCCCTAATTTTCTGGGGCGGATCGACGCGCTGGCCGAAGAAATCCGGGAGTGGCGCCGGGAAAACCGCGTCATTATCATAATGCGGAAGCCAGAGCAGGCCCACCAGGTAGTAACCGATCTGCGCGCACGGGAGATCTTCGCGCGGTACGCGGCGGGTGTGGAAAAGCTCGCGCCCGGCGAGGTCCTAGTTACTACCGGGGGGCTGAGCGAGGGGGTTATTTTTCCTGCAGGCCGCGTTGTTTTGCTCACCGCGGCGGAGGTCTTCGGCCGGCGGCGTTTAGGGCTCAAGACCAGCATGCAGGCCCAGGAGGTGAGCGAGCAGCCCCAGCTTCGCCCGGGTGATTACGTAGTTCACCCCGAGCACGGTATAGGCCTGTATAAAGGGCTTACGATGCTCACGGTGGAAGGTGTGACCCGCGAGTACGCGCTGATCCAGTACGCAGGGGAGGACCGGCTGTACATCCCTGCCGACCAGGTAGGAATCCTCCAGCATTACCTCGGCGGTGAAGGAGCCGCCCCGCGCCTCTCCCGTCTCGGGGGAGGTGAATGGAAGCGAGCGAAAAGCCGCGCGCTGCAGGCCGCCCGCGAGGTGGCGGGCGACCTGCTCTCTCTATATGCTGCGCGCGAGACGGCTAAGGGTTACGCTTTTTCCCCGGATACGCCGTGGCAGCGGGAATTTGAGGACGCCTTCCCGTACGAGGAAACTCCCGACCAGCTCAAGGCTATCGCTGAGGTTAAGGCGGATATGGAGAAACCCCGCCCTATGGACCGGCTACTCTGCGGTGATGTCGGTTACGGCAAGACCGAGGTGGCGCTGCGGGCGGCCTTTAAGGCGGTGATGGACCAGAAGCAGGTGGCGGTCTTAGTTCCCACCACCATCCTAGCCCAGCAGCACTACCAGACTTTCCGGGAGCGCTTTGCCCCTTACCCGGTCACGGTGGCCTGGCTCTGCCGTTTTCAGACTCCGGCCGAGCAGCGCGCGGTGATCCGGGGGTTGAAAAGCGGCACGATTGACATTGTCATCGGTACCCACAGGCTCCTCCAGAATGATGTGGGGTTTGCCGACTTGGGACTGCTGATCATCGATGAAGAACAGCGCTTTGGCGTGGTCCAAAAGGAGAAATTGAAACTCTTGCGGCGGGAGGTCGACGTGCTTACCATGACCGCCACGCCGATCCCGCGCACCCTTTACATGTCGCTGACAGGCATCAGGGACACCAGCATTCTCTCGACGCCGCCGCCGGATCGCCTTCCGGTGGAGACTTACGTGATGGAGGAAAATCCGGTTCTGATCCGCGAAGCGATCCGGCGGGAGTTGGTGCGCGGTGGGCAGGTCTATTTCGTTTACAACCGGGTAGTGGGGCTGGCGGAGGTTGCGGACTGGGTGCGGGACTTAGTTCCCGAGGCGCGCGTGGTTGCGGCTCACGGGCAGATGCCCGAGGAAAAGCTGGAGCGGGTTATGCTTGACTTCATCGCCCGTAAGTACGACGTGTTAGTGGCGACCACGATTATCGAAAACGGTCTCGACATCGGTAACGTGAACACCCTAATCGTTAAAGATGCAGACCAGCTCGGCCTGGCGCAGCTCTATCAGCTTAAAGGGCGCGTGGGGCGAACGAACCGTCTGGCTTACGCTTACTTCCTCTACCAGCGGGATAAGCTCGTCAACGAAGGAGCGCGCCAGCGCCTCCAGGCTATCCGCGACTTTACGGATCTCGGTGCCGGCTTCAAGATCGCCAAGCGGGATCTTGAGATCCGTGGGGCCGGTAACATTTTGGGCGTAGAACAACACGGCCACATTCAAGCGGTTGGCTTTGAACTTTACTGCCGGTTGCTGCGGGAAGCAATTCAGGAACTCCGGGGCGAGAAGGTGGTGACGCCGGTCGAAACGGTGGTAGAGCTGCCTATATCTGCCTACCTGCCGGAGGGCTACGTGCCTGATTACCATAAAATGGAGGTTTACCGGTCTATTGCTGACGCGGCGACGCCTGCGGCGGTGGCGGCGGTGGCCGCTTCGCTCCGCGACCGGTACGGACCACTCCCGCCGCCGCTCGAAAACCTCCTTTCGGTAGCGCTCCTGAGGGTTCACGGGCGGCGCTTACGGGTGCGTCTGGTGACCCGGCAGGGCCAGCTCTACCGGATCGTTTTCGCTTCCGGATATACACTTAAAGCGGAACGCTTAGGGATGATCGCGCGCAAGTACGGAGCGCGTTTTCACCAGCAGGGCGAGGAGTTTACTATCCTCCTGCCTGCCACGGAGCGACAGGAATCGAGTGCCTCCCTGAAAAAATTAACAGAATTTCTTGTAGAATTGGGTTGAAGTGATTATAATAGGCTTGGAAATAATTGTCCCGCCGGTTTGCTTTTTTTGGTAAAAAATGAATAACGGGCAAGGAGACGTTGTATACTACTCATAGTTAAGTAAGCCGCAATCAATCCGTCCAGGAAATTCAAACTCAAGGAGGTAAAACCATGAAGGCAACAGGAATTGTTCGGCGTATCGATGACCTGGGTAGAGTGGTGATACCCAAGGAGATACGACGAACCCTTCGGATCAGGGAGGGTGATCCTCTCGAGATCTTTGTGGACCGCGACGGCGAGGTAATTTTAAAGAAGTATTCACCTATCGGGGAATTAGGTGACTTTGCCAAGGAGTACGCCGACTCGCTCCACGAGGCGGTAGGGCACATCGCCATGATCGCGGACCGGGATACGATTATTGCCGTTGCCGGCGCGGCAAAGAAAGAGTTTCTCAACCGGCCGATAAGTTCGGCGGTGGAAAAAGTAATGGAGGGGCGGCGGCCAGTAGTGATCAACTGCCCCAAGGAGGATCCGTTCTGTGCTGGCTGCCTCACGGGGGAGAACGGGGAGTGCAATTTTACCGCCGAGGTAATCGTGCCGATTATTGCCGAAGGTGACCCGATTGGCGCGGTGATTTTGGTTTCGCGGGAACCTGGCGTAAAGATGGGGGAGCTTGAATTAAAACTGGCGGAAACGGCTGCCGGTTTTCTGGCAAAGCAGATGGAACACTGATAACGTCATCCCTGACTTCGAAGGCGAGCGGCGGGCGCAGCGTGACACTCAAGAGGTGAGGTTGAAAAAGCAGGATTATGGCCGCATACCAGATAACTGTTTGCGGTCTCGGCCCCGGAAGTTGGGAGGCTCTCCCCGTCGGTGTGCTTGCTACCTTGCGCCAGGCGGGGGTTATTTTTTTACGCACTGAGCAGCATCCCGTGGTGCCGCGACTGAAAGCGATGGGTCTTACCTTCAACAGTTTTGACCGCTTTTATGAAGAGGAGAAAAGCTTTGCCGCTGTTTATAAGCGTATCGCGGCGACGGTTATATCGCAAGCGAAGCTCCAGCCCGTCGTTTACGCGGTTCCAGGGCACCCGTTAGTGGCCGAAGAGCCGACCCGCCTGATCATGGCGGGGGCGGCAGCGGAAGGGCTTACGGTTCAGCTCCTTCCGGCAATGAGCTTTCTCGACGCCGTCTACGCGGCTTTATCCCTTGACCCTGCGGCGGGGATGGTGGTTCTCGACGGCCTATCCCTTGACCCCAAACTTGTCTGTCCGCACCTTCCGGCGGTAGTGATGCAGGTTTACAGCCGCCTGGTCGCCTCTGAAGTCAAGCTTTTCCTCATGGATTACTACTCCGATGCCCACCCGGTTACGGTAATCCGTGCCGCCGGCGTTCCGGATGAGGAGAAACGGGCTGACGTTCCCCTGTACACGCTCGACCGGCTGCCGTGGCTTGACCATTTAACTACCATATATCTTCCTCCCGTCAAGCGACGGCGCCCGCCTTCTTATTCGGTGGCGCCGCTCGTCCGGATCATGGCCCAGCTCCGCAGTAAAGAGGGGTGCCCCTGGGACAGGGAGCAGACGCACGAAAGCCTCAAAAAGTACCTTCTTGAGGAGACGTACGAGGTTTTAGAGGCGATTGATGGCGGCAATCCGCATAATCTCTGCGAGGAGTTGGGAGACTTACTACTACAAATTGTCTTCCACGCCCAGATCGCGCGGGAGGCCGGGAAGTTCGACTTTGCCGATGTCGTCCGGACGATTACTAAGAAAATGGTTTACCGGCACCCCCACGTTTTCGGCAGTAAAGAGGTGAAGGATAGTGAGGAGGTGCTGGTTAACTGGGAGCGCCTGAAAAAAAAGGAGAAGCCGAACGCTACCTTCGGGAGCGTGACGCGGTCTTTGCCGGCACTCCTGTACGCCACCAGGGTGCAGGAGAAGGCTTCCCGGATCGGTTTCGACTGGGATGAGTGGCGCGGGGCGATGGACAAGGTTCTCGAGGAGGCTGGCGAGCTGAAGAAGGCTGTAGCAGCCGGGCGGGGCGTCGGCGGCGAGGTTGGCGATCTTCTTTTCGCGGTGGTCAACGTGGCCCGTCTCTTGGGGATAGATGCGGAAGACGCCCTGCGCCAGAGCACCGCGAAGTTTATCCGGCGGATGGAATATATCGAAGCCCGGGCGCGGGACAAGGGTCTGGAACTTAAAGATCTTGACCTGTCACAGATGGACGCCTGGTGGGAAGAAGCCAAGCGCCTCGAGGTCGAAGGTTAGGAGTCATATGCCATAAATTGGAATCGCTTTCAGAAATAAGCTGTTTGGGTGGGCAGGAGGTTGGTCCGGCGAAAAAAAATTTGCGTTTTAACCACTTTTTTTGCAGGAGAAAAAAGGGCTGCAGCGAATTAGGGAGTTTAGCCAAAATACTTCCAGGAGGGGATACGGGTGAACAAAGCGGACCTGGTAGCGAGCGTTGCAGAAAAGGCAGATTTGACGAAAAAAGACGCAGAAAGGGCAATTGCGGCGGTTTTTGACAGCATCACCGCCGCGCTCGCCAACGGGGAAAAGGTGCAGTTGGTGGGCTTCGGCACCTTTGAGGTGCGGCAGCGGGCAGCCAGGAAAGGGAGGAACCCCCAGACTAAAGCCGAAATCGAGATTCCCGCGGCGCGGGTGCCTGTTTTCAAGGCCGGCAAACTGCTTAAGGACGCTGTGGGCAAATAGTTTTCTCCGGGGTGCGTCTGGATAAGTTTCTTAAAGTAAGCCGGCTGATCCCCCGCCGGGCGGTGGCGCAGGATGTGTTGCGGGAAGGGTTGGTGACGGTCAACGGCCGGCCTGCGAAACCGGCCACGCGGGTGAAGCCGGGGGATGTGGTAGTTCTTTCTCTCGGTCACCGGACAATAAAGTTTGAAGTTGTTGGGCTTGCCGAGCACGTAACGGCAAAAGAAGCGCCGGGTCTTTACCGGTTCCTCGAGGACTGATTTTGTTTACCCGGTGATCCGGTTATAACTGAACCGCGCGGTTTTAAGCGCGGTTTTTTTATCTGTGGCAGAGTTTGCGCTTGCGGGCCTAAGCTGGGCCGGCCGGTTCTACCCGGTGGCACACCCCGCATAAAATTTGCGGGGAAAGAGGGGTGACACACTGTGAAAGAAGTGGAGCGCCACACGGTCATCCTCGAAGAAAGAAAGCGTGTAGTGGCCGAGGGGGTGCGTCAGGTTGATGCATTTACGGATAAGGAGATCCGTGCGGATACGGCCTTAGGTTATTTAGTGCTCAAGGGAGAGGGGCTGAACATCACCGACCTCAACCTCGATACTGGTCGGCTGGTGGTCGAGGGCCGGTTTCAGGCGCTGAGCTATGCGGAGGAGAAAGGCACCGTCCGGCGGGGCGCCGGGCGCGGTTTGTTAGAAAGGCTTTTCCGGTAGTGGCCACTTTCTTCTACCAACTCAAGGGTTTCGGTCTTAGTGTGCTTGTGGGGTTGGCGGGCGGCTGGCTTTACGATCTCTACCAGGTTTCCTTCCGGCTGCTGCGGTTGCGGACGCGCGTGGCGCTGGCGCTTGGGGACACCCTTTTCTGGCTTTGTCTTACCGTTCTGGCCTGTTTTCTTTTCTTTGCGGGCAATACCGGCGGGGTGCGGTTCTATACTTTTCTGGGTATGCTCACCGGGTTCTTCTTTTACTGCCGGTTTTTGCGCCGGCCTACGGTGGCCGCGGCGACTTGCGCCGGTTCGGCCTTTTTGCGTTTCTGGCGCGTGTCGCTACGCTTCCTTTTGCCCACCGCAAGATTCTTCCGGCGCTGCGCCAGCCTTTTGCGGCGGTGGCCACTGCGCCGCCGGTGCAAGCCCGAAGAATAACTGGCGGAAAGTTTTTGGTTCGCCGGCAGGAAATTTTTCATTTATGTAGAAGACCTGTAATAATTTTGTCCACATTTTGTGGACAAACCGGGGCATAAGCTGGTCGGGTGAAGGACTTGCACGTTGAGATTAGGGGTGCCGAGAAACTCAGTTTCCGCGAACGGCAGGTTGTCGTTCTAAAAGAGATGGGTTACCCGGCGGAGGCGATTGCCCGCCGCCTGAAGCTGAGCCCTTCGAGCGTCGCTACCCTTTTTAACCGGGCGCGCCAGAAGGGCTATGAGGTGGTCATTGTTTTGCCGGGCGGGTTGTTACTACCCGACGAGGAGGAGCTGGCGGATGGCGGTGAAGGCGGCGAGTAAAACGGTTAAGCAGGGGAGGGAAACGAGACCCAGGGTGCGTTTCGACCCCGGCCGGCTACCGGTACTGCTCTTTGTCGTCTTTTTGATTTATCTTTTGATCGTTACCGGAAGCCAGTTCGGCCGGCTCTACGCTCTGGAGACTAGCGTAAGACAAGCCGAACGGGAGTTAAAAGAGATGCAGGCCCAGAACGCTGCGCTCTGGGAGCGCGTTCGCCTTCTCCAGTCCGATTCTTATGTGGAGTCGCTGGCCCGGGAAAAATTCGGCCTGGTAAAACCCGGAGAAGTCCCCGTGGTGGTAACGGTTGCCCCCCGGCAGGAAGGGCAAGGGAGACGGCATGAAGGGGACCAAAACCGGGCGGGCAATACCCACTAATTTTTTCAGGGAATTACTTTATTAAGGGGGTACTCGATGATGTCCTGGGCGCCGGCTTCCTTCAAAGCGGGAATCAGTTTCCGTACCCGGTGTTCGTCGATCACGACTTCCACGGCAACCCAGCCGCCGTTGTTGTAAAGCGGCGATACGGTTGGCTGCTTCATTGCCGGAAGGATGCCCAGGACGGTGGCGAGCCTGTCGCCCGGAACGTTCATCTTGAGGCCTACCTTGGCGTAAGCGGCTAACGCCCCTTTGAGGAGCAGGGCGAGGTTTTCGATCTTGCTCCGCTTCCAGGGGTCTTCCCAAGCGGCCGGATTGGCATGCAGCCGCGGCGTCGATTCGAGAATGGTAGCGATTACCCGCAGGTTGTTTGCTTTAAGGGAGCTACCGGTTTCGGTGAGGTCAACGATGGCGTCGACGAGTTCGGGTACCTTTACTTCGGTGGCGCCCCAGGAGAATTCGACGTGCGCGGTAACGCCGTGGGCGGCGAGGTAACGCCGGGTGAGCCGCACAAACTCGGTGGCGATTCGCTTGCCGTCAAGGTCGGTTACCTGCTGGATGTTGCTATCCTGCGCTACCGCCAGCACAAGGCGGACCGGCCGCTGCGACTGTTTGGCGTAAACGAGCTCGGCGACTTCGACGACCCGGGCTTCGTTCTCCTGAATCCAGTCGTAGCCGCTCAAGCCGGCGTCGAGCACGCCTTCAGAGACGTAGCGGGGAATCTCCTGCGCCCGCATAAGTACCACCGCGATTTCCGGGTCGTCAATCGCTGGGTGGTAGGAGCGTCCGCTTACCGTAATGTTGTAACCGGCGCGGCGGAAGAGTTGGAAAGTGGCCTCTTGAAGGCTGCCCTTAGGCAGACCGAGTCGGAGTTGCAATTTTTTCGCCTCCTGTGGCTGTAGCTTGGGCTCGGGTTTTGCGACGAAAAGTATCAGGCATTATCTTAATAGGGGAAAAGACGGGCGGTCAAGAGTAAAAATGGACTTTTGGCAGGAATGATCCGGGGGTAGGGGGCTGCGGACTCAATATAAGGGGTGTTGCCGGTGCGCGTGGGCGTAATAGATATTGGCACTAATTCGACACGCTACCTTTTAGCCGAGGTAGGCCCCCAAGTGGTTGACCGGGTGGAAACGGCGCTCAAAACAACCCGTTTGGGGGAGGGGCTCGTTGCCACCGGGCGATTGTCCGAGCAGGCGATGGCCAGGACGGCAGCTGCGGTTGCGGAATTCTGGCGGCGGGCGCAGACGATGGGGGCCAAAAGGATTATCGCGGTGGCCACCTGTGCGGTGCGCGAGGCAGCTAACCGGGAAGATTTCCTCACGCTGATCCGCCGGGCTACCGGGCTTGAGGTGCGTATCCTTTCCGGGACCGAGGAGGCCTTTTACACTTTTTGCGGCGCTATGACCGGGCTGGCCTTCGACCCGGACGAGACGGTAGTTATCGATATCGGTGGCGGGAGCACGGAGATCATCTGGATGGAAAAAGGACGGCTTATGGCCCGTAGCCTGCCGCTCGGCGCAGTTCGCCTGACGGAGCAGGGGGGCGGTGCCGAAACGGTCGCCCACGTGCTGGCGCCTGTAGCTTCTAAGATCACGGGCCGCCGGATTATTGGAACCGGAGGGACGATCACCACGCTGGCGGCGGTGGCACTGGCGCTGCCCGCCTACGACCCGGCGCGCGTCCACGGCTACGAACTCCAGGCGGAAGAGGTGGTCGCCATGGGCGCGCGGCTGGCCGCGCTTTCGCTTGAAGAGCGGCGTAACGTTCCCGGGCTGCAGCCGGAGCGCGCCGATGTCATCCTTGCCGGGATCCGGATTCTCACCGTTTTGTTAGAGCTGACCGGAGCTCCCGGGTTGACCGTCAGCGAGCATGATCTCCTTTACGGTGTGGCAGCCGAGGCGGTGGATGCTGTCGAAAGAAAATTAAATCACCGGCCCTGATTCTGACAGAAATTACCACCTCACCGGGGTATAATAAGGAAATAAATTCCGGCGGGGTGGTATGCTTGTTGCAGCGGGCGACGGAGGTTTATCCTTACAGGCGGGAGAAGAGCGCGCGCCGGCGGGAACTCCGGGTTATCGCGCGGGAAGAGGAGTCAGGGAGGGTTGCGCGCGGGGAACGGCGGCGGTCCCGCTCCGGGTTCGACCTATCTTTTATCGTTGAAGGGCTGAGGGCGCACCGCCGCTGGTTGCCGCTTTATTTCGCCGGGTTCTTCCTCGGGCGGGCGGTTTTGTTGGGGGCGCTGACCCCCTTCGGCGTTGCTTTCGCGGTGGCGGCCAACCTGAGTTACGGCGGGTGCACCTGGCCTGTGTGGTTGAGCGTGATAGCGGGCCAGGTTTTCGTTTTAAAGGGGCTTACTTGTGCGGGCGCGGTCGCCGCTACCGGCGCTACGTTGCTTCTCGTGACGCTGACACCTCAGGAACTGGTGTGCCGGCCCCTGGGGGCGCCCGGCATAGTTGCCGTGGCTATTGTGGTGGTAAAAATGGCCTTCCTAGCTTTCGGAGGCCCGAACCCTTACGCCTACGTGAGCATCCTGTTTGAGGCGGCTTTTGCGGGAGTGCTCACCTATCTTTTTCAGCAGGGACTCGTTGCCTGGCGGGAGAAAAAAGGCCTGCAACTGAGTGCGGAAGAACTCTTCTGTCTCACCGTTATCGGGGCCGGGGTGATTGCCGGGAGCGGGAATCTCGTCTGGGGGCCGGTTGCGGTTAAAGGGGTGCTGACACGGCTCGCCCTCCTTTTCGCCGCGGCCGCCGGAGGCGGCGGTGCGGGTGCGGCGGCGGGAGCGGTCCTGGGGGTGATCCCGGGACTGGCTTACACGGTTGTTCCCCAGGCGGTGTCGAACTACGCGTTTGCCGGTTTTCTGGGCGGGTGCTTCCGGAAATTCGGCAGGCCCGGAGTGGTCCTTGGTTTTGCCCTCGGGAACGTCCTGCTCGTGCTTTATATCCGGGATCCAAACAGCTTAACCCAAATCGTGGCGGAGACCGGGATTGCGACTATCCTTTATCTTTTGGTCCCGCTCAAGTGGTACGCTGGCCTACGGGCTTCGCTTTCCGGTGTGGTGACCGTCGCCGAAGCCTCAAAACCTTTCAGCGAGCTCGTTCTCGGGCGGCTTAATGGCTGGGCGCAAGTGCTCGACGAGCTTGCGGTGACCTTCAACGCAGCGGGCGCGCTGCGGCCGGCTGCGGAGAACCAACTGGTGCAGTTGCTGTCGGAAGTTAGGGAGCGGGTCTGCGGCAACTGTCCCCTGCACCGCACTTGCTGGCAATGGGAGGAGCGCCAGGCGGCGGTCGTCTTCCGGGAAGCGCTGCATACACTCGAGAGCAAAGGACAGCTTCAGCCCGGAGACCTGCCTGAGTATCTCGAAAAAAGATGCGTCAAGCTAAAAGAACTAACCCTTACCCTCTCACTGCTCCACGAGGCTCACCGGCTGAACCGCTACTGGTACCGGCGGATGGTGGAGAGTCGGGCGGTGGTGGCGGAACAGTTGCGCGGTATTGCCGGGGTCTTGCAGGATTTCGCGGGTGAGCTCGGTGCGGGTCTTGCCCGGGTGGCGGCAATCGAGGCGGAGCTCCGGGAAATGGCGCGCAAGGGCCGGCTACGCGTTGAGGACCTGCGGGTTTCCTTAGGGGACGACGGGCAGATTGAGGTGCATGTTTGCACAAAGGCCTGCACCGGGAACCTTTACTGCCAGCGGGTGGTGGCCCCCGTAGTATCGGATGTGGCCCGGCGGGTTTACTCCGTGGCGCATACGGCCTGCCCGCTCCGGGAGGGAGAGGAGGAGTGCTGGTTCACCCTCTACGCTGCGCTCCGCTTCCGGCTGGCGGTGGGAGTAGCCACGGCGGCGAAGGAGGAGGTTTCGGGGGATACCTTTGCGCGCCTCCAAATGAAGGGCGGCCGCTGTGCGTTGATTCTGAGCGACGGGATGGGCACCGGCGCGCAGGCAGCCCAGGAGAGTGCAACTGCGGTTTCACTTTTAGAGCTTCTTTTGAAGGCCGGCTTCAGTGCAGAACTTGCGGTCAAAACGGTGAACTCGCTGTTGCTTTTACACGCGCCCGGGGAAAGCTTCGCCACTGTGGATATGGCGGTCCTCGATCTCTATACGGGGAAGCTCCAGTGGGTGAAGATCGGTGCGGCTCCCGGCTTTCTCTACCGCAGCAACGGCACCGCGGAAGTGATCCGGACGCCTTCCCTACCGGTGGGGATTGTTAACCCGATCGAAGTGCTCGTGGTGGAGCGAGAGCTTGAGGACGGGGACCTGGTGGTGCTGGTGACGGACGGCCTCTTGGAAGCGTGGCGGGGCGAGGAGGGTAAGGAGGAGTGGCTCGTGGGGTGCCTTGCGGAGGCTGGTGCCGGCGAACCGCAGAAGATCGCTAGCTTCATCCTCAACCGGGCGCATTTTGTAGCGGGGGGAACGCTGCCGGATGACGCGACGGTGGTGGTGGCCCGCGTGGTGGCCGTGTAAGCCAGGCTTCCGTGCGGCTGATAGATTTTGGGTCTCTCAGTATTAAGGTTGAACGATTTTCGGGGGAGGGAAAAAAAGGGGAAGCGTGGAACTTTAAAGCCCAGGGTGGTCTTCATTGGATATTTTGCCGCAGGTGCGGGAAACTATCAAGCGTTTCGGGATGCTTACGCCGGGAGACGCGGTGGTGGTGGGCGTCTCGGGGGGGCCTGATTCGGTCGCGCTGCTCGACCTTTTGTCCCGGTTGCGCGATGAGTTTGGGCTTGGGCTTCACGTGGCCCATCTCAACCACCGTTTGCGGCCGGAGGCGGCTGAGGAGGCCGAATTTGTGCGCCGGCTTGCTTCCGGCTACGGCCTGCCGGTTACCGTGGATGCGGCCGACGTTCCTGCGTATGCCGGCGAACGGCGCCTGTCTACCGAGATGGCCGCCCGGGAACTCCGGTACGCCTTTTTTACCCGCGTGCTCAGCGCGGTGGGCGCAGCGAAGGTGGCGCTGGGGCACCAGGCCGATGATCAAGCCGAAACGGTGCTCATGAACCTTCTTCGGGGAACGGGACTGGCGGGGCTCAAAGGGATACCGCCGGTGCGCGGGCCGTTCGTGCGGCCGCTTATTGAGGTGCGGCGCGCGGCCATCGAGGCTTACTGTGCTTCCCGGGGACTTAAAACCTGTTATGACGCCTCAAACATCCAGACGGCTTACCGCCGGAACAAGATCCGTCACGAACTCCTCCCCCTCCTGGAGCGGGAGTATAATCCGGCGCTTGTGCCTGCTCTTGGTCGCCTAGCGGCGGTTCTCCGGGAAGAAGAGGAATTCCTGGCGGCGGAGGCGGCGAAGGTTTACGCTGGCCTCCGCAGCGTCGCGGCGGCGGGCGTTTATTTCGACGGGGCCGCCATATCAACGCTACCCCGGGCGATGGCCCGACGGGTGGTGCGTCTGGCTTACCGGGAAGTAACGGGAAGCGTTTACGACCTTGATTTCCTCCATACGGAGGAGGTGCTAAGGTTACTGGAGCGCGCCACCGGCAGGGAAGTTATTCTACCCCGGGGGGTGAAGGCGGTCCGGCTTCACGGGCGGCTTCTCTTCCGGACCGGTGCGATACCGGCGGTTCCCGACTTCTGCTATCCGCTTCCTGTTCCCGGCGTGGTCATCATTAGGGAGATAGGGGTGGCCGTTAAGGCCGAGCTAGTGGCTCCCGGGAGGGACCCTGCCACCTTGCCGCTGCAGGAAACGCTCCTCGATTACGAACGGGTAAAGCCCCCTCTTTTCGTGCGGCGGCGCCGTTCGGGGGACCTTTTTTATCCTCTGGGCTACCCGGCTCCCGTACGGCTCAAGAGCTTCTTTATCAACCAGAAGATTCCGCGTTACCAACGGGATAGAATCCCCCTTATTGTCGACGCTACCGGCATCTTATGGGTTGCCGGCGTGCGGCCGGCAGAGCCGGTGCGGGTAACCTCCCAGACGAGGCGCTGCCTTCACTTGGAGCTTATTCCTCTGGAGAAAAACGACTTATAAGTAATCACTTTGCGGGGAAAAGCAGGAAAAAATTTACCCTCCGGCGAAGAATCTATATGAAGACTCCCATCTGCGGTGTTATAGGCTTATAAAAGGGCTGTGGCTGTGGTATAATCTATTGGTTAGTAATCTTTCGTTTGGTGGGAGAAAAACGGGGGGAGAGTTTTTTGCAGCGTTTTAAAAACGTAGGCATTTACCTGCTCATCGTCCTGGTGATCATTTTGCTTATTCAGTACGCCAGACCACCCAAAGGCGACGTTGCCAGCATCAGCTATAGCGATTTTTTCCAGGCGCTTGAGCAGGGCGAAGTTGCCAGCGTGGTCATCCGGACCCAGAGCAACACCAACTTTATCGAGGGGACCAAGCGCAACGGCACCAAATTCCGGACTACCGGTCCCGTGCTTGACGACCGGCTTTACCCGCTTCTCAGGGAGAAAAAAGTGCGGATTGAGCAGTTGCCGCCTCAGGAGCCCGGTTGGTGGGCGAATCTCCTTACCGCCCTTTTACCGGTGCTGGTCTTCATCGGGCTCTTTTTCTTTATGTTGCAGCAAACGCAGGGAGGCGGCAGCCGGGTGATGTCTTTCGGTAAAAGCCGGGCGCGGCTGCATACCGACGAGCGGAAGCGGGTCACCTTTGCCGACGTTGCCGGCATTGACGAGGTGAAGGAGGAGCTTCAGGAGGTCGTCGAGTTCCTGAAGAACCCCCGGAAGTTTAGCGAGTTAGGGGCACGCATTCCCAAAGGGGTGCTCCTTTTCGGCGCACCGGGTACCGGGAAGACGCTCCTGGCGCGAGCGGTGGCCGGGGAGGCGGGCGTTCCCTTTTTCAGCATCAGCGGCTCGGATTTCGTGGAAATGTTTGTCGGCGTGGGGGCCGCGCGGGTGCGGGATCTTTTTGAGCAGGCCAAGAAAAACGCGCCCTGCATCGTTTTTATTGACGAAATCGACGCGGTGGGGCGCCAGCGGGGTGCGGGTTTGGGCGGCGGCCACGACGAGCGGGAGCAGACGCTCAACCAGCTCCTGGTAGAGATGGACGGCTTCAACCCTAACGACGGCATAATCGTCATCGCCGCGACCAACCGGCCTGATATCTTGGACCCGGCGCTTTTGCGTCCCGGGCGGTTTGACCGGCAGATCGTGGTGGACATCCCCGACATCAACGGCCGCAAGGAGATCCTGAAGGTCCACGCCCGTGGCAAGCCTTTGGCTGATGATGTGGACCTGGACGTGTTGGCCCGGCGGACACCCGGTTTCAGCGGTGCCGACTTGGCGAACGTCTTGAACGAGGCGGCCCTTCTCGCAGCGCGGCGGAATAAAAAGAAGATTGATATGGAGGACCTGGAAAATGCGGTCGAGCGCGTAATCGCCGGTCCGGAGAAGAAGTCCCGGGTCATAAGCGACAAGGAAAAGCGGCTCGTTGCCTATCACGAAGCTGGTCACGCAATCGTAGGTTACCTCCTGCCGCATACCGACCCGGTGCATAAGATTTCGATTATCCCGCGCGGGCGGACGGGCGGCTATACGCTTTTGCTGCCGAAGGAAGACCGCTACTACATGACGCGGTCCCAGCTGTTGGACCAGATCACCATGCTGTTAGGGGGGCGGGTAGCCGAGGACCTGATGCTTAAAGAGGTGAGCACCGGCGCCCAGAATGACCTCGAGCGGGCTACGGAGATCGCGCGCCGGATGATCATGGAGTACGGGATGAGCGAGGAACTGGGCCCGCTCACTTTCGGCCACAAGCACGACACGCCTTTCCTGGGCCGGGATATCGCGCGGGACCGGAATTACAGCGAGGAGATTGCCTACGCGATTGACCGCGAGGTGCGGCGGGTGATTGACGATTGCTACAACCGGGCGCGGGAGATTCTGACCGCGAACCGCGACAAGCTCGAGTTAGTGGCCAACCGCCTTATTGAGCAGGAGACGATCGAAGCGGAAGAGTTTGCTGCGCTCATGGGGGTGCCGGAGGATGGCCGCGCCGAAGACAAGCCGGCGCCGGCGATCTCTTTCAATAAGGAGACGAAGTGTCCCTTACCGCTGACCCAACCGGAGCCGGCGGTTACCTTTAGGAAGTTGCGGTTTTGAGCGGCCTGGCGGTTAAGGCGGCGGGCGGTAAAGCCGGCGAAAGTAGGGGACTGCCGGTTAAAACAGAAGGCTAAGTAGCACTGGGAGGTAGAGATTTTTGGAACGGACTTTCGTTATGGTTAAGCCCGACGGGGTGCAACGGGGTCTTGTCGGTGAGATCATTGCCCGTTTTGAGCGGCGCGGCTACAAGCTGGTGGGGCTCAAGATGTTTACCATGCCGCGTGAAGTTGCCGAAACCCATTACGCCGAGCACCGCGGCAAACCTTTTTTTGAAGGGCTGGTGCGTTACATCACTTCCGGTCCCGTGGTCGCTATGGTCTGGGAGGGGAAGAACGTAATCGCCGCGGCGCGGGAAATGATGGGGGCAACTGACCCGCAGAAGGCGCTTCCCGGTACGATCCGCGGTACGTACGGGATCGACGTGGGGCGCAACGTGGTGCACGGCTCTGATTCGCCGGCGAGCGCGGCGCGGGAGATCGACATCTTTTTTAAGGCGGACGAGCTCTTAAATTACGAGCGGCCGCTCGATAGGTGGATTTATGAGTAATCTTCGCGGGTCCATGTTACGCAGCGTCAATGTTCGGGGCGGCCCTGTGGGGGCCGCCTTTGTGTTGGGTGCGGCTGGCTTTTGCGGGGTGAGCTAATCAATGCCCTTTTTTGGCAGTTTGGGCGCCGTTTATGGCTTTTAAAAGCGGGGTTTATTGTAAAACGACCCGGGAAAGTGCTAAACTAAAGCAATCAAAATCCCTGACGGGGGTAAGCCGAGAATTTTCACAAAAGAAGGGATGGGAGAGCTGTATGCGGGTTGTACCGAGCGACCTCGAGATTGCCCAAGCCCACAAGATGATCCCGATCCGGGACATCGCCGCCTCGATCGGCCTCGACGAGGATGACATTGACTACTACGGCCGTTACAAAGCCAAGATCAAACTTGAGGTCCTGGAGAAATTTAAGGACCGCCCTAACGGAAAGTACATCGACGTTACCGCCATCACCCCTACCCCCCTTGGTGAAGGAAAAACCGTTACCACCATCGGTCTCACGCAGGCTCTCGGGAAGATCGGCAAGAAGGTGATCTGCACCCTCCGCCAGCCCTCGATGGGGCCGGTTTTCGGCATTAAGGGCGGTGCTGCGGGCGGCGGCTACTCCCAGGTCGTGCCGATGGAGGACTTAAACATTCACTTTACCGGTGACATTCACGCCGTAGGGCAGGCGCACAACCTGCTCGCGGCGATGATTGATGCCTCTATCCTCCACAAGAACCCGCTCAACATCGACCCGCTTACCATTATGTGGCCGCGGGTGGTTGACGTGAACGACCGGGCGCTACGCAACATCGTGATCGGACTCGGCGGCCGGGAGAACGGATACCCGCGCGAGGCCGGCTTTGATATTACGGTGGCTTCCGAAGTAATGGCGATCCTAGCGCTTACGACCAGCCTCAAGGATATGCGCCGGCGTTTGGGGCGGATCGTTATCGGCTACAGCTACGATGGGAAGCCGGTTACGGCAGAGGACCTGAAGGCAGCCGGGGCCATGACCGTAATCATGAAGGAAGCTATCAAGCCGAACCTGATCCAGACACTTGAGGGGCAGCCCTGTATCCTCCACGCCGGTCCGTTTGCGAACATCGCTCACGGCCAATGTTCCATCTTGGCGGATATGATGGCGCTGAAGCTTGCGGATTACGTGGTTACGGAGAGCGGCTTCGGCGCGGACCTCGGGATGGAGAAGTTTATGAACATCAAGTGTCGTTACTCGGGCCTGAAGCCTGATTGTGTGGTAATCACGTGTACCATCCGGGCGCTTAAAATGCACGGCGGCGTCGGCAACGTGGTGGCTGGGAAACCGCTGCCGGAAGAGATTCTGCGGGAGAACGTGCCCGCCGTCGAGCGGGGCTGCGAGAACCTCGCCCATATGATCAAGATCGCGCGGTACTTCGGTGTTCCGGTGCTGGTTTCCATCAACCGGTTTGTCAGCGATACCGATGCCGAGGTCGAGGCGGTGCGGCAGAAGGCGCTCGCGGCCGGGGCGGAAGGGGCCTACCCGATCACCGTCTGGGCGGATGGCGGCGCCGGGGCGGTCGACTTGGCGAGGGCCGTGGTAGAGGCCTGCGAAAAACCGAGCAACTTCCAGTTCCTTTATCCGGATCATCTCACAATCAAGGAAAAAATCGAGATTTTGGCGACTAAGGTTTATAATGCTGCCGGGGTGCGGTACGAGCCGTTGGCGGAGAGAAAGATCGCCCAGTTCGAGGCCCAGGGATGGGGTAAACTGCCCATCTGTATGGCCAAGACCCACCTCTCGATTTCCCACGACCCGAAGCTGCTCAACGTGCCGCGGGATTACATCTTCCCGATCCGCGATATCCGGGCGTCGGTCGGTGCCGGTTTCCTTTACCCGCTGGCCGGGGCGATGCGGACTATGCCCGGGTTGCCTTCGCAGCCGGCGGCCTTCAAGGTGGATATCGACGAAAACGGGCGTACTGTGGGTCTCTTTTAACCGTGGGGCACCTGACGCGGGGAAAACGAGTACGGGGAGGAAATTACCTCCCCGTAACTTTTACCGGGCGGTTTTTGCCTCTGTTCCGGTTTTGGTCCGGCTGCAGCGTTTTGCCCCGGGTGTTTTTGCCCCAATTCCCGTCGCTTTTCTTGACCCGGTTTATCCCAGCCGGTATAATTATATCTTGGTCCTCGCCCTTCCGCGATCTTTTCGAAAGGGGGCTGCGAGCTTGGGGAGGCCGCCAAAGTGCCGTCGGGTAGAGTACATGCCCCACTGCACCTTTTTTAAACCCGCCGGGATACCCCTTTACCGCCTGGAAGAGGTTTCTCTCGGGGTAGAGGAGGTAGAGGCGATCAGACTTAAAGACCTGGAAGGACTCGAGCAGGAAGAGTGTGCCGACCGGATGGGCATCTCGCGCCCTACTTTTCAGCGGCTGCTGACCGGAGCCCGCGCGAAGATTGCGGAGGCGTTGGTAAAGGGGAAGGCTATCCGGGTTGAAGGAGGTTATTTCCAGTTAATTACGCGGCGAATGCAGTGCCCGGCCTGCAAGAATGAGTGGGAAGAGCCACGGGGGAACCCGGAAACCGAGGTGTGCCCCAAATGTGGCAGCGCAGAAATCAAAAATATAACGCCTGCGGAAATACGCGAGGTTTTTCGGGGTTACCGGCACCGGCGGCGCTGCGGCAGGGAATAAAATTCTGGACGGACGGGGTGATTTTGCTTTGAGCGGGGAAACGAAAAGTGGGCAGACCGGAGAAGCCTGCGCTGCCTGTGACGGGCGCGAAGCCGGCAAAGGGAAACCAAAGTTCGAGTACTTGCAGCAGAACGAGCTTTCTAACGTGAAGCGGGTCGTGGCCGTGATGAGCGGCAAGGGGGGGGTTGGTAAGTCCCTCGTTACTTCGCTTTTGGCGGTAACCTTCACCCGCGACGGCTACCAGGTGGGCATCCTCGACGCCGACGTCACTGGCCCGAGCATCCCGAAGAGCTTTGGGGTAAAGGGGCGCCCGGAGGTTGTGGGAGAAGTCCTTTACCCGCTGCGGACGGCCTGCGGTATCCGGGTGATCTCGATGAACCTCTTCCTCGAAAAAGAGGATGAGCCGGTTATCTGGCGGGGACCGGTAATCAGCGGCGCAATCAAGCAGTTCTGGACCGACGTGGCGTGGGGCGACCTGGACTACCTTTTTGTTGATTTGCCGCCCGGGACGGGGGATGTGCCGCTGACGGTGATGCAGTCGTTGCCGCTAAGCGGGATTATCGTGGTTTCGTCGCCGCAGGACCTTACCATCATGGTAGTCCGGAAGGCGATCAGAATGGCCGAGATGATGGGGGTCCCGCTTCTCGGGTTGGTCGAAAACATGGCCTACATCGTCTGCCCGCAGTGCGGCGAGAAGATTTACGCTTTCGGCGCGCCGCAGGGCAAAACCGTAGCGGCGGAAACGGGGCTCGAGTTGCTCGCCACCCTCCCCGTTGACCCCAAGCTCGCGAAGTTGGTGGACGCCGGGGAAATTGAGGAATGTGACCAGAGCGGGCTGGAGCACTTGCCCCGCATCCTCGACGCCAAGCTTGACGGGAAGTCTCTGAGTTAGGTAAGGAGGCGGAAAAGCCGCAGGGGGAGTTATCCTGCGGCTCTTTTGTCGGTGGGATCGCGATGAAAATGGGAACCGAGTACGAAGTGCGCGTGGTGACAGTTGCCAACCTCCGGGCGGCGGCGGAAGAAATAAGGAGTGTGGGGGCCGACGATCCGGGTTGCCGGATTATGGCGCCGAAGGCGGTCTTCCGGGCGGTAAAAATTCGCGGGCTCAGCCCCGTACAGGCCAACATTTTGAAGCAGGAGATGCTATCAAAAGGCGGGGAGGCGGCTGTCTCCCGCGGGGTAATCAATCATTCGGTGGCGGAAACGGACGTTCTGCTCTTGGGAACCCTCCGCCAGTACGAAGAGTTAGTGCGTAAACTGCGCCTCCAGCCTTTCGGTCTCGCGCGGCTCGGTGAGGAGATCCGCCGGGTGCTGGAGAATATTGAAGGGCGTCGGCCCTACACCTTAGATTGCCGGGGCCGGCAGCTGGTTATCGGGGAACGGACCCTGGTAATGGGCATCCTCAACGTGACGCCCGATTCCTTTTCCGACGGGGGCCGCTACGAAACGGTGGAAGCCGCGAAAGCGCGGGCGATAGAGATGGTGGCGCAGGGCGCAGATATCATCGATATCGGGGGCGAGTCGACACGCCCCGGCCACACGCCGGTCGACGCGGCGGAAGAGATGCGGCGGGTGCTTCCGGTACTGGAGGCGGTTATCCCTGCGGTTCCGGTGCCCGTCTCGATCGATACCTCAAAGGCAGCGGTCGCGCGGGCGGCGCTGGCGGCGGGGGCGCACATCGTGAACGACCAGTGGGCGCTGCGGGACGAAGGGATGGCCGAGGCAGTAGCCGCTGCTGGTGCCCCGGTGGTGCTAATGCATAACCAGAAGGGGACGGCCTACCGGGACCTAATGGCGGATATTATCGCCTATTTCAACGAGCGGATCGCCTTTGCTGTATCGGCCGGCATCCCGCGGGAGCGGATCATTATTGACCCGGGCATCGGTTTTGGCAAAACACCCGAACAAAACCTCGAGGTGATGCGCCGGCTTGAGGAACTCAACGCCCTGGGCTGCCCGATCCTTATCGGGACCTCCCGGAAGTCCTTCATCGGTTACGCGCTTGACCTTCCCGTTTCCGAGAGGATGGAAGGAACAGCGGCTACAGTAGCCGTGGGCATCATGAAGGGCGCAGATATCGTCCGGGTGCACGACGTCAAGGAGATGGTCCGGGTGGCGCGGATGACCGATGCTTTAAAGCGCAAAGGCTGAATTTCGGCGGGGCGCGTAATTACATGGATAAGATTTTTCTTGAAGGGATGGCTTTTTTTGCGCGGCACGGCGTGTTCCCTGCGGAGAGGGAGACCGGGCAACGTTTTCTGATTGACGTGGCCCTTTACCTTGACCTTTCCCTTGCCGGGCGGGCGGACGACCTGGAGCTGACTATCAACTACCTGGATGTCTACCATAAGGTGGAAGCGGTAGTCTGCGGCCGTTCCTTCCAGTTGCTCGAAGCGCTGGCGGAGGCGGTGGCTACCGCCATCCTCGAGAGTTTTCCGGTCCGGCAGGTGGGCGTGCGGGTAAGAAAACCGGGGGCACCGCTGCCGGGATATTTCGAAACCGTCGGCGTGGAAATCTTGCGGGGGAAAAGTTGTCCGGCGAAGTGACTGCCTATATCGGCGTCGGCAGTAACCTTGGTGACCGGCGCGAGAATATGCGCCGGGCCGTACGGCTGCTCGCGGAGACAGGGGAGATTACGGTAAAGCGGGTGGCCCCGCTCTACCGTACCGCCCCTTTAGGGGTTGAGGACCAGCCGGAGTTTTTCAACAGTGTGGTTGAGGTAGAAACGGCGCTGCCGCCCCGGGAACTTCTGGCGTGGCTCCTTAAGATCGAGGCGTCCCTCGGCCGGGTCCGGGAAAAACGCTGGGGCCCACGCCTCATTGATCTGGACCTCCTGCTCTATGGCGACCTGCAGCTTGCTACGCCGGAGTTGACCTTGCCGCACCCTCATCTTACGGAGCGCGCCTTCGTGGTTGTGCCGCTATCGCAGCTCGTGCCGGAGATGCTTTTACCTGGAGGTTTTAAAGCCGCAGAGCTGGCCGGGCGGCTCAAGAAGCACCAGCGGGTAGAGAAGGTGGCGGAGGAATGGCTGACGCCGGACTTCGGGTGAGGGTTCGTAGGGCGGCGGTTGTTCTTCGGGAGGAGGAGACACTTACGGACCTTATAGCTGCCGCTAAAACTTTTTAACCACCCGTTAAGAGAAAGATGTTGAAAGCCCTGGTGCTTTATATTAAAATAATATGAAAATTTAGGCTGTTCCTGGTTTCTTTCGGCAAATTTCGACCAAAAAGAAGACGTAATAGACCTGTCCCTTGCTTCATAATCCTTTTAAAGAGAAAATTTTCCGGATAGTTTTTGTTTCTGAGTTACTCAACAATTAAAGAGCTCATAAAAGCTCGGGGAGGTGAGACGCAGGAAGACCGGGCCAGCCTGTAAAGACCGGAACATTTGCGGGCAAGAATCAAGTTCCGGCCGGAGCGGTTGGTTCAGGGTAGCTCGCGGAGGCTCCAAATCTTATCCGGGAGGTGGAGTTGTTTGCAGCAGGATTACTTAACCCTGGCTATCTATCCGTTGGTGATTCTGGGCTTTTCGGTTTTTGTGCTGGCTCTGGCATGGGTTCTTCGCGCTAAGCCTCCCAAATCGCCTGTTAAACAGGCCCCTTACGAGTGCGGTATTCCTACGCGGGGCGAGACATGGGTCCGTTTCCGCGTGGCCTATTACCTCTATGCTCTCGTTTTCGTCGTCTTCGATGTGGAGACAATCTTTCTTTACCCTTGGGCGGTAGCCCTGCACCGGCTCGGCCTCTTTGCTTACATCGAGGCTATTCTTTTTATTCTCATTCTGCTGGTCGGCCTGGGTTACGCCTGGAAGGAAGGAGCACTCGAATGGAAGTAGAACGCTCGGTTTCCATGGAAGATACCGGTCACTCCGGGGCTGTTGCGGCGTCCGGGGCGGAGCCAGTGGTCTGCGTGCAGGACCGGATTCAGGAGGCGACCCGGGCGGCGCTGAAGAAAATGGTGGTCCACCGTAACGTTCTCATCGCGCCGCTCGATCTCGTTTTTAACTGGGCGCGTATGAGCTCCATCTGGCCGCTCACCTTCGGTCTGGCCTGTTGCGCGATTGAAATGATGGCGGGCTCGCTGGCCCGCTATGACCTTGACCGGTTCGGCGTAATGTTTCGCGCTTCACCCCGGCAGGCGGACCTGATGTTAGTGGCCGGAACGCTCACCAAAAAGATGGCGCCGACCGTGAAGCGCCTGTACGAGCAGATGGCTTCCCCCAAGTACGTTCTGGCGATGGGTTCCTGTGCGATCAGCGGCGGGCCTTTCCGCGATTCTTACAGCGTGGTACCGGGCGTTGATCAGATCATCCCGGTGGATGTTTACGTCCCGGGATGCCCGCCGCGGCCGGAGGCGCTCATTGAGGGTATTTTGCGGCTGCGGGAAAAGATTATGAAGGAATCGGTGGTGAGTAGAGGGCGATGAAAACGCGCGATGCCGAAAAGATAAAAGCCGGCCTTTCCAGGCGTTTCGGGGAAGCGGTTACGGTCAGTATCGACCGTGACGGCGTTCTCGAGCTTAAGGTTGCACCGCCGCAGGCCGCAGACGTGCTGCAGGCGCTCCGGGATGATTACGACTTCCACCAGCTCCACGATCTTACCGCGGTCGACTACATCAAGGAGAACCAGATCACGGTCGTCTACCGGTTGATGAACCTCGAGAAACCCGATACGGTGGTGGTCAAGGTTCCGGTTGACCGGAACCAACCGGAAGTGGCTACCGCAAGCAACATCTGGCCCGCGGCCAACTGGCTGGAGCGGGAGGTTTACGATTACTTCGGGGTCAAATTTACCGGCCACCCCAATCTCAGCCGGATCATGCTTTGGGAAGGTTTCGAAGGGCATCCCTTCCGGAAAGACTTCAAGGCTTTCGATCAGGCACCACCGGAAACCGAACCGCACGAAATCTACCTGACCGGTACCTCTACAGAAGGACCGCTCGACATCAGAGAAATTTCCCCGAACGGCAACGGCGCCCCGCGGACGGTGCTGGTAAACTTTGGGCCGCAACACCCTTCGATGCACGGCGTTTTCCGGGCTGTTGTGGAACTTGACGGGGAAACGATCGTTGATCTCAAGCCGATTATCGGTTACCTCCACCGGGGCCTCGAAAAGATCGCGGAGACGCGGACTTGGGCCCAGGTTATCCCGTACACCGACCGGACCGACTACCTGGCGGCGATCAACAACAACCAGGTTTACGTGATGGCGGTGGAAAAGCTAGCCGGGATCGAAGTCCCCTTACGGGCGGAGATCATCCGGGTCATCCTTGCGGAGCTCGGCCGTATCCACAGCCACCTGATGGCGATTGGTTGCTTTGGTCTGGATACCGGAGCTATTACGCCCTTCCTCTACGTCTGGCGTGAGCGGGAAACGATCTACGATCTATTGGAGATGCTTTCCGGGGGGCGATTGTTCCCCACTTACTTCCGGATTGGCGGGGTGGCGCGCGACCTGCCGGACGAGTTCATCCCGCGGCTCAAAAAGTTCCTCAAGGAAATGCCGGGTCACATTGAGCAGTACAACAACATCCTAAGCGGCAACGAGATCTTCCAGATGCGGCTGAAGCGGGTCGGGAAACTCACGAAGGAGGTTGCGCTAAAGTACTCCATCACCGGTCCGATGCTTCGGGCTGCGGGTGTGAACTACGACGTCCGCAAGGTGGACCCGTACTCGCTCTACAGCAAGTTTGATTTTAAGGTGCCGCTTGGCAAGAACGGCGACGCGTGGGATTTTTACTGGCTGCGCGTCCTCGAGATGTGGCAGAGCATGCGGATCATCGAGCAGGCGATCGCTTACCTCGAGGAAGTGGGCCCGGGTCCCGTCATGGGCAAGGTGCCTAAGGTTTTGAAGCCTCCTGCGGGCGAAGCTTACGTCCATATCGAATCGCCTAAGGGGGATCTGGGGTGCTATGTGGTGAGCGATGGCGGGCCTAATCCTTACCGTTTCCGGTGGCGGCCGCCGCTCTTCATCAACCTGCAGTCCCTGCCGGAATTAGTGCGGGGCTGGAAGATTGCCGACTTTATCGCCATCTTCGCTGGCTACGACGCGGTAATGGGCGAAGTGGACCGTTAGGCTTCAATAGTCGCAAAGGGGTGAAAATGTGGATGTAACCCAAGGCTTGGGTGCCTACCCGGCGATAATCGGGTGGCTGAAAGGCTGCGGCGTTCCGGCCTGGCTGGCGGAAATACTCTACCGGGTCGGCGCGGGTCTTTTGGTCTTAACCCTGATTTCTATCCTGGCGCTCGTGCTGGTTTATATGCTGCGGAAGGTCATGGGGCATATGCAGTGCCGGTTGGGGCCACGGGTCACGGGTCCGTTTGGTTTACTCCAGACCGTGGCGGACGCCCTCAAATTGATGCAAAAGGAAGACATCATTCCCGCCCAGGTTGACCGACCGGTTTTCATTTTAGCGCCTTACCTTGTTTTCTTGTCCTGCGGTATGATTTTTATGGTTTTGCCCCTCTCACCGACCTGGATCCTTAACGACCTTGACGTCGGCCTTCTCTTTTTCATTGCTTTTGGTTCCTTGGCGGCCTTCGGTCTGCTCATGGCCGGTTGGGGCTCCAATAGCAAGTACTCCCTCGTGGGCGGTATGCGTTCGGTGGCCCAGGTGGTCAGCTATGAGGTTCCGATGGTGCTGGCTCTCTTGGGAGCGGTGATGCTTGCAGGGACGCTCAGCACGCAGGAAATTGTCCGGGCGCAGAGCGGAACCTGGCTCGGCTTCCTCCCCCGGTGGTTTATTTTCCTCCAGCCGCTCGGCTTCATTATCTACTTTCTCTGCGGGCTGGCGGAAACGGGGCAGACGCCCTTCGATCTGCCAGAAGGAGAATCGGAGTTGGTTGCCGGCTACAATACCGAGTACAGCGGGATGCGCTTCGCCCTTTTCTTCCTGGCAGAGTTCGGGAATACCTTTGCCATTTCGGCTATGGCCACGACGCTTTTCTTGGGCGGCTGGCACGGTCCGGTTTTCTCTTTCCTGCCGTGGCTCTGGCCCTTTGTCTGGTTTATGGTCAAGGCGATGGCCTTAACCTTCTGCATCATGTGGGTGCGTTCGACGTGGCTCCGGTTCCGGATTGACCAGATGATGGACTTTGCGTGGAAGATTCTCGTACCGCTGGCGCTGCTCAACATCTTTGTTAGCGCCGGCGAGGTTGCCCTTATTCGGTGGATTGGTGGGTGAGAAAGCGTGGCGCACGGAAGAGGAGCATTACGTGGTTTACGGGTAACCCTCGGGGTGATGTTAAAGCGCCCCATCACTGTTGAGTATCCGTTTAAGAAGTTAAAGTTTTCACCCATTTACCGGGGCGGCTTCTGTTTTTACCCGGCGCGGTGTGTCGGCTGTAAACTGTGTCAGAATGCCTGCCCCAACCGGGTGATCACCGTCAGGACGGAACGGGGCGAGGACAAGAAGCTGCGCCTGGTCGGCTACGAGATGGACCTGCAGTACTGCCTCTACTGCGGCTTCTGCGTGGAGGCTTGCAACAAGAACGCGCTGGTCATGACCGACCAGATCAACCTTACCTGTTACGACCGTTCTGTCCTCCGGGTGGAGCTTGCTGAGGGATTTCTACCCGCGCCGAGCCCCGGGGCAACTGGTGGGGGTAAGGCCGTGGCGGTCAAGGGTCCGGCGGGGCGGGAGGAATCCGCTCAAAGGAAGGTGGCTGAGTGATGGTTGACGGACAACTCGGAAGTTACGTTGCGTTTGCTGCCCTAACCGTTCTTGTGCTTGGTGGGGGTCTGGGAGTTGTTTTTCTGCGCAACATCTTTCACGCCGCAGTGGCGATGGTGGTCTGCTTCCTCGGAGTGGCCGGAGTCTACTTTACCCTTCAGGCTAATTTCTTAGCGGTGATGCAGGTTCTGATTTACGTTGGCGCGGTGGCAGTGGTTATTGCTTTCGCCATCATGCTCACGCGGCGCGGCCGGATGGTCGATTCGAACCGGTTTGTGGGCAACCTGCCGCAACTGGTAATTGGCACGCTGGTCGCGGCGGCGCTCGGGGTGATCCTCGTCGGGCTGGGCTGCCAGAAGCCGTGGCGGATTTCGGACCAGGCGCCGGTTACCGACATCACCCGGTACCTTGGTGAGGCCATGCTGAGCAAGCTGGCGGTTCCCTTCGAGATTGCGGCGGTCCTTTTACTGGTGGCTCTCGTTGGCGCGGTTATGATCGCCCTGGAGGAGGTGCGTAAATCCTGATGGTGGGTCTGCCCTGTTACTTCGGCCTCAGCACCATCCTTTTCGTTATCGGGCTCTTCGGGGCGCTGACAAAGCGGAACGCGATCGTGGTGCTGATGTGCATTGAGCTGATGCTTAACGCGGTGAATATCAACTTGGTGGCCTTCGCCCGCTTTATCGATCCCGGGGCGTTGCTCGGTCAGCTTTTTGTCATTTTCACTATCGCCGTTGCCGCAGCAGAGGTGGCGGTAGGTCTGGCAATCGTGCTGGTGCTGAACCGCTACCGGGACACCGTCAACCTCGACGACTTCACCTGGCTGAAGGGTTAGCCGGGTAGATTGTAAGGAAAGGCGGAAGAGACGATGGAATTAGCGTGGTGGATTTTGTTCTTACCGCTTGCGGCCTTTCTGATAATTAGCCTGGTAACCTGGCCCTACAAGAAGCTCAGCGGTTTGGTGACTGTTTCGGCGATTGGTGCCAGTGCGGTGTTGGCTATAATTCAGCTGGCCCGGGTTATTGCTACACCTGGCGTCTACGAATCGTCTATCAAGTGGCTTACGGTGGGGCCGGTGAAGATTGAATTCGGCGTCCTGGTCGACCCGCTATCCGCCGCCATGGCTTTCGTGGTCTCCTTCGTAAGCTTTTTCATCCAGGTTTACTCAACGGCTTACATGGAGCATGATCCCGGCTATTCGCGCTACTTTGCCTTCATGGGGCTTTTCACCTTTTCGATGCTCGGGATCGTCTTCGCCAACAACTTCCTGATGGTCTACATCTTCTGGGAACTGGTCGGCCTCTGTTCCTACTTGTTGATCGGCTTTTGGTACTTCAAGCCGGCAGCAGCGGCGGCGGCCAAGAAAGCCTTTGTGGTTACGCGGTTTGGTGACTTTGGTTTCTTGCTCGGTATCCTGATGCTTTTCTACTATGTCGGCGCTTTCAATTACGGGGCGGTTTCACACGCGATTGAGACCGGGCAGTTGTCGGGTTTAGCCCTCACTGTAGCGGCGGTTCTGGTCTTCTGCGGCGCCATTGGTAAGTCGGCGCAGTTTCCACTGCACGTCTGGCTCCCGGACGCGATGGAAGGTCCTACCCCGGTCAGCGCGCTCATCCACGCCGCCACCATGGTTGCGGCAGGCGTCTACCTCGTGGCCCGGGTTTACGACCTTTACCACGTGAGCGAGCAGGCGATGCTCGTGGTTGCCTACATCGGCGGTATTACCGCTTTCCTTGCCGCTTCGATGGCCATCGCTCAGAGCCGCATGAAGCGGATCATCGCCTACTCCACCTGTAGCCACCTTGCCTACATGATGATGGCGCTCGGCGTGGGGGGCTTCACGGCGGGCACCTTCCACCTTATGGTCCATGCCTTCTTTAAGGCCCTGCTCTTCTTGTGTGCCGGCAGCGTGATGCTCCTCTATTTCCACGAGGAGAATATCTGGCGGATGGGCGGTCTCTACCGGTTTATGAAGGTTACGGCCGTTACGATGATCATCGCTGGTCTTTCCAACGCCGGTCTTTTCCCCTTCGCCGGTTTCTTCAGTAAGGATGAGATCCTGGTGGCGGCGAAGGAGAGCGGCCATATGGGACTCTACTGGCTGGGAACGATCATCGCCTTCATGACCGCCTTCTATACCTTCCGGCTTATCTTCGTAGTTTTCTTCGGACCACGTTCGGAGTGGTCTCCGGTCAGCCACGGTCACGACCACGACCACCACGAGGAGCTGCCCGATATTGGCAACCCGCGGCCTAGCCAGGTATGGAAGATGGAACCGGTGGATCCGGTGGCGCGGGAGGAGTCGGACCGCCACCTGCGGCGGGAACCCTGGACGGTTATCGTACCGCTCACGGTCCTCTCCCTCTTCGCGATTTTTGCCGGCTTTCTTGCCTGGCCGGGGATTGAGCATGGTTTTGCTTCCTTTGTATATTACAAACACCCGCACCACGCTGCAGGGTTCGACGTTCCCACGTTGGTAATTTCGAACCTGATGGTGCTTGCGGGTATTGGCGCGGCCTGGGCGATCTACGGGCGCCGGAAGACTGCGGCGGACCCGCTTTCCGAGATGCTCGGACCGATCTACCGGCTCTTCGAGCGGAAGTACTACTTCGACGAAATCTACCTCTGGTTCATCCGGCGCTTTGTTGACGGCGGCGCGGCGGTGCTGGCCTGGTTCGAGGAAAACATCTTCACGGGTGTTCTGGCCAACGGCATCGGTGCCTTCTTCATGGATCTGGGACGCTCGCTCCGGCTCTTCCAGAACGGCTGGGTGCAGCGTTACGCGCTGATTTTCTTCTTAGGCGTGCTGGTGATTGTGGCCGTCCTGGTTCTGGGTGAACCTGGTGTGAGTGCGGCGATTGGAGGGGGGATACGATGAGCTTTCCGGTTGTAAGCGCTACCGTTTTTGCACCCCTGGTCGGGGCAGCGCTCATCTTCTGCTTGTCTCCAGCGCGGAAAGAGCTGATTCGCTGGATTGCGGCCGTCACGACGGGGATTTCCCTGGTCCTTGCGGCTTATCTGGTTCTCGCCTACGACCTTAGCGCGGGCGGTGTTCAATTCGCGGAAAAGATCAACTGGCTGCCGAGCTTCGGTATCAAGTACTTTGTAGGGGTTGACGGAATCAGCGCCGTGATGTTGCTCCTCACGGCAATCGTCGGCTTTACGGGCGTCTTTGCCTCCTGGGGCATCCAAGACCGGGTGAAGGAGTATTACATCACCTTCTTGGCGCTTACCTTCGCCTGTGCCGGTGTCTTCGCTTCCTTTGATATCTTTCTCCTCTTCGTTTTCTTCGAGTTGGCGGTGCTGCCGAAATACATCCTGATTTCCGTCTGGGGAAGTACGAAGAAGGAATACGCAGCCATGAAGCTCGCCCTTTACCTCACGCTGGGCGGCGCCATCACCCTCCTCGGTATTCTCTGCCTTTACTTCGTAGCGGGGATTAACTCGCTTGACCTTCTGGAACTCGCCAGGCATGAGTTTACCCGCAACCAGCAGTTGTTGCTTTTCGCAATCTTTGCCCTCGGGTTTTCAGTTCAGGTACCGATTGTGCCGCTCCACTCCTGGTTACCCGACGCCCATACGGGAGCGCCTACGGCCGGTAGTATGATCCTGGCCGGCGTCGTGATGAAGTTGGGGGCTTACGGTATCATTCGGATCGCCTGCTGGCTCTTCCCGCAGGGGGCGCTCTTCTGGGCGCCGGTGATCGCGGTGCTGGCGATCGTCTGCGTGGTCTACGCTGCTTTCGTTGCCATGGGCCAGAAGGACCTCAAATACATGATCGCCAACTCGAGTATCAGCCATATGGGGTACTCGGTGCTCGGTATTGCTGCTCTCACGGTCGCGAGTCTGGCGGGAGCGCTTTTCCAGTTTTTCGCCCACGGGATCATGGCGGCCCTGAACTTTGCCATTGCGGGAATGACGTACGACCGGACGCATACCCGGGTAATCGCGGCGATGGGCGGTCTGGCCAAGGTGATGCCGGTGTTAGGAATCGCCTTCGCCATCGGTTGTTTGGCTTCCGTGGGCCTGCCGGGAACGGCAAGTTTCTGGGCGGAGTTCTCCGTCTTCGTCGGCTCTTTCCCTATTTTCCCGACGCTCTCCATCCTTGCGATTTCGGGTATCGTTTTCACGGCTTACTACATGCTGCGGGCCCTGCAGCGCGTTTACTTTGAGCCTTTGCGGCATAAGGAATTCGCCAAGCTCAAAGACGCGGTGTGGCACGACTGGGTTGTGATCACGGTCATCGTTTTCTTCATTGTCGCCATGGGTGTCTATCCGTCGTTGCTTATGAATTTGATCACCAGCGGGTTAGATCCGATCATGGCTGGTTTTAAAGGGGCCACGCCGGTAGCGGGTCTTACTACTTGGCTCGCGGCGTTAGGGGGTGTGCGGTAAATGGATGCGGTCAAGTTGTTACTGCCGGAAATCATCGTGTCCTTGTGCGGGCTCATCATCCTGACGGAGCGCATCTTTACAAAGGCCGACCTGCAAAGGAAGGATGCGGCCTGGTTTGGCGTCGGCGGGCTTCTCTTAGCGGGCATTTTCGCCGCGAAGCTTTTTGGGGTGAATCAGACTGCTTTCTACGGCAGCTACCGGGTTGACGACCTGGCCGTTTTCTTCAAGCTGGTTGCCATTGTGGCCGCCGGCATGACCCTGCTCTTCGCGCCGGATTTTTTGGTCCGGAAGGGAGTGAAGAGCGGGGACTTCGCCTCTGTAGTTCTTTTTGCGGCCGCAGGGATGATGCTTCTGCCTTCGGCGCTTGACTTCATCACGCTCTACATCGCCCTCGAGCTCATCAGCGTCAGCTTCTACGTGCTACTCGCGCTGCAACGTGGTGAGGTGCGGCCGGCAGAGGCAGGTCTGAAGTACCTGCTTTTAAGCGGTCTTGCGTCGGCGGTGCTTCTCTACGGGATGAGTCTCATTTACGGACTTACCGGGAGCACCTACCTAACGGCTATCAGGCAGGCCTTCAGTGCAGGGGAATGGCCGGTACTATCCGGTGTGGGCTGCCTGCTGATCCTGGCCGGTCTGGGGTTCAAAATCTATGTTGTACCCTTCCACATGTGGGCGCCCGACGTTTATGAAGGCGGGCCGAGTCCAGCGGTGGCCTTCCTGGCAACCGGTTCGAGTGCGGCGTCGCTGGCGGCGGTGCTGCGCCTCTTTGGCGAAACCTTTGCCGGGTTAAGCGGTGTCTGGCTGCCGCTCCTGGTGATCTTGGCGCTCATCACCGTAGCTATCGGTAACATTCTGGCGCTACCGCAAACCAACATCAAACGGCTGCTCGCCTACTCGAGTATCGCGCATGCCGGCTACATCCTGCTTGCGGTTGTTGCGCGCAGCGGCCTGGGTACTGCGGCGGTGATGTACTATTCCCTACTCTACGCGGTATCAACGGTTACGGCTTTCGCGGTGATCAGTGCTTTCGCCGACTTTACGGCAGGCGGCGAAACGAGTGCCTTTGCCGGGCTCAACCGGCGGGCACCCTTCCTAACTTTCGTCATGGTGATCGCCTTAGCTTCACTGGCGGGGGTACCGCCCCTGGCCGGTTTTATGGCGAAATTTGCAGTCTTTGCGGCAGCGGTTCAGGCGGGGTACGTGGTTATAGCGGCCGTTGCGCTGCTGTTAAGCGTGATCTCGATCTATTACTACTTCCAGGTTATCAAGGTTATGTACGTCGATGAGCCGGCGGAGACAACACCGATAACCTATGGCTGGGGAACCCAGGCGGCGCTGATCCTCGGCCTGGCCGGCGTGATCCTGCTCGGCCTCTTCCCGGGTCCGCTGCTCCGTTTGGCCCAGGTGGCGGCCGGTTTTACCCGGTTTTAAAGGGTTTTCTTCGTAATGTAACGAGACGCGGCAAACTTGTGGTTTTTGCGCCGGAATTGGGCTTGATGGAGCCCGTCTGGCGCTTTTTTTACCACCATACGGCAAGACGGCGGGCAAATTCCTTCTTGCCCTCCGTGGCGCCCCATGTTATTCTTAGTTGTAAGAAAATTTTAAAAATTCTAAAAAAGGGGGCCGGAGGATGGAGGTAGTCGTTAGTTATCTAGCGTGGGTTGCGGTGGCGGTATTTGTTTTGGTTGGGCTTTACCGGATGCTGCGGTATGCGTCACTACCGGTTTTTCTGCGTTGGGAGCTTTATCCTGTACCTACGGAACCCCGACACCATTACGGCGGCTCTTACATGGAGGAGGTTGATTTCGTAAAAAAGGCGCGGCATCATACCCGGATCGGCGGCTTGATAGATATGGCTTCGGAAGTTTTTCTCCTAAAAAAGCTCAAGGATTATAACCAGTTCGGTCTATGGCCCTTTTCCTTTCTGATGCACTGGGGCATCTACCTTCTCTTTCTCTGGTTTTTGCTCCTGGCGGTTGAGGCGCGCCTTAAATTAGGAGTGTTTACTGGCCTGGTGAACTTTCTCGGCCCCGTGGCCTTCATCAGCGGCGCTTTTGGCTCCCTCGGCCTTATTCTCAAGCGGGTGGGCAATGATAAACTCGGTTCCTACACTACGCCGGAGGACTATTTCAACCTGATTTTCCTCGGTGCGGTTTTTGGGAGCGGGCTTATCGCGTGGTCCTACGCCGACCTTACGTTCGACTGCACCCGTGCCTTGATTAAACAGGCGCTCTTTTTTGAGGCTTCGCCGCTCCCAGTTCCCTTCTGGGTTTGGTTGCACCTCCTTCTTTTTGAGCTTTTCCTGATTTACCTGCCCTTTTCAAAACTCTTCCACTACGCCATCAAGTACCTGACCTTCGATAAGATTCTTTGGGACGACGCTTTTAAGGTAAAGGATAGTCCCCTTGACCGAAAGATTGCCAAGCAACTCTCGTATATCGTTTCCTGGGCGGGTCCCCATATTGTTCCTGGTAAAACCTGGCTTGAGGAAGCCCAGCTTACCGACGGGGGTGGAGAAAAATGAAGGAGCAAAAAGGGCTGGCTTTTAATCGCCTGGCTGCCTTAACCGATGAGCCGTTGCTCAAGCTCGACACTAAAAAGTTGATGCCCCTACCTTACCTTGATGCAGAACCGCCGGTTAAACCGCCACCAGAGTCGTGGTTAGAAAAGTACGATCTTTCGCTCGATTGGCATTCTCCAGTCGGTGTTCCTAAGCCGAAGACGGAGCAGGAGAAGGCCGAGCTGGTAAGGCGATTTTTAAGTGGTTTAGGAAAACTTTTTGACCCGCAAAACAACTGGACCTTTTTAAAGATTCTCCGCCTTACAACCGACTATTGTATGCGGTGTCAGACCTGTTCCGAGGCGTGCCATGTTTTCGTGGCGAGCGGGCACCAGGAAATCTACCGGCCGACCTACCGTTCCGAGATCCTGCGGCGTCTGTACCGGCAGTATTTCACGCCGAGCGGGAAACTCCTGAAATCCCTCGTTGGTGCTGACATCGAGCTTAACTACAAGTTAGTTATCCGGCTAATGGAGGTATCTTACCGTTGTAACGTCTGCCGTAGGTGTGCGCAGGTTTGCCCGGTAGGCATCGATAACGGCCTCATTGCGCGGGAGATAAGGAAACTTTTCAGCCAGGAGATGGGCATAGCCCCGAAGGAGCTGTACGCCAAGGGCACCCGGCAACACCTGAAAGTGGGTTCCTCTACCGGTATGAGTGTCGGGGGGTTCAAAGAGGCGATCGAGTTTATCGAAGAAGATATCGGTGACCGGACGGGCAGGAAGATTAAAATCCCGGTAGACAAAAAAGGTGCCGATATCCTGCTCATCCATAACGCCGGGGAGTACCTCTCCTGGCCCGAAAACCCGGGGGCTTTTGCGGTTCTTTTCGACGCCGCAGGCATCGATTATACGTTGAGCAGCGAGCCTGTAGGATACGACGGTGTGAATTACGGCCTCTTCTGCGACGACGTGGAGCTGGCGCGAATAGGTTTGCGGCACGTGCAAATTGCTAAAAAACTCGGCGTAAGGAAGATTGTAGTTGGTGAGTGCGGTCACGCGACCAAAACTCTCTGCGTGATTACCGACCGGGTCTTCCCCGGCGACCTCAGTATATCGGAGATACCGCGGGAGAGCTGCCTGCCGCTTTTTTGGGAGATCGTAAAGAGTGGGGTTATTAAACTCGACCCCTCCCGGAATAACTTTCCGACAACGCTTCACGACTCGTGTAACATAGCTAGGTTGATGGGTATCGTTATGCCGCAACGTAACGTAGTAAAGGCGATCTGCCCTCAGTTCCGGGAAATGACGCCTAATGGCGCGCGGAATTACTGTTGTGGCGGCGGTAGCGGGTTTGCTATTATGAACGAGCTTAACTTCCCCCAGTGGCGCAAAAAAGTAAGTGAGCGCATGAAGACGAAGCAGATCCTCGAAGCTTTTAGGGATTGTCTTGACCCTAGCCAGCCGAAATACGTTATCGCGGCGTGTTCCAACTGCAAGGGGGCGATGCGGGACCTAATCGGCCACTACGGTCTCTGGGACAAATACAGGATCACTTATGGCGGCCTGGTGGAGCTGATCGTTAACGCGATGGCGGATCTTCCGAAGCCTTTTATAGAACTTGAATTCATAAGCAACGAGTAGCGTCACGCCAAAATTGTTCCTTGACGGGGCTGCGCCGCAACGGGCAGCCCTTGTTTTTTGAATCTTTTGATTTTAGCCCGGAAAAATTATTTAAATATTAAGAATATTCTGTAAATCTCTGCTTCTCTTGAATTTAGCGGAAATCTGCATATATAATTTTACCAAAGTTCACTGGGGTTTTTCTGCCGCGGTAGTCTGCTTTTTTCTTCACCAGTCAGTTGGGCTTCTCTCAGGAAGGGAGGTTGAGGTCGGGGCGGGAGGATGTTGCCGGAAGGGTCAACTACGGAGAGCTTGGTTCCAAGTAGTGAGTCGATTCCAAGCATTGAGGAGGTAGAAAAATGGGATCTTTTGCAGCTTACCTTGCCTGGCTCGCGGTGGCGGTCTTTGTCTTTATGGTAATCTACCGCTTTATCAAGTTTAACTCTATGCCGCTCCACCTGCGGTGGGAGCTCTACCCACTGCCGCTCGAGCCCAAGCACCATCACGGCGGTTCTTACATGGAAGAGGTTGACTACGTCCGCAAGCCGCGCCACCACATTCGCATTAACGGCATCTTGGATATGGCTTCAGAGGTCTTTTTGCTGAAGAAGGTAAAAGAGTACAACAAGTACGGGATGTGGCCTTTCTCCTTCTGCATGCACTGGGGTATTTACCTGATGTGCTTCTGGGCAGTCCTGCTGGTGGTGGAAGAAGTCTTTAACTGGGGGGCTATTTCTCCCCTTAGCAACGTAGTTGGTGCTGTAGCTATTATTGCCGGTGCTTTCGGTTCGCTGGGCCTCATCCTTAAACGGGTGGGGATTGCCGAGCTTGCCGCCTATACGGCTCCCGTAGATTACTTTAACCTCTTTTTCCTGTTAGCAATCTTCGCGACAGGCATTATCGCCTGGGTAACCGATCCCTACTTCTTCGATGATGCGCGGGCTTACGTGGCGGGTGCCGTCACGCTTCAGCCGGTCACGGTTCCTTTCTGGGTGGCGCTACAATTTTTGATTTTCGAGCTTTTTCTGCTCTATATGCCCTTCTCTAAACTCTTCCATTACGTCGCGAAGTACTTCACGATTGACAAGGTTTTGTGGGATGATATTTTAAACGTTAAGGGCTCGGCGGTAGATAAAAAGATAACCTCCCAGCTATCCTATAAGCTTACTTGGGCCGGGCCACACATCGTCCCTGGGAAGACCTGGGTTGAAGAGGTTGAGATTGTTGACGCGAGGGAGGGTAAATAATGGCGCTTGAAGTTAGCATTAGAGATATTGCCCGGCCGAACGACGACCCGCTTGTTTCTTTGTCGATGCGGGATCTTATCGATCTGCCGGGGCTTGACGAGGAACCCCCGCTTGAGCCCACGCCCAAAAAGTTCATCGATAAGTACGAGATGAGCCTTGACGGCCACTGTTGCATCGGGATTCCGAAGCCCAAGTCGAAGGAAGAAGAGGATTTCCTGGTCCGGCGGTTTCTAAGCGGTCTCGAAAAACTTTTTAATTCCGAGGATAGCTGGACCTTCAAGCAGGCGCTCCGCCTCTCCTTTGACTACTGTGTTAAGTGCCAGACCTGTAACGAGGCCTGCCACGCTTACTTGGCGAGCGGCCGTAAGGAAATCTACCGGCCAACTTACCGGTCGGAGATTCTGCGGCGCATCTGGAAAAAATACTTTACGCCGGAGGGGAAGCTGCTCGGGAAGTTTGTTGGTGCGGATGTCGACGTGAACTGGCGGACGGTGACGCGGCTGGCAGAGCTTGGGCACCGTTGCACCCTTTGCCGCCGGTGCGCTCAGCGTTGCCCGATGGGCGTCGATAACGCGCTTATTGCCCGGGAGCTCAGGAAGCTTTTCAGCCAGGAGCTTGGCATTGCCCCAATTGAGATTTTAGAGAAGGGTTGCGTCCAGCACCTGCGCGTCGGCTCCTCAACAGGGATGAGCCCGTCCGGTTTCAAGGAAGCCGTGGAGTTCCTGGAAGAGGATATCGGTGACCGGATCGGCAAGAAAATTAAGATACCGGTGGACAAGAAGGGCGCAGAGATCCTGTTGATCCATAATGCGGGCGAGTTTTTATCTTGGCCGGAGAACCCGGAAGCCTTCGCCATCCTTTTCGAGGCGGCGGGGATCAGCTGGACGCTGGCCAGCGAGGCGGTGGGTTACGATGCGGTCAACTACGGGCTCTGGAACGACGACGTGGAGCTCGCGCGGGTAGCAGTCCGGCACGTGAAGATTGCTAAGTCTCTCGGCTGCAGAAAGATAGTTGTTGGGGAGTGCGGCCACGCAACTAAAGCCCTGGTGGTCATCGCCGACCGGGTGCTGGCCGGCGAGCTATCCAGCTCCGAGGTCGAGCGGGAGTGCTGCCTGCCACTTTTGTGGGAGATCATCCGGAGCGGGGCGATCAAGTTCGACCCGAGCAAGAATAACTTCCCGGTAACGCTGCACGACCCTTGCAACATGGTTCGGGCGATGGGCGTGGTGAAGCCCCAGCGTCTGGCGCTCAAAGCCATCGCGCCGCAGTTCCGGGAAATGGCACCCAACGGGGTTTATAATTACTGTTGCGGCGGCGGCTCGGGCTACGCGATTATCCAGTCCTTCAACTTCCCGCAGTGGCGGAACAAGATTGGCGCCCGGATGAAGATGCGGCAGACCCTCGAAGCCTTCAAGAACGAACTCGATCCGGTGAAGTATCCCTTTAAGTACCTGTGTGCTCCTTGCTCGAACTGCAAAGGGACCATCCGGGACGCGATTACCCATTACGGCTTGTGGGATAAGTTCCGGATCAACTACGGTGGCCTGGTGGAGCTGATGGTGAACGCGATGGTGGATATCGACCGTCCGTTCATTGAATACGAGGACTTCCATTGATCAGCCGAACGTAGCTTGAAAGGTTGACCCCTCTCCTGTCCGGGAGAGGGGTTTTTTGTTTGTGCTTAAATGAACATTTGAAAAATTATTGACACGCCTACAGGAAAGGTGTTATCAATATAGTGAGCATATGTAAAGTTATTATTTGAAAATTCTAATAATTTAGGAGTTTGGAAAGGATTAGGAGGAAGGAGGGGGATGAGCGCGCTAGGGAGCCCCTTATCTTAGGGATAGATTTTTAAGGAGGGATAAGTTATGGCGGAAGTGGCCGCTGCCAGAAAGAAGGTCGGTCTTAAGGACATTTCCAGGCCTGGCGACGAACCGCTCGTTAACCTCACAGTGGCGGATCTGATGCCGCTACCGTACCTCGACGAAGAAGAACCCTTTAAACCGGCGCCGGCGAGCTGGTGGGAAAAGTACGATTTAAGTTTCGACGGCCATACCGATATGGGGCTGCCGAAGCCTAAAAGCAAAGAAGAAGAAGACGCGCTTGTTCATAAGTTTTTAAGCGGCCTCCAGAAGCTCTTCGACCCGCAGGAGAGCTGGACCTTCGTTCAGGTTTTCCGCCTCTCGATGGACTACTGCGTTAAGTGCCAGACCTGTGCTGATGCCTGCCACGCTTACTTGGGTAGCGGGCGGCAGGAGATCTACCGGCCCACCTACAGGGCTGAGGTCCTGCGCCGCATCTACAAGAAATATTTCACCCCCGAAGGAAGACTTTTGGGACGTTTCGTGGGTGCCGACATCGACCTCAACTGGCGGACGGTGCTGCGCCTTGCAGAGTCGTGCCACCGCTGCACCATCTGCCGCCGGTGTGCCCAGCGCTGCCCAATGGGCGTAGATAACGGAATGATCGCCCGGGAGCTCCGGAAGCTCTTCAGCCAGGAGTTCGGCATCGCGGCGCCGGAAATCTTAGAAAAGGGCTGTGTCTATCACCTCACCATCGGTTCGTCTACCCAGATGACTCCTAGTGGTTTCAAGGAAACTGTGCAGTTCATGGAGGAGGATATCGGTGACCGGACCGGCAAGAGCATCAAGATTCCGGTTGATAAAAAGGGCGCCGACATCCTGCTGATCCATAACGCCGGTGAGTACCTCTCGTGGCCCGAGAATCCGGAAGCCTTTGCGATCATCTTCGAGGCGGCGGGGATCAGCTGGACGCTTTCGAGCGACGTGGTCGGATACGACGCCGTAAACTACGGCCTCTGGAACGACGACGTTGAGCTGGCGCGGGTGGCGCAGCGGCATGTCAAAATAGCCCAGAAACTCGGCGTTAAGAAGATCGTGGTGGGTGAGTGCGGTCACGCGACCAAGGCGCTGGTGGTCGTAGCGGACCGGGTCCTGCCCGCGAGTTTATCAAGCTCGGAAATGCCGCGCGAAGGCTGTCTGCCGCTCCTGTGGGAGATCATCAAAAGCGGCGTTATCAAGTTCGATCCGAGCCGGAATAACTTCCCGGTGACGCTGCACGACCCCTGTAACATGGTGCGGCTGATGGGTATCGTTACCCCACAGCGTTACGCGCTCAAAGCGCTGTGCCCGCAGTTCCGGGAGATGACTCCCAACAGCGTTTACAACTACTGCTGCGGCGGCGGCGGGGGCTTGGCAATCATGCAGTCCATGAATTTCCCGCAGTGGCGGAACAAGGTTTCGACCAGGATGAAAATGAAGCAAACCCTCGAGGCCTTCAGAAACGAACTCGACCCGAACAAATACCCGTATAAATACCTCTGTGCGCCCTGCTCTAACTGCAAGGGAGCTATCAGAGACGCCATCGCCCACTACAAACTCTGGGATAAGTACCGGATCAATTACGGTGGTCTGGTCGAGCTGATGGTAAACGCGATGGTGGATATCGACCGGCCGTATCTCGAACCGGACGATTTTCACTGAAAACCAAACGTATTCTGCGGGTCTCCCAAAGCGAGAGCCCACAACCCCTCGGATATAAAAGTGGACGATAACGCTGCCCCCACTTGACGAGGGGCCGCCTTACCCGGGTGGGCTCTCCTTTTATTTGCCTTTGGCGGGAGAAGGTACCAGCGGGTAATTTCGGCAGGCAGGCGGCGGTTGGTTACGGAACGGTTTACCTGGCGGCTACAGGCGGTGATTATTGACACTTTTTCAAGAGAGTGATATAGTGAAGGCAATAACTTTTCACGCATTTTCCCGTATCTTTCGCTTTTTTCGTGAGGGAGGGGGGTGCTTTCCGGTTTGCAGAAGATCTCGCGACGGGATTTTCTTAAAAGCCTCGGCGGTTTGAGCCCCGTATCTCACCCCCGCAGGGAAGCGAAAGGTAAAGGATTGCCGGCGGAAATATTAAGCCTTACAAATATAGATCAGTTAAGAGAAGTTCCGGTGGTTTGTCCGGGTTGTGACTTCGGTTGCGGTGTACTTTTGACGGTGCAGGACGGCGCGGTGGCGGGCTTTGAAGGGGATCCTGACCACCCGGTAAACCAGGGTTTTTTGTGTAGTGAGGGCGTATCGCTTCTCGAACTAAGCCTTCTGAGAAGCGAGCGCGGGGCAGGCGGAAGCACCCTGTTTTATCGTCCTGCTGGAGCAGAGGCGTGGGAAGTGCGGGACTGGGGTTGGGTATTGCGTTCAGTTGCGGGGCGAATAAGAGCGGTGGGGGAGGCAACCCTGGATGATGAAGGAACGGGAGAAGTCCGGGGTGTTGTGATTCTGTGGGCTGATCTCTTTTTATACAACGAAGAGGTTTATCTCTTAAGTAAGTTTGCACGGGCACTTGGCATACCGGTAGTAAGCCGCAACCGGTATCCAGGTGCCGTAACTTTTTTACGCCGGATAGGATTTCCGCTAAAAACGGGGGCTGAATTACTGGCGAGCGAAAGGATTAAAGGTGTGCTCATCTGGGGGGGTGATTTTCTACTCACGGAAGAGGCGACAGATTGGTTCCCGGGCCTCGAATGGCTTGCTCTAGTTGACTGGTTTAAGAGTAAGGAAGAGCTGCAGCGCAAACGCCAACGAGTTCTTCAGTTTTGGCCCGGAGCGGAGGTTTTCCTCCTGCCTGCGGTAGCGCCGTGGGAAAAAGAGGGTTCGCTTCTCTGTCAAGGACGCTGGGTTCAGTGGTGCGCCAGGGCGGTTGAGCCTTCGGGAGACGCGCGGGCGCCGCTCTGGATAGCCGACAGGCTTTTCAAAGCCGTGCGTGATGCGTACGGGCAAGGCGGATGTATACCTGACTCTCTCCGCGAAACGAGATGGGACTACGGCGGGGAAAGAATTCCGGATATCAACCTGGTTGCCGCCGAGGTGGCGGAGTGCGTTCCGGCCGGGATGGATCGGGCAGCCAGGACGGTGGGTTTGGCGGCGTCTGGCGCGGGCGGTGATCCGGTTCGCGCCGGTTACCGTGCGGCAGGGATGCGCCGGAGCCTTGATGCGGAAGGCTGGGGCTTTCTTCTACCCCAGTAGCGAGGTCGGCCGGGAAAGGGTTGTGAGCATCGCGCCAACGTCTTCTTGAAAACTGGAGGTGTAAGAGAGTGGGTTACGGGTTCTTGTTCGATGTTACCAAATGTATTGGCTGCCGGGCCTGCGTTGCTGCCTGCAGGCAGTACAACAAGGGATATCTGGTGCCAACTAAGGGCGGCATGAACGAACTACCCCTGGATAGCGGGATGGACCGGCGGCTTGAGAAACTCAAGAAGGACTGGGACGGCAAGGATCCTTTAACGGGGAACAACTGGATAAGGATTCACGCTTATCTGATCGAGCGGGGTAACAAGAGCATGTGGCGCTTCGTACGGCGTTCCTGCTTTCACTGCGAGCGGCCCACCTGCGAGGCGGTCTGCTTCGCGCACGCCTTTTATAAAACACCGGAGGGAGCCGTGCTTTACAACCGCTCGAAGTGCGTCGGCTGCCGCTACTGCATGATGGGTTGCCCCTTCAGCGTCCCGAAGTACCAGTGGGACGAACTTTTCCCCGAGGTACAGAAATGCCGGATGTGCTACGAGCGGACAAAGATTGGGGCGCCGCCGGCTTGCGTTTCTGCCTGTCCGACGCGGGCGGTCATCTTCGGTGACCGGCAGATGCTGCTCAACGAAGCGCGGTCGCGGATTAAGCAAAACCCTGGTCAATACGTCGACTACATATACGGCGAAAAGGAAGTCGGCGGCACGTCGCTCCTCATGATCTCTGATGTCCCCTTTGAGCAACTCGGAATGAAGACGGTGCAGGACGGCAGGATTACCGGCCGAGCCGTTCCGGAGTACACCGACCAGGCGTTAATGTGGACGCTCGGTGTGGCTGCAGTTTACGGGGCGGCAATGGCGACACTATATGTGGCCAACAAGAGTAAGGAGGAGAAGGAGCATTAAGGGGTGGACCGGCTGGTAATTTGTGGGCCCACGCGGAATTTAAAGTAAGGAGGCGAAAACGGGGATGGCGCATGTGGAACATGCGGAAATTGAGATTTACAAAGAAGAGCGTCCGGTGAAAAAAGAAAGTGACTTTACGGATTACGATGCTGTCTTCGGCGGCAAATGGTCTTTCGCCATGAGCGGCTACCGGGTGCTGGCCTTTGCCTTGATAGGACTTATGGCCTTTTCGATGATTTACCGTTTAACCCAGGGCCTGGGACCGGCTACGAACCTGAACGACCAGTGGCCGTGGGGGCTCTGGATCGCGTTTGACGACCTGTGCGGGATCGCCTTGGCGGCCGGTGGTTTCTTCACCGTTTTCGTGGCGCACATTCTGAACCTCAAGCAGTACAAGTATATCGCCCGCGCGTCGCTTATAACGGCCTGGTTTGGTTACATTGTGGTGGCGCTCGGGGTGCTCATGGACCTCGGTCGCTGGTACAACTTCTGGCGGCCCTTTGTTTCGTGGGGTTACCACTCGTGGCTCTTCGTAGTTCTCCTCTGCGTGATCGGCTACCAGGCGGTTATGACCCTCCAGTTCGGCCACATCTTCTTTGAGCGCGTCAACGCACCACGGTTGAAGGAGATTTTCGATAAGATTCTCCCCGTGATTTTCGTTGCCGGGTTGGTCATCGGTTTTCTCCACCAGTCGGCGTTAGGTGCACTTTATATCGCGATGATTGACCGGCAGAACCCGCTCTGGTGGTCCATGCTCATTGGCCTTTTCTTCTTCCTTTCGGCGGCTTTTGTGGGACCCGCCATGTGTGTGGTAGAGGGTGTCTTAGCGTCCAAGGCTTACAAGAAGGATTTCCGCCACGAGGTACCGCTTCTGGCGCCGCTTCTTAAGGCCGCTATGTGGCTCATGGTCATCTATCTGGTACTTAAGGTTATCGACCTGGTTTACCGCGGTCATTTCCTCGATATGTTCGACGGCTCCACACCTTCTAACCTCTTCCTGTTAGAGATGGTTATCGGCGTGATTATCCCGATCATCCTCTTAGCCAAAAAGCACATCAGGGAAAGTGTCCCGGGTATGGTAACGGCGGCCGTGCTCATCGTAATCGGTGTTATGCTCAACCGGATGAACGTGGTCTTTACCAGTATGTACCAGGCAATGGGCGGTTGGTACTTCCCGCATTGGATGGAGTTTTCGATTAGCATCGGCCTGGTAAGCCTGCTCATCATGGCCTACTGCTTCTTCGTCGAGAACTTTAAGATTATGCCGGAGGAGCACGAACACCACTGAGGATGGTGCGGCCGGAAGAGCCGGAAACTGTAGACGCGCGAATTTGCGATGTTTAGCCGGGTAGGAGCCGGCTGAAAGTCAAGAAACACCTCTTAAGCGATGGGCAGGAATATTCCTGCCCATTTAGCATTTTTTTCATCTTAATCTGCCCGCTACCGGAGGAATTTTCCTCTTGACCGCGAATATAGTTTTGGGTGAAGAGAAAGAAAGGCGGGTAGGTAAAAGTAACCACCAAAAATTTTTTCCGGCGAACGGTCTTAGAAGCGATTAACGCATCAGTCTAAGTAAGGGGGGCAAGCGGATGGATATCCTCAAGGTTTCGGCAAAATCCAACCCAAATTCTGTAGCCGGTGCCTTGGCCGGGGTGTTGCGGGAGCGGGGTTCAGCCGAAATCCAGGCGATTGGTGCCGGAGCCGTCAACCAGGCGGTGAAGGCGATTGCGATTGCCCGGGGTTTTGTGGCGCCGAGCGGTATGGATCTGGTATGTATTCCGGCTTTTACCGATGTTATGATCGATGGGGAGGAAAGAACGGCGATTAAGATCATTGTAGAGCCAAGATAGCAGCGGGTTATGCATTTACCTCCTGCCGGGCGAGCCGGAAAGGGGTTTTTTTTTATCTTGATGGGGCCTGAAGGGATTTCCCGGCTGCATCGCGCCGCGCCGGTAGTTGATGCCCACTGTGATACCCTTTCCCTCCTGGTGCACCAGACGGCGTTGCGGGGAGAAGAGGCGGCGGGCCAAGTTACTCCGGAGAGACTGAAGCAGGGGGGCGTTAACCTCCAGTGCTTCGCGGTTTTTGTAGCGCCGCGCCACCGCGGGAGCTACTTGCGCCGGGCACTGGAGCAGATCGATACCTTTTACCGTTTCCTCTCTCTTTACGCGGGGGAGCTTATGCCAGTCTGTGACCGGGCGAGCCTGGAAGGGGCGCTGGTCGCCGGGAAGATCGGTGCCGCCCTCTGCGTAGAAGGGGGGCACGTGCTGGAGGGGAGCCTGGGCGTCCTGCGGGTACTTCGCCGGTTGGGCGTTAGCTGTCTCACGCTAACTTGGAACGGGCGAAACGAATTGGCGGACGGCGTGCTGGAAAGCGGGACGGGCGGTGGGCTGACCAGTTTCGGCCGGGAAGTGGTGCGGGAGATGGAACGGCTGGGGATGGTGGTCGATGTGGCGCACCTGGCGCCGGCGGGCTTCTGGGATGTGCTCCGCCTATCGCGGCTGCCGGTGATCGCCTCGCACGCTAACGCGCGGGCTCTCTGCGACCACCCACGGAACCTTACGGACGAGCAGGTGCGGGCGCTGGCAGCAAAGGGCGGTGTTATTGGCGTGAGTTTCGTGCCCGAATTTGTTGACCCGGAGAAGCCTACCCTCGAAAGAGTGGTGGACCATATCGAGCACCTGGCGGCTGTAGGCGGCGTGGCGTGTGTGGGGTTAGGTTCCGATTTTGACGGGACGCCGCAAACGGTAGCGGGTCTTGAAGATCCTTCTTGTTTACCCGCCATCACAGGGGCGTTAGAGCGGCGCGGTTGGCGGGAAGAGGATATCCGGAAGGTTCTTGGGCAAAATTTTTTACGGGTGTTCCGTGATGTCTGGCAATAAGAATCAGGGTTACTGTGACCTGCACGTCCATACCACGGCCTCCGACGGCGCGGAGACGCCGGAGCAGGTGGTGGAGCGGGCGGTCGCTATGGGTTTAGCGGCGATTGCGATAACGGACCACGATACTGTTGGTGGTGTTGCGGCGGCGCTGGCCAGGGCGGAGCAACGGATCACGGTTGTGCCGGGGGTTGAGATCAGCACGGAAGAAAACGACCGTGAGGTGCACATCCTCGGCTATTTTATTGACCATAATGATTCTTCGCTGCGGGCTAAGTTGGCCTGGCTGGCTGAGCAGCGTCAAGCCCGCGCGGCAAAGATAGTCGCGAAACTCAAGAGCCACGGCATTCCGGTTACCCTACCAGAAGTCGCTGCCTTAGCTTCCGGGGTGGTTGGCCGGGCGCATATTGCTTTTTTGCTGGTGCAGAAGGGGGTTGTCCGGACGGTAGAAGAGGCTTTTGCCCGGTGGCTTGGCCGGGGCTGTCCTGCCTACGTGCCGCGGGCGCGGCTCCGGGCGGTCGATGCGGTCCAGCTGATCAGGGATGCTAACGGTGCGGCCGTGCTCGCCCATCCAGGGGTAAGTGGGGGTGCGGACCTGCTGGAAGAATTGGTGCCTGCCGGGCTTTGCGGGATTGAGGCGGTTTACCCAGAACACGCTCCAGAACAGGAAGAGTACTTCCGGGGACTGGCGGCGCGGTACGGCTTGATTGTAACCGGCGGTTCGGACTATCACGGGCCGGACCGCCGGTATCCTTTAGGGACGGCGGTGGTTGGGTATAGCGCGGTGGAAAGGCTTTACCGGGCAGCCAGGAACACGTCTAAATTTTGACAGTTTGGCATAATACTATTCCTGGAACTGGGCCGAAGGAGAGGGAGGGTTTGCTCTTGTTCCAGGAGGAGGAAATCAGCAGGCTCAAGGTGCGGTTGCGGGAGACGGAGGAGAAATTAGCGCAGGTGCGGCTGAGCAGGAGGGTGCTGCTTCACCTTCTCGAAAAGGTTGAGGCCGAGCGGAACCTTTTCCTGAAGCGGCTGGAAAAAGAAAACCGGCGCCTGCAGCGGGCGAACGCGCGTTATGCCCGGTCGCTTTTAAAGAAAAACCAGCAGATCATCGAACTCGAATCCAGGTTGCGTTCCAGCGAAAGCCAAAATTCGTAACCGCTACAAAATTTATTCACAAAGTTATACACAACCTGGGAATTATTTCTAACAAATTAAAATGCTGACAGCTGATCAGGCTTCGCCGGAGGCCTTTTCTTCTGCTGTCTCCCTGTGTTATAATTGGTCCCTGAAAGGGGACAGGGTATGCGAATTGCAGTCATCGACGGTCAGGGAGGCGGCATCGGCAAACACATCACCGAAAAACTGCGGCGGGAACTCCCGGAAGACGTGGAAATCCTGGCCCTCGGCACGAACGCCCTGGCAACGTCGGTGATGCTGAAAGCGGGGGCAAACGAGGGGGCAAGTGGCGAGAACGCCATCGTCTGGAATATGCCGCGCGTTGATTTGGTTGTCGGCCCCCTTGGTATCTTGGTGCCGAACAGTATGCTCGGCGAAGTGACGCCGCGGATAGCCGAAGCGGTGGCCTCCTGTGCGGCGCCGAAAATTCTTCTTCCTTTAATCCGCGGGCAAATTGAGCTGGTTGGTTACCGGGGCGAACCCCTACCCCATTTAATCAACGAGTTGGTTAACCGGGTGAAAGAGCTTTTCTTTCCGGGGTTTACGGCGGAGTCTGGATGAAAACGGCAGTTGTTGTGGTAGCCGCGTTTATAGTAGACCTCCTGATTGCTGATCCTTACTGGTTACCCCACCCGGTGCGCTTTTTCGGCCGGGTTATCGTTTTTTTAGAAAAAGTTATCCGCCGTTTTGCCCGGCGGCCATTTGCTTTGCGGCTTGGAGGCGTTTTTCTCGCGCTCCTGCTGCCGGTAGGGGTTTTCTGGGCTGTAAAGTTGGGACTGGCGGTTCTCGCGCGGTGGCATCAAGTTTTGGGGCTGACGGCCGAGGTGTACATAGTCGCCACGACCTTGGCACTTAAGGGGTTAGCGGCAGCGGCGGGGGCGGTGCGGCGCCCCCTTGTAGCGGGTAATCTTCCGGTAGCCCGCGAGCGGGTGGCGGCGATTGTGGGACGGGATACGGCGGCGCTGGACGTGCAGGGCGTGGTGCGGGCGGCGGTAGAGAGCGTCGCGGAAAATACGGTGGACGCGGTGGTGGCGCCGCTTTTTTACGCTTTTATCGGTGGGGCGCCACTGGCACTTGCCTACCGGGCCGTGAACACGCTCGATTCGATGGTGGGATACCGCAACGAAAGGTACCACTACCTAGGCTGGGCGGCGGCCAGGCTCGACGATCTAGCGAATTTTCTTCCGGCGCGGCTGGCCGGAGGGCTCTTCATTCTTGCCGCGGTTTTACTACGGGGAGATTGGCGGCGGGTTTGGCGGACGATCCGGCGTGACGGACAGAAGCACCCGAGCCCGAACAGCGGTATTTCTGAGGCCGCAGTGGCGGGTTTCTTAGGGGTACGCCTCGGTGGTCCGGCGACCTATCAGGGCGTCCCAAGCTTTCGCCCGTATCTTGGCGATCCGCTCGGGGAGCTCCACCCCGAGCATATTGCGGCTGCTGTGCGGCTCCTTTACGTAGTGGCAGGGATGGCGCTGCTTGTAGGGGTGAGTCTGCGCGCTTTGGTTGCCTTTGGGGTTGGTTGGTAAACAATGAGGTTTTTGGTCGGGCTGGCTTTATCCTTCCTGCTGGCGGTGCAGAACCTGACCCGCCTGCCGGTGGGTAATGTCCCCTTTGAACCCGCGGTTTTGGGCCGGGGAGCAGCATTCTTTCCGGTAGTCGGCTTCCTGCTCGGCGGTTTGTCTGTGGGCGTTTACTACCTGGCGGGGCTTATCTTCCCGCCGCTGGTGGTAGCGGCTCTTTTAGTCGCGCTGGGGCTGCTCTTGACCGGTGGGATGCACGTCGACGGTTTTATCGATACGGTTGACGGTCTAGGCGGGCGGGACGCTGCCCGGAGGCTGGCGATCATGCGGGATAGTCGGGTCGGCGCTTTTGGCGTGATGGGCGGGATTACGCTACTGTTGCTCCGCTTTTCCCTGTTGGCGTCTTTAGACGGTGCTTGGCACCTCCTTTTACTGGCGCCGGTGGTGAGCCGGTGGGGGATGGTCTGGGCGATCCTTCTTTTCCCCTACGCACGGCCGCAAGGCCAGGGGCGGATCTATAAGGATTACACTACGTGGCGGGAAACGGTGGCCGCGACGGTTTTTGCTCTCGGGATCGCCTTCCTTATTAGGGGATGGGCGGGCTTATGCCTCGCGCTGGCCGCTTTAATGCTCGTACTCTTTATGGGAGCCTTCTTCAAGCAACATCTGGGCGGGCTGACGGGCGACACTTACGGGGCGGTTAACGAGGTGTTAGAAGTGTTCGTTTTGGCGGTAGGGTTGGCCGTTCGCTGCTGAAATCTGACCATTCTCCACCTGGTTCTTGAACTCGATGCGGCTGAGGCTTTATAATAACTCCCAAACTGAATAGGGCTTGAACCGCCGGGGTGCCCTACCCGGCACGCAGACTTGCTGCGTGCTGGGCGGGGAGAATAGGGAAGCAGGTGCAAATCCTGCGCGGCCCCGCCACTGTAACCGGGAGCCACCTCTAAGATTAGCCACTGGGTTCTTATGGACTCGGGAAGGTTAGAGGTGGCGAGGAACGGAAGCCAGGAGACCTGCCCCAAGCGGTGTTCCGACGTCCTTCGCGGGAAGGGGGTCGCGAAATGGTGTTTTTATGCCGTTTTGACCCCGGTTAGGCGTGAAGCGACCGGGGTTTTTAGTTTTTATTAAGGTCGGTATAAGGTTGAACGTCTTTTTCGAGGAGGGTGATCAGGGTTGAAACGCGATCCTTATAAGTTATGGGCATGTCTGGCGCTGGTGGCCCTTGCCGTGCCGCCGCCGGCCTACGCGATGCACATTATGGAGGGTTTTTTGCCGCTGAAGTGGTGTCTCTTCTGGTACGCGTTAGCGTTCCCGTTTTTTGTGTGGGGGCTGGTGGCGATCCGGCAGCGGGTGGCGGGTGAACCGCGGCTAAAGATGTTGCTCGGGCTGGCGGGTGCCTTCACGTTTGTTCTCTCGGCGCTCAAATTGCCTTCGGTGACGGGAAGCTGCTCCCACCCGACCGGCGTGGGCCTGGGAGCGGTGCTCTTCGGGCCGGCGCCGATGACGGTTTTGGGGGCGATCGTGTTGCTCTTTCAGGCGCTTTTGCTGGCGCACGGGGGCCTGAGCACCTTAGGCGCCAACACCTTCTCGATGGCGGTGGTGGGGCCCTTCGTAGCCTACGGCGTCTACCGGCTGCTTGCTCCTTTGCGGCTTTCCTGGGCGGTTTTCGCCGCCGCCGCGCTGGGCGATCTTTTGACTTACGTGACGACTTCCCTGCAGTTGGCGCTGGCTTTCCCGCAGGATGGCATCTGGGGGCCCTTCCTGAAGTTTATGGGAATCTTTGCGGTAACCCAGGTGCCGCTGGCGGTGAGCGAGGGGCTCCTCACGGTCGTGGTCTTCAACCTGCTGGCGCGGCATGGCCGGAGTGAGCTTGCGATGCTTGGTATTTTGCCGGAGGGAGGGAAGGCGAGTGTCGCTGGGAACTAAGAATCTCGTTTTGCTGCTTTTAGTGGTGGCGCTGACCGTTTTCCCGCTTTATGTGCAGCGAGGAGCGGAGTTTGGCGGCGCGGATGACCAGGCCGAGAAGGTGGTAAGCGAGATCAAGCCGGACTACAAGCCCTGGTGCAAACCGCTTTGGGAACCGCCGAGCGGCGAGATTGAGAGCCTCCTCTTCGCGGTGCAGGCGGCGGCGGGCAGCGGCTTTGTCTTTTACTACCTCGGCTACCTGAAGGGGCGCAGGAGCAGGGAATGATGCTCGCCTTTGACTTTTGGGCCCACCATAACCGCCTGCGCGCGGTCCACCCGGCGCTGAAGCTCGCCTTTGCGGCGGTGGCGCTAGGGCTCGTACTCACGGGGGGACCGGCGGTGGCGCTTGCCACCATCCTTGCGGCGGTGGTGCTGGTTTTAGCCGCGGGCGTGCCGTTCTGCCTTTTGCTCCGCTTGTTGCTTTTACCCTTTGGCTTTTTGCTTCCTGGTGTGCTGGCGCTAGTGGTGACCGTGGGGGAGGCAGTGACGTGGGGTGTCCAGGTGGCGGCCTGGCGCGTCGGCGTTACTGACGCGGGGCTGAACCAGGCTTACGTCTTAGGGCTCCGCGCGCTGGCGGCGGTGAGTTGCCTCTATTTCCTGGCGCTCACGACCCCGCTGCCGGCGGTACTGGGGGTGCTGCGGCGGGTAGGGGTGCCGGCCCTGCCCCTCGAGATCGCCGTGCTTACCTACCGCTACCTTTTCGTGCTGGAGCGGGTTGCCCGCGGGATCTGTCTGGCCCAGGCGGCGCGGGGCGGTTACCGGTCGTGGCGGGGAAGGCTTTACTCCCTCGGCCTTCTGGCGGGCCAGCTCTTTCTGGTCACCTACCACCGCGCCCAGAATCTCTACACGGCGCTTCTGGCGCGGGGGTACCAGGATGCGCTGCTGGTGCCGCCGCGGGAGCACCAGTGCTCCGGCGCGGCGGTTGGCGGCTTCGCGGGACTTACCGCCCTGCTGGTTTTAGTCTGGCTTTGGGGGCAGTAGGATGGTCCGCGTTCTTTTTTACACGGCCGTAGAGGGAGACCTGGTGCCGCTTGCCCGCGCGGTGCGGGCGGTGCTCCAGGAAGAGCGGGGCAAGCTTACGGTTGTTGCGCGGGCGCGGCGGGACGTTTGCGGCTCTGCCGGAGAAGAGGCGCTCCTCGCGGCCGCCCGGGAATGCGACTTCGTTTTCCTCCACCTGATGGGCGGGCCGGAGTCGCTGCCCGGGTTTGACGCCGTGGCAAGCGTGGCGCGGGAGCGCGGGATTGCGCTGCACGCCCAGCCGACAGCGGCGGAAGACGATACCGCTTTGCGGGCGCTGAGCACCGTAAGCGACTCAGATTACGACCTTCTGCGCCGGTACGTGAGTTACGGCGGGAGCACCAACTTTGCGGCGCTGCTGCGCTGGTGCCTGTGGCGGGCCGGCAGGGCGGCGCCCCCACCCCCGCCGGAGCCGGTTCCCTGGGAGGGAATCTACCACCCGCGGCTGGGGCGGTTCGTGACGCCCGAAGCTTTCTGGGCGGCGGTGGCGCCGGGAAAACCCGTGGTCGCGCTTCTCTTTTACCAGAGTTGGTGGCTGGCGGAAAACTTAGCGTTCATCGACCAGTTAGTAAGCGCGGTCGAGGCAAGGGGTGCGGTTGCGCTGCCGGTTTTCCTCTACGCCACCCCGAGCGCGGCCCTCGGCAGCCGGGGGATCGCGTGGGTGGTGGCGAATTTCCTCTGCCGGGACGGAAAACCGGCAGTAGACGCGGTTATTTCCACCCTGATGTTTGCCCAGACCCAGGCCACACCCACTTACAACCGGCAGGCCCCGGAGAACTTTTACCTTACGCTCGGCGTGCCGGTGGTGAAGGCGATTGCGGCGGTGACCGCGCGGGATGAGTGGGTGGCGAGCCTGCAGGGGCTCGCGCCGCTCGACGTGATTATGAGCATGGCGCTGCCGGAGTTTGACGGCCAGCTGATCACCGTGCCGGTTGCCTTCCGGGAGGAGACGGAACGCGACCCGCTTACTGGCGCCACCCTGGTCCGCTACCGGCCCGACGCCGAGCGGACGGTGAAGGTGGCGGCGCTGGCGGTGAACTGGGCGAGACTCAAGCGGCTGCCGCCGGGAGAGCGGCGGGTGGCGGTAATCCTGCACAACTACCCGCCCCGCACCGACCGAATCGGCTGCGCCTTCGGGCTCGACACCCCGGCCAGCCTCTTCCGGCTGCTCATGGCGCTGCGGGACGCGGGTTTTCGGGTGGAGGGGCTTCCGGAGGATCCAGCCGCTCTTTTCCGGCTGGTGCTGGCAGGGATGACCAACGATACCGCTTGGCTACCTTCCGAAGAAATGGCGCGCCGGGCGGTGGGGAAGGTCCCGCCCGAAAAGTACCAGGAGTGGTTTGCCGGGCTGCCGGAGGCGGTGCGGGAGCGGCTCCAAGAAAACTGGGGGCCACCACCGGGCGAGGTTTTAAGCTACCGGGGGAAGTTGCTGGTTCCCGGTAGGGTTTTCGGCAACGTTTTCGTGGGCCTCCAGCCGCCCCGGGGCTTTGACGCTCAGGCTGAGGCGGCCTACCACAGCCCGGACTTATCACCTCCTTACCAGTATCTCGCCTTTTACCGGTGGCTCAAGGAGGAATTCGGCGCGGACGTGGTGCTGCACTTAGGGAAGCACGGGACGCTCGAGTGGCTGCCGGGGAAAAGCGCGGGCCTGGCGGCGACCTGTTTCCCGGACGTGGCGCTTGGCGAGTTGCCTAATGTTTACCCTTATATCGTCAACAACCCGGGCGAGGGGACGCAGGCCAAGCGGCGCGCCTGGGCCTGCGTCGTCGACCACCTAGTGCCGGTGATGACGGGCGCCGGAAGGTACGGGGAACTGGAGGTGATAGAGACGCTCTGCCGGGAGTACCAGGAGGCGCGGCAGTTAGACCCAGGGAAGCTGCCGGTGCTCGAGAAAAGGATCTGGGAGCAGGTGGTTAAGTCTTCCCTCGACCGGGACCTGTCGGTGGACGAGGAGGCGGCATTCGCTGACTTCCCGGCCTTTGTAGAACGGCTCCACGGCTACCTCCACGAGATCGGCGACAGCCTCATCCGCGACGGGTTGCACATCCTGGGCGAGGTGCCGGCGGGGGAGCGGTTGGTCGAAATGCTCCTGAGCCTCTGCCGCTTGCCCCACGGCGAAGTACCGGCCTTGCGGGAAGCGGTGGCGGCAGCGCTTGGTTACAACTACGAAGCGCTCGCGGCGGCGCCGGGACGCTGGTGGCCTGAGTTTGGGGCGACTGGTGCGGCGCTCTTAGAAAAGGTCGAAGAGAGGTGCCGGGAGTGTCTTAGGCGCCTGGCGGCGGCCGGTTTTGCGCGGGAAAGTGTTCCGGCGCTGGTGGCGGCGGTTTGCGGTCGCGCGGTCCCGGAGGTAGAGTGGATGCTCGGCTTTGTGGCGGAAGAGGTCTGGCCGCGGCTGCGGGCAACAGAGGGAGAGGTGGGGGCTTGTGTGGGTGCCCTGGCGGGGCAGTACGTTCCGCCGGGACCAGCAGGGGCGCCGACCCGGGGGCGGCTCGACGTTTTGCCGACGGGGCGCAATTTCTATTCCGTCGACCCGCAGGCGGTGCCCACCCGCGCGGCCTGGGAAGTGGGGAAAAGCCTGGCGGCGGCGCTTCTCACCCGGTATCTTGCGGCGCGGGGCACCTATCCGGAGAATGTGGGGCTGGTGATCTGGGCCACGACGGAGATGCGCACGGGCGGCGAAAACGTGGCGGCGGCGCTTTACCTTCTCGGGGTGGCGCCGGTCTGGGAGGAGGCGACAGGCCGGGTGAAGGGACTTAGGGTAATCTCCCGGGAGGAGCTTGGCCGGCCGCGGGTGGACGTGACGCTCCGGGTTTCCGGGCTCTTCCGGGATACTTTCCTCAATGTGGTTCACCTCTTAGATGACGCGGTGCGCCTGGTGGCGGCGTTAGAGGAGCCGGAAAACCCGGTCCGGCGCAATTTTCAGGCTGCCTTTACTGCGGCGCTGCAGGCGGGAAAGGATCAGGCTACCGCTAGCGAGGAAGCGCTTTTCCGGATTTTTTCCGACCCGCCGGGGGCTTACGGGGCGGGAGTTAACCACCTGGTCGATAATAAGAACTGGGAAAAGGAGGCCGACCTGGCGACGGCCTACCTTGTCTGGGGCGGTTACGCTTACGGGCGGCGGGTCTACGCGCGGGAGGCAAAAGCGGTTTTCGCGCGGCGCCTGGCGACGCTTGACTGCACGGTGAAGAATGAAGACAGCCGGGAAGTGGATATCTTCGACGACGATTGCTTTTACGCTTACCACGGGGGAATGGTGGCCGCAGCGCGCGCTTTTGGCGCTGCGCCCTTGAGCTTCGTAGGGGACTCATCCGACCCCCGCCGGGTGCAGGTGCGGACCCTGGCCGAGGAAGCGCGGCGCCTCTTCCGGGCGCGGGTACTCAACCCGAAGTACATCGCGGGGATGAAGCGGCACGGCTTCAAGGGCGCAGGTGACCTTTCCCGCATGGTGGACTACATTTTCGGCTGGGACGCCACCGCACGGGTGATCGAAGATTGGATGTACGCGGGGTTGGCGGCGCGGTACCTTTTTGACCCGGAGATGCGGACCTGGTTTGCGGCGGTAAACCCGTGGGCACTCGCGCATATCGCGGCCCGGCTCTTAGAGGCGATCGCCCGGGGGTTGTGGAAGGCCGACGCCGCCACGCGCCAGGAGATAGAGGCGGTCTACCTGGAGATGGAGGGGTACATCGAGGAGCGGCTGGGCGGGGAGTTTTCCGGGGGAGGTGGCGGCCGTGCGGGAGCCGGTTCTGGAAGCGGTTGATCTTTGCTACGCCTACCCTGACGGAACGGTGGCGCTCGAAAATTTAAGCCTTACCATCCCGGCGGGGGCGAAGGTGGCGCTGCTCGGCGCCAACGGCGCGGGCAAGACCACCCTTTTTCTCCTGCTGGCGGGGTTAGCGCGACCGGCGGCCGGAGAGATCCGCTTTCGCGGCGCGGCGGTGGGGCGAAACCGGCGGGAGCTGCTTTTGCTCCGCCGGAGTGTAGGCCTCGTTTTTCAGGACCCGGAGGCGCAAATCTTTGCCCCCACCGTCTGGGAAGAGGTGGCCTTCGGGCCGGTTAACCAGGGGCTCGACTGGGCGGCGGTGGAAAGCCGGGTGCGGGCGGCGCTGGAGCGGGTTGACCTCTGGGAATTAAGGGAGAAGGCGCCCCACTTTTTGAGCTACGGCCAGAAGAAGCGGCTGTGTGTGGCCAGCGTTTTAGCCATGGAGCCGGCGGTTTTACTGCTCGACGAGATTACGGCCGGCCTTGATCCCTGCCAGACGGAGCGCATGCTTGCGGTTTTGGTGGCGGAGCATGGTTCCGGGCGCACGCTTGTCTTGGCTACCCAGGATGTGGACCTGGCTTACGCGTGGGCCAACATAGTTTACGTTCTGGACGGCGGCGCGCTGGTGGCCGGCGGCGCGCCGGAGGCGGTTTTTGCCGACGCGGCGCTGGTAAGGAGGGCGGGGCTGCGGCTCCCGGTGGTCCTCAGTTTCTATCAGGCCCTGCGGGAAAGGGGCCTGGTAGCCGGGGGTAGAGTGCCCCGCGATCTGGCGGCGCTCGTGGCGCTTTTACCACCGGTAGCGGCTGGCGTTGGCGAGGGGAGGGGCGGGCGGTGAAGCGGCTGCGGGAAGGCTACACCACGGGGATGTGCGCGGCGGCGGCAGCTAAGGCGGCGGCGCTGCTCCTTTTCCGGGGCGAAGCGCCGGCGGCGGTGGCCGTGGTCACCCCGGCAGGGCGGGAACTCCGGCTGCCGGTGGCGGAAGCGGTGCGGGGAGAGGAGTGGGCGCGCTGCGGGGTGGTGAAGGATGCGGGGGACGACCCGGACGTAACGGACGGGCTGACAATTTTTGCGGAAGTGCGGCCGGCGCCGGCAGGAATAGTGTTGCGCGGGGGCGAAGGGGTAGGGGTGGTGACGCGGCCGGGGCTGCCCGTGCCGGTGGGGGAGCCGGCGATCAACCCGGTGCCGCGGCGGCTCATTCTCCGGGAGGTGGCGGCGGTGCTGCCGCCGGGTAGGGGGGCGGAAGTGACGATCAGCGTGCCGGGCGGGGCGGAAGTGGCGGCGAGGACCTTCAACCCGCGCCTGGGGATTGTGGGGGGCATTTCGATCTTGGGGACGATGGGGATTGTCAAACCGATGTCGGAGGAGGCCTACCGGGAAAGCCTCGGCTGCGCGGTGGACGTGGCGGTGGCCGAAGGGCGGCGGGAGCTCGTCTTCGTGCCGGGGCGGACGGGGGAGAAGGTAGCGGTGGAACGTTACGGCTTTCCCCCGGAGGCTGTGGTCCAGATAAGCAATTTTGTCGGCTACATGCTCGAGCGGGCGGCGGCCGCGGGGGCGAGGGCGATCCTGCTTTTCGGCCACCTCGGCAAGCTCCTCAAGGTTGCTGGCGGTATTTTCCACACCCACAGCCGGGTGGCGGACGCGCGCGGGGAGATCCTGGCCGCCTTGGCCGCCGCGGAAGGAGCCCCGCCGCCGTTAGTGGCGCGGCTGCTGGAGACACCTACGGTAGAAGAGGCGGTGCCGTTCCTGCGCGCGGCGGGACTGGAGCGGGTGTTCGCGGCGGCGGCGGCGCGGGCGAGCCGGCGGGCGGAGGATTTTGTCCGGGGGAAGCTGCGGGTGGGAACGGTGCTGCTGGGCCGCGACGGGGAAGTGCTCGGTTACGACGCGGGGGCGCGGGAAATTGCCGCGGCTTGCCGCGTAAATTTGCCGGCGCGCGGCGGAGAATTGCCGCCCGGGGTTTACGTGGTCGGCGTGGGGCCGGGGGCGCCTGATCTTCTCACCCCCGCGGCCTGGCGGATCATCCGCGGGGCGAAGGTGCTCGTCGGCGGGGAGCGGGTGCTTGGGGGTATCGAAGGCGGGCCGGATGTGGAACGCTACTTTATTACGCGCAACTGGCGGGAGCTTACCGCTACCGTTGCGGCCCGGAGCCGGGAGGTGCCCGTGGTGGTGCTCGTTTCGGGTGACCCGGGGCTTTTCAGCTTCTTAGGGACGCTCCGGCGCGCGCACCCCGATTTGTCAGTGACGGTGGTGCCGGGGATCAGCGCGGCGGCGCTGGCCTTTGCCCGCCTCGGCACCGGCTACGAGGACGCAGCGTTTATCAGCTTGCACGGGCGGGAAGAAAACGAAGTCGCGCTGCTGGATGCGGTGCGCCGGGCGGCGAAGGTCTTGGTCTTCACGGGACCGGCGTACCCGCCCCAGCGGGTGGGCGCTGTGCTTTTAGCCCACGGTTTCGGGGAGCGGCGGGTCCACGTTTTTTCCAACCTCTCGCTTCCGGAAGAGAAAAGCTTTGCGGGTAAGGCCCAGGAGCTTGCGGTTGTCTCTACGCCTTTCCCCAACGCGGTGGTGGTCATCCTTGGTTGATTTCCCTTACGTAACGCCCGGCATTCCGGACGCGGCCTTTTTACGGGATGAGACGCCGCTTACCCGTGAGGAGGTGCGGGTGGTAGCGCTCGCGAAGCTCCGGCTCCCGCCAGCGGGTGTCTTCTGGGATGTCGGCGCGGGCACGGGTTCGGTGGCGGTGGAGGCGGCGCGGCTGATGCCGGGGGGAAAGGTCTTCGCGGTTGAGGCTAAGGAGGAGCGGGCCGCACTCATCCGGGCCAACCGGGAACGCTTCGGGCTTACCAACCTAACCGTGGTGGCGGGGGAGGCGCCGGCGGCCTTAGGCGCGCTCCCGCGCCCGGACCGGGTGTTTGTGGGGGGCAGCGGCGGGCGGCTGCCAGAAATCTTGGCTTACTTGCGGGAGCGCTTGCCGGCAACGGGGCGGCTGGTGGTGAGCGCCGTAACCCTCGAGACTTTGGCGATTGCGGCCGGGGTGCTCCGGTGGCCCGGCTGGCAGGGGGAAATCACCGGCCTATCGGTGGTGCGGGGGGAAAGGGTGGGGGAGAGGACTTTGCTGCGGGGCGGCAACCCGGTTTTTTTAGTGGTGGCGGCCAGGGAAGAAGCTTAAAGGAGGAGTAAGTATGGCCACACTTTACGGGGTGGGCGTGGGTCCCGGCGACCCGGAACTGATTACTTTGAAGGCGCTACGCGTACTCGAGCGCGTGCCCGTAATCTGCACGCCCCACGCGCAAAAAGGGGAGGAGAGTATCGCCGGGGAGATCGTGCTGGCGGTGCTGGGGCCGGAGAGGCTGCGGGAGAAGGAGTTTTTGCCGCTCCATTTTCCGATGACGCGGGAGCGCGCCGCGCTTGAAGCGGCCTGGGCGGAGGCGGCGAGGCAGGTGGTTGCCCGGCTCAGGGCGCAAAAGGACGTGGCCTTCGTCACCCTGGGCGACCCTACCTTTTACAGCACCTTTCCCTACCTCGAGCGGGCGGTGCGGGCGGTGGACCCGGCAGCAAAGATCGCGGTGATTCCGGGGGTGAACGCCTTCGCGGCGTGCGCGGCGGCTGGCGGCATTGCGGTTCAGGGAGACGAGCGGCTTGCGGTGGTTCCCGCCACCGCCGCGGCGGACTTGGCGCCGGTGCTGGAGTCTTTCGACTGCGCCGTTTTCTTGAAGGCGGGGCGCCACCTCGACGCTGTGCGGGCAGCGGTTGAAAGTGTTGGTCTTAGCGAGAAGGCACATCTTTACGAGCGGTGCGGTTTTCCGGGCGGGCGGCAGGGGCCGCTGGCGGCGTTCCCGGTGGCGGATTATCTATCGCTCGTGGTGGTGAAAAAGTGAAACCGGTCTACATTGTCGGGGCTGGCCCGGGTGACCCAGAGCTGATCACCGTAAAGGGGGCGCGGCTACTCGGGGAGGCGGACGTGGTCGTTTACGCCGGTTCGCTTATCCCGCCGGCAGTTCTTCGCTATGTTCGTCCCGAGGCGGAGCGCCACAACAGCGCGACGCTCACCCGGCAGGAAATCGCGGGGATCCTGATCGGCGCGGCGCGGGCCGGTAAACTGGCGGTGCGCCTCTCTTCAGGGGATCCAAGCCTTTACGGGGCGATCGCGGAGCTGATGGCGGACCTGGAGGCGGCCGGCGTCCCTTGCGAGGTGGTGCCGGGGGTGAGTTCTTTTTTAGCGGCGGCGGCCCGCCTGAAAAAGGAGTTTACCGTGCCCGGGGTAAGCCAGACGCTGATTTTGAGCCGGCTGGCCGGCCGGACGCCCGTGCCGGAGGCCGAATCTTTGGCAGCACTGGCGCGACACCGGGCGAGCCTCTGCCTTTTCTTGAGCGTCCATCTGATCGAGGAAGTAGCCGCGGCTCTCGCCGCCGGTTACCCGCCGGAGACGCCGGTCGCGGTAGTAGAAAAAGTTACCTGGCCGGAGGAAAGAATCATTCACTGCCGGCTGAGTGAGCTTCCCGCGGCAGTGCGGGGGGCCGGCATTACCCGGACGGCGCTGGTCCTGGTGGGCGATTTTCTGGAAGCGGCAGGGGAGCCTTCGCGCCTTTACGACCCGAACTTCAGCCACGGTTACCGGAAGCGGGGCGACGCGTGAAGGTGCGGGAAGGTTTGGCCATTGTGGTCTTGAGCGCTCGGGGCTACGCCCTGGCGGAGCGGATAGCGGCAACCGCAGAGAAGCGACGGGTGGCGATTTACGCGCCAGTTAAGCTCGGCGTGGGGGAGCCTTACCGCTCAGTCAGGGAGTGCGTGGCGGCGCTTTTCCCGCGGGTGGAGGCGCTTGTTTTTATCGGCGCGGTGGGCGTCGCGGTGCGCTTGGTGGCACCGCACCTCGCGGACAAATTCACCGACCCGCCGGTAGTGGTGGTGGATGAGGCAGGGCGCTTCGCGGTCACTTTGGTGGGCGGCCACCACGGCGCCAACGCCCTGGCGGAGGAAATAGCCGCGGCGCTCGGTGCCTGCCCGGTCGTCACTACGGCGAGCGATTCCTTGGGGCGCCCGGCAGTGGATCTCTTCGCGGCCAAATTTAACCTCGCGCTTGAGCCGCGCACCAACCTATCGCGGGTGGCCCGGGCCCTGTTAGACGGCGAAAGGGTGGCGCTACTCTGGGACGAGGCGGTGCCGCCGGTTGATTACCACTGGCCGCCGGAGGTGGCGGTCCTGCGCTGGCGGCCCGGCGCGCCTCCACCGGCAGGGTTTGCCGTTTGGCTCTTGGTTACGGAGCAGGAGGTGACGCCACCGCCGGGTCCCTATCTCTTCTTGCGCCCGCGCCGCTACGTTGTCGGGGTGGGTTGCCGGCGGGGGACGGGGAGAGCCGCGATCCGGCAGGCGATTGCGCTGGCGATGGCGGAAGCGGGCCTGCCGCTTTTGGGGTTGCGGGAGCTGGCCACGGTGGAGCTAAAAAAGGATGAGGCGGGTCTGAAGGAGGCGGCGGCGGAACTCGGCGTTCCGGTGCGGTTTTTACCGTTAGCGGCACTAAAAAGGGTGCAGGCGGCTTTAGGGCCGGGCGCGGTAAGCGAAAGTAAGCGGGTGAAAGAAAAGATCGGGGTGGGAAACGTATGCGAGCTGGCAGCGTTAACGGCGGGAGCAGAGAGGCTCGTGGTCCGGAAGACCATCTTCCCCCGCGTGACGGTAGCGGTAGGGGTGGCTCCCTGGCCGTAGTGGGGATCGGCCCGGGGGATCCGGGTTTACTTGCGCCGCGGGCTAAGGAAGCGCTGGCCCGGGCCGAGGTGGTTTTCGGCTACCGCACTTACTTGGGGCTGGTGGGCGACCTGCTCGCGGGTAAGGAGGTCGTCCCGAGCGGGATGCGGGAAGAGGTGGCGCGGGCGCGCGCGGCGGTGGCGCGGGCGACAAACGGTGCGCGGGTGGCGGTTCTCTCGGGTGGCGATCCGGGCGTTTACGGCATGGCGGCGCCGGTCCTGGAGGTGGCCGCGGCGGCAGGAGTACCGGTAACGGTGGTGCCCGGGGTGACGGCGGCTACAGCGGCCGCGGCCTTGTTGGGGGCGCCGCTCGGCCACGATTTTGCCGTGGTGAGTCTGAGTGACCTGCTCACGCCTTGGCCGGTGATTGTCAAGCGGCTGGAGGCCGCGGTGGCGGCCGACTTTGTGCTCGTGCTCTACAACCCCTCCAGCACGAAGAGAAAAGAGCGGTGGCTGGAGGCGGTGGCGATCCTTCGGGCCGGGCGGCCGGCAGCAACGCCGGTGGGGATCGTCTGGGACGCGGGGCGCTCGGGCGAACGGAAGGTGCTCTGCGACCTGGCAACGGTGACGGCGCATCCCGTCGATATGCGGGCTACGGTGATCGTCGGCAACTCCCATACTTATGTGGCTAACGGCGTAATGATTACGCCGCGGGGGTACAACTGGTGATTCTTCTTCTCGGCGGTACGACCGAGGGGCGCGCGGCGGCCCGGACGCTGACAGCGGCGGGCTGGCCGGTGTTGGTGAGCGTGGCGACACCCTACGGGGCAACGCTGGCGGGTGAGGGTTTTGCGGGGCCGGTGGTAGTGGGCCGGCGGGACGCGGCGGCCCTGGCGGCGCTTATCGGCGAGCAAGGAGTTCGCCTGGTCGTTGACGCCACCCACCCTTTCGCCACGGAAGCGCACCGCAACGCCAGCCGAGCGGCGGCAAAGTGCGGGGTGCCCTACCTCCGCTACACCCGTCCCCAGGCGCCGCTGTCCGCTGACCCACGGGTTATTGCCTGTGCCGACTTTACCACGGCGGCTCGGGAGGCAGTGGCGCGGGGGCCGGTGCTTTTTCTCACCACCGGCAGCAAGACGTTACCCCTTTTCCTCCCGGTGGCCCGGGCGGCGGGGTGCCGTGTAGTGGCGCGGGTGCTACCGGAACCGGCGGTCATTGCCGCCTGCCGCGAAGCGGGGCTTTCCCCGCGCGATATCGTGGCGCTGCAAGGGCCGCTACCGGTAGAGCTCAACGCGGCGCTTTTTCGCGCTTTCGGGGCCACGGTCGTAGTTACGAAGGAGAGCGGTGCGGTTGGGGGCCAAGACGCCAAGATGGAAGCGGCGCTTAATCTGGGGATCCCCGTAGTGGTGGTCCGGCGGCCGCCGGAGCCGCCGGAGGCCGTTTTTACCGCTGAGGAGCTCTTGAAGCGGGTAAACGAAATTTTGGGGCGGGGGACCAACCGGTGAGCCTCTGCCTTGGCTTAGGAAGGAGGATTCCTTTTTGGAAGGGATAATTGTGCTCGGGCACGGGAGCCGGGCGGCAGTAGACGAAGCGAACCTTTTCTTGGAGCGGGTAGCCGCCGAAATTGCCAAAATATTTCCTGGGGCACGGGTTGAGCCGGCCTGGATGAACCCCAAAGCGGCGCGCCAAAACCTTGCCGGGGCCGCGGCTAAGCTGGTGGCGGCGGGAGCGAGAAAGGTGATTGTCGCCCCGGTTTTCTTAACGGACGGGCTCCACATCCGGAAGGATATCCCGGAAGAGTTAGCGGACTTAAGCAGTGCGTATCCGGGAGTCGAGTTTGTCTTAGCGCGGCACATCGGTTTTGACCCCCGGATCGTAGGTATTGTGGCGGAGCGGATTGCGGAGGTGCGGGATGGAGTTTCTTTGTAATCCCCGGGCGATCGAAGCTCAGAGCATGGCGATCATCGAGGAGCTTCTTGCGCCCTGGCGGCGCGTCCTTTCGCGGGAGGAATTCCTGGTGGCGCGGCGGGTGGTGCACGCCACCGGGGACCCGGAGGTGGTGGCGCACCTGGTTTTCCACCACGCTCCGGTGGCGGCGGGCGTTGCTGCGCTGCGGCAGGGGACCCGCCTCGTCTGCGACGTTCAGATGGTAGCAGCGGGAATCAGGGGGCGGCTTCCGGAAGGAACGGAGATCCGGGTAGCGGTAGCGGAACCGGGCGCAGCGGCAGAAGCTTCCCGGGATGGCGTTACCCGGGCGCTCGCGGGCATCCGGCTTCTGCAGACGACCCTTGCTGGAAGCGTGGTGGCGGTGGGTAACGCGCCAACGGCGCTTTACGGCGTGCTGGAACTTTACCGGGTCGGCATCCGCCCCGCGCTCGTGATCGGGGCCCCGGTCGGTTTTGTCGGGGCGGCGGAGGCGAAGGAAGCACTGCTGGCGACCGACCTGCCGGCGGTGGTGCTGCGCGGGACGCGCGGCGGGAGCGCGGTGGCGGCGGCAGTGGTCAATGCGCTTTTCAGCTTAGCTGCGGCTGCCTATTAATTCTTGCGGGGGTGCGGGCCGTGTCACGGGCGTTAATGGTGCAGGGCACCGCTTCGAACGCCGGGAAAAGCATCCTGGTGACGGCGCTCTGCCGGATCTTCCGGCAGGACGGCTACCGGGTGGCACCATTCAAAGCGCAGAATATGTCGCTGAACGCTTACGTTACGGCCGACGGTGGCGAGATCGGCCGCGCCCAAGGGGTGCAGGCGGAAGCCGCGGGCACTTCTGCGACCGTCGATATGAACCCGGTGCTCCTCAAACCCAAGGGCGATAGTGTGGCGCAGGTGATCATCCACGGGCGCCCGGTCGGCGATTTTACCGCGCAGGGCTACCGGGAAGACTGTCTTAGCCGCGCCTGGCAGGCGGTTCGGGAGAGCTACGCGCGACTCAGCAAGGACTACGACGTGATTGTGATCGAAGGGGCGGGGAGCCCGGCGGAGGTGAACCTCCGGGAAAAAGACATCGCCAATATGCGGGTGGCGGCGCTGGCAGAAGCGCCGGTGCTGCTCGTGGCCGACATTGACCGGGGCGGGGTTTTTGCCCAGGTAGTCGGGACCCTTGCCCTCCTCCTCCCGGAAGAAGCGGCCCGGGTTCGGGGCGTGGTGATTAACAAGTTCCGCGGGGATTTAGCAATCTTAACGCCTGGCCTTCGTTTTCTGGAGGAAAAAACGGGCCGGCCTGTGCTCGGCGTGCTCCCCTTTTTGCCTGACTTGGGGGTGGCGGCGGAGGATTCGGTGAGCCTGGGCGCCGGGTTCTTTCGCCCCGATGCGGCGCTCGACATCGCGGTGGTGCGCCTTCCCCGGATCGCCAACTTCGACGACTTCGACCCGCTGCTTGCGGAGCCGGACGTTTCGCTCCGTTTCGTGAGCCACCCGCGCTGCGTGGGGCAACCCGACCTCCTCATCCTGCCCGGAACGAAGAATACCGTGGCCGATTTGCGCTGGCTCTGCGCCACCGGCTGGGTGGCGGTGCTCCGGGAGCGCGCGGCGGCCGGGTTGCCGCTCTTAGGTATCTGCGGTGGCTACCAGATGCTCGGGCGGGAGCTGCAGGACCCGGGCGGGCTGGAGGACACAGCGGGGGTTCACGTGGGGCTCGGCCTCCTTGACGTGGTGACGGTCTTTCGGCCGGGGAAGGTAACGGTGCGGCGGGTGGGTTTTGTTTCTGGGGCGGGAATGCTGGCGCCGCTTGCGGGCGAGAAGGTCTCTGGTTACGAAATTCACGCCGGGGAAACCTTCCGGGGGGCGGGCGCGGCTCCTATCTTTACCCTGGAGGTACCGTCCGGGACCGCCGCCGAAGGGGCGGTTGCCGGGGCGGTTTGGGGGACGTATCTACACGGCCTCTTCGAGGCGGATGGCTTCCGCCGCAGGTATCTCAACCTGCTGCGCCGGCGGCGCGGCCTCCCACCGGTGGATTACGGTGTCTCCTTCGCGCGGCTCAAAGAGGAGTGCTTTGACCGCTTGGCGGCGGCAGTCCGGGAACACCTCAATCTCCGGGAGATTTACCGCTGGCTCGGGCTGTAAGGGGGGTTTTGGCTATGCGGCGCTTAGTTATCGCGGGAGCATCGAGTGGCGCGGGCAAAACGACGGTTGCCGTGGGGCTGATGGCGGCGCTGACGCAGCGGGGGCTGAAGGTTCAGGGCTTCAAAACGGGGCCCGACTACATCGACCCCGGCTTTCACACCGCGGCTACGGGGCGTATTTCCCGGAATCTCGATACCTGGATGCTTCCGCCTGACGCGGTGCGCGAAGTTTTTCTGCGGGGCGCGTGCGGGGCGGATATCGCCATTATCGAAGGGGTGATGGGCCTCTACGACGGCATCGGGTCGGGAAGCGGCCCTGGAAGCACCGCCTACTTAGCCAAACTGCTTTGTGCGCCGGTGGTGCTGGTCCTCGACGTGCGGGGGATGGCTGCTTCGGCAGCGGCAGTAGTGCTGGGCTTCCGGGAGTTCGATCCCGAACTCGGCCTGGCGGGGGTGATCCTCACCTGCGCTGGAAGCGCGCGCCACGCGGCGCTCGTTAAAGAAGCGATTGAAGCGAAAACGGGGGTGCCGGTTCTCGGGTACCTCGTCCGCGACCCGGGACTCGAACTTCCCGCGCGCCACCTGGGTCTGGTGCCGGCAGAGGAGACTGTGGCGTTACAAGAGCGCATCGGGAAACTCGCGGCGGCGGTAGCGAAGGGCGTGGACCTGGAAGCGGTCCTCCGGGTGGCCGCGGCGCCACCCGTCCCCCGGCCGCAAAAAACCCTTTTCCCTGAGGTCCCTGCGCCGCCGCAGGTGCGGCTCGCCGTAGCCCGGGATGCTGCCTTTTCTTTTTACTACCCGGAAAACCTGGAGCTTCTCGCAGCGGCCGGCGCGGAGCTTGCCTTTTTCAGCCCCCTGCGGGACGAGGCGTTGCCCCCCGGGAGCGCTGGTCTTTATCTTGGGGGCGGTTTCCCCGAGGTCTTTGCGGGGGAACTCGCCGCAAATACTGCGCTGCAGGAGGAAATTAGACGGGCGGTAGCGGCCGGGATGCCCATGGTCGCGGAGTGCGGTGGCCTCCTCTACCTTTGCGCGGCGGTCATTTACCGCGGCGCCACCTACCCGCTGGTAGGGGTGCTCCCGGGGCGGGTAGTGTTGACGGAGCGGCTGCAGCGTCTCGGCTACGTCGAAGCGGAAGCGCTGGCTCCCAGCCCCCTCCTGGATCGCGGGGAGAAGGTCCGCGGCCACGTCTTTCACTACTCGCGGATTGACTGGGGAAAAGCTTTACCCCCGGCCTACCGCCTGGTTAACTGGCGGGGCGAGACGCAAGTGGACGGTGCGGTTTACCAAAACCTGGTGGCCTCTTACCTCCACCCGCACTTCTTAAGCCGGCCGGCGATGGCGCGGCGCTTTGTCGCTTCCTGCGCGGCCTTCCGGGCGTCCTGCCGGCAGGTGGCCCCAAATTTTGCTTGGAGGGAAGGGCGTGAACCTTGAACACGAGCTTGACGCGTTGGCAGCACCACGGCGGTAACCCCTACCGCGCGGCCCGGGAGTGGGGCGGGTGGCCGGACGAATACCTCGACTTCAGCTGCAACATCAACCCGCTCGGGCCCTCCCCGCGGGTGCTGGCTTGCCTGCAGGCGGCCGCCGGCGAAATCTGGCGCTATCCGGACCCCGAGTGCACGGCGCTCAAGGAGGCGCTTGGCGCTTACTTGGGTGTTCCGGCGGCGTGGCTGATACCGGGAAACGGGACGGCGGAACTCATCAATCTTTTGGTGCCGGCCCTTGGTATCAGGCGGGCGGTGGTACCGGCGCCGGCCTTCGCGGAATACGCGCTGAGTGTCACTGCCTGGGGCGGGGAGATCCGGTACCTTTACCTTAAGGGAGAGGACTTCGCCTTCCCTTGGGAAGAACTCCCCGCGGCCCTCGCCGGGGCGGACGCCCTTTTCCTTTGCCAGCCCAACAACCCCACCGGTCGGTTACTGGCGCCGGACGAACTGGAGCGTTTGGCGGCGGCGACAGCGCGGGCGGGCGCCTACCTCGTGGTGGACGAGGCCTTTCTCGATTTTCTCCCCGACGCCGCGGCGTTGACGGCGCTCAACCTTTTGCCCCGCTGGGAACACCTGGTCGTTTTGCGCTCACTTACCAAGTTCTTTGCGCTGGCCGGTTTGCGCCTGGGCGTTCTCGTGGCGCTTTCCCCATTGCAGCGCGAGATCCTCTCGCTTTTGCCCCCCTGGAACGTCAATTCGCTGGCGCAGGTGGCGGGTGTGGCGGCGGTGGCGGATGCAGAATACATTAGCGAAAGCAGGCGCGTGGTGGCGACCGAACGGGCATACCTCGCGAGCGCGCTTGCTTCCTTGCCCGGCGTGCGGGTGGTGCCGGGAGTGGCGAATTTTCTGCTGCTCGATATTCGCGGTACGGGATTTTCTTCCGCCGCGCTTGCCAGGCGATTGGCGCAGGAGCGGGTTTTGGTGCGCGATACCGCCAACTTTCCCGGACTTGGTGGCGGTTTTATCCGGGTGGCGGTGCGCCTCCGGGCGGAAAACGAGCGGTTGGTGGGGACTTTGGGCGCCGTGTTGCGCGCGGCCCCCGGGCAGGGTTAGAATTTAAAAGGGGATTTCTTGCAGAGGGAGGGTCTTACCCCGTTGGGAACGCGGCTTTACCTTGTGCGGCACGGGGAAACCATTTGGAACCATAGCCTCAGGTACCAGGGACACGCGGACGTGCCGCTTAACGAACGGGGTATCTTGCAGGCTGAGGCGCTCGCGCGGCGCCTGAAAAACGAGCGTTTCGCGGCTTTTTACGCCTCCGACCTTATGCGGGCGACGGAGACGGCGCGGATCATCGCGCAGCCCCACGGCGGCGCGGTGGTCCCGGTGCCGGCGCTCCGGGAGATAAATTTCGGCGCTTGGGAGGGCTTAACGCGGGACGAGATCAAGGCGCGCTTCCCCGAAATCTCCCAGCAGTGGTGGACGGCGCCATACGAGACGCGGCTGCCCGGCGGCGAGACGTTGCGGGAGGTGGCGGCGCGGGCTGTGGGGGCGCTCCTGGAGATCGCTGCGCGCCACGACGGTGAGCAGGTGCTGGTCGTCTCGCACGGGGGGACGATCCGGGCCGCAATCGGTTCGTTTTTGCGGATGGACCTGAACCAGTACTGGCGGCTGCGCCAGGATAATACCGCGCTTAACATTATCGAGATTTTTGAGGAAGGGAAAGCAATTTTAATGCTTTTCAACGATTGTGGCCACCTCAAAGAGCTTGACTCCTGAGGGTTAAAGATGCTCCGGCCCCAGCTTTTAGTAACGATTGGGCTTATTCTCCTTTACCTTGCGGGAGCAGGAGTAGCCGCCTGGCTTCTAAGCCGGTTGGCGCGGGTTCTTCTGCTGCGGCTTACCCATGCCCTGCGCAGCGAGGTGGGGGAGCGGCTGGCGCTTATCTCGACCCGCCCGCTGGGGTTGGTTGGTTTTGTACTTTTTCTTTACGTGGGGCGGGCTTACCTCGCGGTGCGACCGGAGTACCGCACCGCTTCGTTTCTCCCCTACCTTGATCGCGTCAATTTCTTGCTCATCGTCTTTTTCCTTACCTTGTGGGTCGACCGGATTTTCGGTGTTCTCTTCGACTGGTACCTCCGGAGTCTCGCGAAGCACCCCTCTTTTGACCCCCAGTTCCTCTCCCTTTTCCGCTACGCGGGGCGGATTACCATCTACTTTGTGGCGGTAACGGTCGCCTTGGGGCACTTTGGGGTGAACTTGACGGGGTTCCTGGCAACAGCGGGCGTAGCTTCCCTCGCGATTGCTTTCGCCACCCAGGAAACCTTAAGCAACATGGTCGCGGGCGTTATCCTGATGCTCGACCGGCCCTTCCAGGTCGGCGACCGCATCGAGGTTTTAGGAACCCCCCTAATCGGGGACGTCATAGAGATCGGCACCCGCAGTACCAAGCTCCTCACGTTGGATAACACCGTAGCGGTTCTGGCGAACAAGGACCTCGTAGCCAGCCGGATCATTAATCACGCGCGGCCGGATCCTGGTGTCCGGGTCCGGGTTACCCTTGGCGTTCCCTATGCGGCTGATATCGGGCGCGTAAAAGAGGCGGTACGGGCCGTGATAGCCGAGCACCCGGCGGTTTTACCCGCACCGCCGCCGGCTGTGTACCTGACCGAGTTTACCGAAACCCAGGTGCGGCTAACGGGCATCTTTACGATTGCGGACCTTCGGGAAGCGGTGAAGGTCAAAGACGAAATAAATACCGCGATTATAGAGAGGTTGCAGACGGCAGGTGTTTTTCCCAGGCAGCCGTCTTGAGAGGGGTATTAAAAGCGTATTTCGCAGGTATATTAGAAAGCGCTGGGATTATTTACCTAGTTTAAAAAATTTTAAAGAAAAGCCGCGGGGTTACCGCGGCTGCGCCAAGTTTTGCTCGGCAAACTTGATCATCCGGCGGACCATGTTTCCCCCAATCTTGCCGCCGATGCGGCCGCCGACGGCGCCGCAGAGGCGGGCGGGGACATCGCCCCAGTAGCCTTCCCGGATGAAGCGGTCAAGGCCAAGCTCCCCGGCGACCTCGTACTTCATCCGCCGGAGTACCTCGCGGTAATTCTCGGGGGTGATCGCCGGGAAGCCGTAGGTGGGGTAGCCGAGCTCGTTGGCCACCTCGATTTTAAATAAGTCTAACGCGGAGGCTGCCTGCGGGACCAAAAGGCGCTTTTGCTTTTGGTTCGGCAAAAGTTTCACCTCCGTTTTTATTTTCCCCGCCACCTTGGAATGGAAATACAGGCCAATTTTTAAGTCTTGAAATATGCTTTTTCAGACAAATTTTGACAAAAGATTAAATTGGGTACGGAGCCACCTTTACACTAACCAGGGGCGCTTACTTACGGGAATCCTTGATGTATTTATAAGGTTCCAGCCCGGCCGGGGCCTTTTCCTTAACGGCGGTCCCTTGACTCTCCTCTACGGTAGGAGATACAATGGGCAGAAAAAGACGAATGGGGATGTTCCGGGACGTGAGCAGGATTGTCATTGTTGGTGGGGTAGCTTCAGGGCCGAAAGTAGCGGCCCGCGCCCGGCGACTGATGCCGGATGCAGAGATAACCATCATTGAGCGGGGCAGGTTTATTTCCTACGCGGGATGCGGTATGCCCTTTTACATTGCCGGCCAGGTCAAGGACTTCAACCAGTTGTTCACCACGCCGTACGGCGTCATCAGGGACGAGCAGTTTTTTGCCCGCGTAAAAGGGGTTAGGGTACTAACGCGTACCGAGGCCAGGGTGATCGACCGGCAAAAGAAAGAGGTAGTAGTGACTAACCTCGAAACCGGGGAAAACTATGCCCTTCCCTACGATAAGCTGGTGTTGGCTACCGGTTCAAACCCCGTTATACCTCCCATTCCCGGCCTCGAGTTAAAAGGGGTGCACCGTCTCAATCACCCTGAAGATGCTCTTAAGATCGTGGAGGATTTAGAAGGTGTCAGCGAAGCAGTGATCATCGGGGCAGGCCTTATCGGTATGGAGGCCGTGGACGCCCTGCGCAAGCGCAAGGTGTTTGTTTCCGTGGTGGAAATTAAGGATCAGGTGCTTCCGGGGGTTCTGGACCCGGAACTGGCGGCGGTGCTGGCAGCGCGCCTGGAGGAGCAAGGTGTGGAACTGCACCTGGGCGAAAAGGTGCTGCGCCTGGGAGGGGATGAAGAGGGCCGCGTGAGTCGGGTGGTAACCGACAGGGGAACCTTAGAGGCGCAGTTGGTAATCGTGGCTGTAGGTGTCCGCCCCAATGTAGAGCTGGCGCGAGCTGCTGGCCTGGAAATTGGCAAAACGGGCGCCATCTCCGTCAACGAGTACCTGCAGACCAGCGACCCCGACATTTACGCCCTCGGTGATTGCGTGGAAAATGTACATTTAATTTCCGGCGATAAGGTATACATTCCCCTAGCTTCTACGGCCAACCGCCAGGGAAGAGTAGTGGGCGATAACTTGGCGGGCATCCCGAGCCGCTTTAAGGGCGTGCTGGGTACCGCTGTACTGAAAGTGCTGGGCTTTAATATTGCCCGCACCGGCCTCGGTGAGTTCCAGGCCAGGGAGCTGGGCTACGACGTGGAGACGGTGGTTAACGCTACCCGCGACTGGGCCCACTATTACCCTGGCCATGACAACCTCCTCATCAAGCTAATTGTGGACAGGGCCACCCGCAGGCTGCTGGGCGCTCAGGCCATGGGCGGCGGCGAGGCGGTCAAGCGCATTGATGTGGCGGCTACAGTTCTTTACTTTGGCGGCACCGTGGATGACCTGGCCAGCGTGGATTTGGGCTATGCCCCGCCCTTCTCCACGCCCATTGATGCGGTACAGCACGCGGCCAACACCCTGCGCAACAAGCTCTCCGGCCTGGCCAAGACCATTACGGCGCACGAGTTAAAAGCCAGGATGGATGCTGGAGAGGACCTGGTACTGCTGGATGTGCGCATGCCTGCGCAGTTTAACGCCAAGTATATTGAGGATGAAAGAGTCATGCTGGTACCTTTAAACGAGCTGCGCCAGCGGATAGAAGAGGTACCGCGGGATAAGGAAGTTGTCGTCCTCTGCGCCATGGGCACGCGGGCCTGGGAGGCCCAGCGTATTTTGGAGGGCGCAGGCTACACTAACGTAAAGTTTTTAGAAGGCGGCCTGCAGGCCTGGCCGTGCGAGCTAGATTAAACCTAACATTAATCTTGGCAAGAGCGCTGAGCCTTCCATCACCTCTCATCGCGTTTCCTAAGAGGTGGGCGGTCTGCGAGAATGGAGTGCAGCGCGGCATCGACTCGCCTTATCCATCGGTAATGTGAACACCGACCGTTGGGTAACGCGCCCAAGCCGCAGAGGATCGCTACGGCGTGAAAGGTGTTGAGAATCGTCGGGATGGCGCAGGGGCTCGGGGAGCGGGCGAAGCCGCCGCGGGCGCGTTCGCACGCCATTACAAACTCGACAATCTTTCCGGGGACGGGCGGCCGGTGGCCCAGGCGCTGCAGCGTCGCTACTATGTAGTACCAGTGTTCGAGGAAACCGGGCTCCTGGCAGCAGAGGTCGTAGAGGTAGGCGCGGAGGGCAGCTCTGTCGGGCACGGGCTGCCCGAGCAGCGAGAGAATCGCCACGGCGTCGTGGATTGTGGCCAAGGACGGCAGCCCTCCCTTCGTCAGGGCGGCGGTCAGTTCCCTGGTAACGAAGGAGGCGCACGCCGCCGCCGCGAAAGGTGTTCCCAACCGCGTGAGGGCCGCTACTGCGTAAAGGGTGTTTTCCAAGCGCGAAGCCGCTTCCACCCATAGGGTTTGGGGTACCCAAAAGCCGCCCGCCGGTTCCTGGAGGGAACGCAGCTTTTCGCCGAGTGGCTGCCATGCCGGCGTGAGCTTACCGAGCAGGGCGAGAGTCTCTACGGCGTAGTAAATCGCCGGCGGGGTTGCCAGGGCATCGCGGTTAAAAAGCTCCTGAAAAAAGGCGGCCACCCCGTCCGGGTCGCGTGGGGCGGTACTGAGGCACCGCAGCGTCGCCACGGCGTAAAAGGTATCGTGCGGGCTTCCGGGCGGGATGCGGGCGAAGTAGTAGCCGCCGCCTGCCACCCGGCAGCTTTCGATGTAAGCGGCGGTCCGGTTAATCAGTTCGCGGGCTGCGGTAAGCGCCATAACCCGATCCCCCTTTCCGGTAAAGGCTTGCGGAAGAAGAGTTTTTACGGGCGCTCTCGCCCGCTGGGCGCTTGCGCCGGCCGGCGCAGGACCACGGCCAAGGCCGCGGCGGTTAAGACCCCCATCGCCCCGCCGAAATAGAAGGGTGCCGCGGGGCCGAGTATTTTCCAGAGCAAGCCGGCAAAAAGCGAAGCCGGGAGGAGCCCGATGCCCACCAGGGTGGCGTGCAGCCCGATGAGCGTGCCCCGCTGGTGCGCCGGGGCAATCGCGGCGACGAGGGCTTTCTCCACGCCTTCGGTGGCCGCCGAGTAGAGGCCGTAAGCGGCGAAGAGCGGCCACAGGGTTTCCGGCTGCCGGGCGAGGGCGAAGCCCAAGTAAACCAAGCCGTAGGTAAGGTAACCCCATACCAGAAGGCGCCGCCGGCCGACCCGGTCGGAGAGGCGCCCTGCCGGATAGGCGAGAAGGCCGTAGACGCCTACATAAACAAGATATAGGAGGAGCACGTCCCGCACCGGGAAGCCCAGGTTTTGCGCCCGCAGCAGCAGGAACTGGTTGGAGGAATTCCCGAGAGTGAAAAGAAAAACCACCGCCAGGAAGGCCTTGAGCCGCGGGTCGAGTTCGCGCCAGTTAAGGTTGAGACGCTGGGCGGTCCGGGAACGCCGGTCGCGCTTCTCCCGGACGAAGAAGAGCAAGAATACCCCGATGGCCGCGGGAATGACGGCGTAAAGAAAAACGGGGCGGAAATCGGCTGGCGCGTGCCGGAGGAGAAAGTAGGCCGCTGCCACTCCCGCGACGGCGCCGAAGGTGTCCATCGCCCGGTGCAGCCCGAAGGACAAGCCGTAGGCGCGCGGGTCGCTGGAATCGGCGATGAGGGCGTCCCGGGGCGCGGTGCGTACCCCCTTGCCGAAGCGGTCGGCTAAGCGCCCGCATAGAACCCAGCCCCAAGAGGTGGATAGGTAAAAAAGGCCCTTGCCGAGGGTGGAGAGGGCGTAACCGGTGATGGCGAGCGGTTTACGGCGGCCGAGGCGGTCGGACCAGTAACCCGAAAAAACTTTGAGCAGGCTGGCGGTGCTCTCCGCCAGACCCTCGATCACGCCGACGATGGCCGGGGTGGCGCCGAGCTGGACGGTGAGGAAAAGCGGCACCAGCGGGTAGACCATCTCGGAACTCACGTCGGTGAAGAAACTGACAAGGCCGAGCAGGATGATGTTAACCATCGCTTTTCTCTCCAGAAGAGGGTTTGTGGCAGTATTTTACCGCCACCCGCCGGACGGTGGCAAACCGGTGTTTGCGGGCGGCGCAAACCGCGGCCTCTGCCTCCGGCGTGCCGATCTGGCCCAGCGCTTCGCAGGCGGCAGCCGCCAGGTAGGGGTCTGGGCTTTCCTTTAGTTTAGCCGCGAGCGCGGGCACCGCGGCGGCTGCGCGCAACTTCCCCAGGAGATAGGCCGCCCGCAAGGCGGTCGCGGCTTCAGGCGCATCAAGGGCCCGGATAAGCTTTTCCGCGTAGCTGGCGCCGTCGTCCAGCGGCGCCCCGCAGTGGGGGCACGGGCCTCGCGCGCCGGCCGGGACTTCCCGCCAGCACTTTTGGCAGAAGTAGGTAAGCGGCACCGCGCTATTCCCTCCGGTAGCGGTGGCGCTGTTCCCTATGTGCCTAATTCCTTATCCCGGATGACCAGCACCGGGCAGGGCGCATGGTTGACCAGGTGGTTCGAGACGCTGCCCAAGAGATAACGCTTGACGCCGCTTAGCCCCCGCGCGCCGGTGACGATCAGGTCCGCCCCTGCGGCCGCGGCGAACTCCACCAGCCGCTCGCCGGTGTGGCCGTAAAGAACCTCCGATTTTAGCTCCACTCCTTTTTCCGCGGCTAGGAAAGCGGCCTGGCGGAGCGGCTGCTCGTAGTACTGGCGCGCGCGCTGGATATTTTCGTCCACCTCGTCGAGGGTGCCGGCGTATTCCGGCAGCCGCACTACGGAGACCGCGGTCACGGTAGCCCCAAATTTCTGCGCGATTTCCAGCGCGACCCGCAGTGCCGCAAAGGACTGGGGCGAGGCGTCGAAAGCCACGATGATTTTTTCAAACACCTTCATTTCCCTCCTTCACTTGCCCGCGGCGGCAAGGCTTCTTCTACGGGAGCAGTACCTACCGCCGGGATCTGTTCTTTTTTAACCTCCGGGTTAAAGAAAGCCTGGGCGATCAGCGTGGGAATAACCCCGCTTAGGATAACCACGGTGACCAGTACGGAATACTGCTGCTGGTCGATGTAGCCGTGGGTGAGGCCAAAGAGCGCGGATATCGTGCCGAAAGTGAGCCCTGTAGACATTAAAAGGGTCGTGTAAACCCCGTCGTTCTTGCCGAAACAGAAGGCGGCGGTGAGCGGCCAGACGCCGACGAGTTTGGCCGCCATTTTCACCGCTAACAGGATAACGACCAAGCCGAGCCCCGCCCACAGGGCCTTGAAGGAGACGAGCGCACCGGCCTTCAGGAAGTAGAAGGGCGTGAGGAAGGCGAAAGCCAGACCCCGCAGGCGGCGCACGAACTGTTTCTGCCCGGCGAGAACGGTGGCTACCACAAGCCCTACCAGGTAAGCCGGCAGCACCGCTTCGCTGTTCGCTTTAACGGCCAAGGCGCCCAGGCCAAAAAGAACCAGAAAGAAAAACTTTGTTTCCGGTTCACTCACCCGGTCGGCCAGGGCGGCAAAGACCTTCCGGGAAAGAGGCGCAAGCAGTGGGAGGACTATCGCCAGGGCCAGCGCGAAGGCGAGCAGCCAGAGGTTATAGTGGGCGAAAAGGACGCCGAGCGCCGCTACCGTACCGAGATCGGTGATGAAGCAGGCGGCCAGAATGATCTTGCCGAGTTCGGTCTGGTTGAGCCCGGTTTCCACCATCACCGCGTAAACGATCGCTACCGAGGTGGTAGAGAGGGCGATCCCGGCAATCTTTGCGCCTGCCAGGTTCCAACCGGCCACGTAGTAAGCATAGGCCATCGCCGCCAGGAAGGGCAGGAGAAAACTAACGAACCCGATGGAGAGACTTTCCTTCCAGCGTTGTTTGAGTACCGCCGGTTCCACCTCAGCACCGGCTAGAAAAGTGAGGACCACGCTGCCGACGGCGGCCAAAGCGTTGATCCAGGGCGTAGGGTGGACGCCTAAGAAGTTTCCCCCCAGAGCGCCGACGAAGATCTCAACCATCGCCACGGAGATGCCGAGCCGGATTGAGATCAACGAGGCCAAAAAAGCCAAGCCCATCCATACCGTTGCCTGCAGCCACAAATCCATGGTTTCTCCCCCCGTTTTTGGAAAATAAAATGACCCCCGGTAAAAGACCCAGGGGTCATCAGCATCCCGCGTTAGGCGAACCCCATCGCCAGTGTTACGAAGGAGTTACCTTTACGTAACACTGAGGACAATTTTATCCGGCGGCCAGGGGGCGTGTCAAGGGTTTAGCGGCGATTTTGTCGGGAGATTTTAAGAGCCTACTTTTGCCCGTTTCGGGTCAGCTCTTCCGGCAGCCGCCCCCGGTAGTGCACGGGGGCGTGGTGCACCGCTCTTCCCGGCCGCAGCACGTCCGCCCACCGGGCCGGCTGCCGCTTTTCGCCACGTGGGGCGCAGGGAAAAGCCTTTGGAGTTCTTTGCTCCCGCAGCGCGGGCAGCTCTGGGGCGGAGTGTCTCCTTGGTTCAGGCGTGCCTCCCAAACGTGCCCGCACTTTTGGCACCGGTAATCATAGGTGGGCAATCTTCTTCCCTCCTTTTAGTGAGACTGGCCAGCCGGCAGGTAATAGATGATGCCAGCCTGCTTTTGGGATTTGATTTTTCCGGTAGCGAGAAGTTCCTGGACTCGCTTTGCCGCTTCGGCGGGGTGAATCCCCAGCCCGGCGGCGATTTCCTCCAGAGTGACGGGGCGCCGCGCAAGGACATTCAGGAGCTCGTCCTCTTGGGGCCAGGCTTTTTCGCTAACGGTGGCCTCGCGGTGCGGCGCAATTACGACTGCATTTTTGCCGAGGCCAGCGGCGAGACGACGCAATTCGTTTTCCGGCACGGCAAAGGCAAACTCCTCCGCGGGCGGGCGGGTTACGGTGTTGACCTGGATTTTGTCCGGTTTTATCTTCGCTATCCACCCGGCCAACTTGCGGACCTCGCTTTCGATGGCGGTGACGCCGCCAAGCAGGAAGACCTCGAGCCAAAGCGCTCCCCGGTATTCTTCCCGGAAGCGGATCAGGCCTTCGACCATCTGGTGGAAGTTGAGGGCGGGATGGGGCCGGTTCACGTAATTAAAAAGGTCGGCGTCCCCGGCGTCGAGGGACGGCAGCACCACATCCGCCCGCAGGAGGGCTTGCCGCACCTCCGCCTGGTAGAGGAGTGAGCCGTTGGTCAGCACGGCCACCGGGATCCGGGTCATTTTCTTCAGTCCGGCGATGACTGCCTCGATCTCGCTGTAGAGCGTCGGCTCGCCCGAACCGGAAAGCGTAATGTAATCGGGCGGCGGTCCGGCGGCGAGTTTCGCCTCCACCTCGCGTAGCACCGCTGCCACCGGGAAAAACGCCTGCCGCTCAAGCGTTTTGCGGGTGGTTCGGCCGAGCTGGCAATAGATGCAGTCGTAGGTGCAGGTTTTAAACGGCACCAGGTCCACGCCGAGCGATTTGCCCAGCCGGCGGGAGAAAACGGGACCGAAAATATGCTGGTATTTCATGGGTAATCCCCTCCCCGAGCGGCAGGGAAAGCGGCCGGTTTGCCCGCTAACAGCGGAACGGTCACTGCTGGTGCGGCAACGGGGGTGGCTCCTGCCCCCGGGCCTTCCTGCCAGCCGCTACACAAAATTATGAGCGTAAGTCCGTTACCATAGTAATGTTTTTATGTATGCTGTGTCAACTATTTGTAGCGGGAAAAACGCTGATTTTACGACGGTAGTGCGGCCAAATAGCTTCAGGTGCCGCTTGCAGACACGGCTCTACTGCGGCATAATCTGATTAGTTAGGATGCACTAACTTCTTTAGATTGACCTTACTTATCTGGTTAGGAGTGATGGCGTGATGGTACCAGTTAGTCAAGCGTTAAGTGAGCTTCCGGTAGGTGCAGGGGGTAAGATAGTGCGGCTAGAGGCTACCGGGAGCCTGCGGCAGCGGCTGCTCGCTATGGGCGTGGTCCCGGGGCGGGAGGTAGCGGTTACCGCGGTGGCGCCCTTAGGTGACCCGATCGCGGTGCAGGTAAAGGGGCATCCCCTGACGCTCCGGAAGAGCGAAGCGGCGAAGGTGTTTGTGGAGGTGAAGTGAGGTGGCCCCACTACCGTTGCGGTTGCTGTTGGCCGGGGAGGAGGGGATTGTCCGGGCGATCGGTGGGGGAAAGGAGCTATACGCCCGGCTGGCCGCGCTGGGCTTCGTCCCGGGCAAGAAGGTGCGCGTTGTGCAGAACCAGATGTGCGGGCCGCTGATCGTCTCTTTAGGCGCGGGGCGCGTGGCTCTTGGTCGGGGCGTGGCGCAGCGGATTCTGGTAGAGAAGGTGCTCGGTTGAGGAGAGAATTTTTTACGCAAAGAGTTAGGTAAAACTAACAAAAGGAGGGCTTCAATATGGCAGCGGCGCGGACGGAAAAAGCGGCGTCGGGTGTGCCGGCGGGACAGGCCGCGAAAGCAAAGTTCAAGGAGGCAGCGCGGGTGACGGTAGCCTTAGCCGGTAACCCGAACGTAGGGAAAAGCTGCATCTTCAACAACCTTACGGGTGCGCGCCAGCACGTGGGCAACTGGCCCGGCGTAACGGTGGAGAAAAAAGAGGGGCAGATGCTTTATGCGGGCGAGGCGGTGCGGGTGGTGGACCTCCCGGGGGTTTACGGGTTAGGTGCCTTCAGCGAAGACGAGATCATCGCCCGCGACTACATCCTCGCGGGGGAGGCCGACGTGATCATCAATATCGTCGACGCCACGAACCTCGAGCGCAACCTCTACCTGACGGTCGAGCTTCTGGAGATGGGGGCAAACCTCGTCGTGGCTCTCAACCTTATGGACGAAGCGGCTGGCCGGGGGCTGAAGATTGACGTGCCGAAGTTAGGCGCGCTTCTGGGGGTGCCGGTGGTGCCGACAGTGGCGCCCAAGAAACAGGGGATGGAGGAATTGGTTGCTGCGGCGCTCAAGCGCGCGCGGGAGGGTTCCCCGCAGCCGCTGGCTGTTCCCTACGGCAGGGAGGTGGAGGCAGAGCTGGCACGGCTGGAAACGGCGCTTGCGGCGTACGCCGCGGCCGTCGCCGGGCTGCCCAGGCGGTGGGTGGCGGTGAAACTTTTGGAAGGGGACGAGTTGGTCCGGCGGCGCTTTGAGCGGTACCCCGCGCTTTTAAAACTGGTCGAGGAGAGCGCCGCGCGCCTGGCGGCGTTGACGGGCGAGGACGCGGCGGCGCTGGTGGCGGAAGGCCGGTACGGGTTCATCGCCGGGCTGGTGCGGGAGACGGTCAGCCGGCAGAAGACGGCGGCCGAGAAGCTTACCCTATCGGACAAGATCGACCAGGTCGTGACCCACCGCCTGCTCGGAATCCCTATTTTCTTGGGGGCGATGTGGCTCCTCTTTAAGTTCACCTTCGCCTTAGGTGGTCCCCTCGTTGGTTATACCGAGGCCTTTTTCGAGTGGCTCGGTGGCCGGGCAGCGGCCATTCCCAACCCGGTCCTGGCCTCGCTGGTGAAAGACGGGATCATCGGGGGCGTGGGTTCGGTCCTGGTTTTTATCCCGCCGATCTTCCTCCTCTTTTTGGGGCTTTCTTTTCTTGAGGATAGCGGCTATATGGCGCGGGCGGCTTACGTGATGGACCGGCTCATGCACGCTTTAGGCCTGCACGGGAAGTCTTTCATCCCGCTTCTAATTGGCTTCGGCTGCAACGTTCCCGCCATCATGGCCACCCGCACGCTCGAGAACCGGCGGGACCGGTTGATCACGCTTCTCGTTGCGCCGCTGATGTCGTGCGCGGCGCGCCTGCCGGTCTACGTCCTCTTCGCCGGGGCGTTTTTTGGCGCGCGGCAGGGGCTGGTGGTTTTCTCCCTCTACCTTTTGGGCATCATCCTGGCGGTCCTGATGGGGATGCTTTTCAAGGTTACCCTCTTTAAAGGGGAGCAGGCACCCTTCGTGATGGAACTGCCGCCTTACCGCTTGCCCACCTTTAAGGGGACGCTCATCCACATGTGGGAGCGGGGGGCCGCCTTCGTTAAAAAGGCCGGGACGGTTATCTTTGGCGTGGTGGTGCTGGTCTGGCTGCTCTCAAACGTCCCGTGGGGCGCGCCCGTAGAGCAAAGTGTCATAGCGCGCCTTGGCCACCTGCTGGCCCCTATCTACGCCCCGTGCGGCTTTGGCCACTGGGAAGCGGCGGTGGCGCTCTTCTTCGGCATCCTGGCGAAGGAGGCCGTAGTGGGGACGCTGGGAACGGTCTACGGGGTTGAGGAGGCTGGTTTGCAAGCCGCCGTCCAGCACCACTTCACCCCGCTTGCGGCCTACGCCTTTATGGCGCTGACGCTCTTATACATCCCCTGCGTGGCGACGATCGGGGCGATCCGAAGGGAGGCCGGCTGGGGTTGGGCGGCCTTCGCCACGGCTTACACCTTAGCTCTCGGGTGGCTGGTGGCCTGCCTGATCTTCCAGGTGGGCCGGCTGTTGGGTCTTGGCTAGCGCTTAACGGTAGATTTCCCTTGGGTGGCCGGGCTACAGCGCCCGGCCCCCTTGAATCCCTAAAAGTTAGGAGAACCTAACTAAAGGAGGTAATCGGGATGAGAATCCTGATTGTCGGCGGTGACCGGCTGGGTAATATCCCGGAGCGGCTCCGGGCGCTCGGCTTCAAAGCCACCGAGCACGTTACGGGGCGAAAAAAAAGGGAAGTGGGTATCTGCATCTCTAAGCGGCACGCGGTAGTCCTGGTGCTGACCGATTATGTAAACCACCAGCTCGTGGCGGCGCTAAAGAGAGAGGCGAGGCGGCAAAAGAAACGGATCATTTTCGCGCCCCGGGCGTGGTCGGAAATTGCCCCGGCTCTGCAAAGGGCGATGGGCGCGGGGCGGTAGGCCGGAGCAAAGAAGATATGGCAAAGGAGGGATGGCTGTGACCAGTCGGTGCGTTATTCGCGGCTTGCGCGGCGCGCCTGAAGGGGAAAAGGAAAGGCGTAACGGTGGCTTTCCGCTACCGGTGGCGACGGCCCTCTTTACTCTGCCGCAGGAAAGCCAGGCGGCGGGGGCGGACGCAATCTTAGCCGGGCTGATCGAGCTCCTTCTGCGCTCTCGATCCGGCGGTTTCCCCGACGCTGCCCTTGAAGGTAGCGGCGGTAGCGCGGCGGGGAAAAATGGCGGCCGCGCTCCGACGTTACCGGTGCCGGCAGAGGCGGCGCCCGCCGGTAAGACGAAGGCTGCGGTTAAAGGGTAGCGGGCGGCGCGCTTTTGCCGTATGGGTTTTTGTTGGGGGGTGGGAGATAGGAGAAAAAGGAGGGCTTTGGATGTTGCTGTGGTGGCGAAGCGATCCCTTTCACGCGGCGCTCGAATGCTTGGTTGCGGCGCTGGAGGCGAGGGACCCTTATACGGGGGGTCACTCGCAGCGGGTGGCGGAGATGGTCTGGGATCTGGCCCGCCGCGCGGGCCTCTCCCGCCGGGAGTGCGTTTGGCTTCACCTCGCCGCCCACCTGCACGATATTGGGAAAATCGGTGTGCCGGATAATATCCTGCGTAAACCGGGTAAGCTTTTCCCGCACGAGTGGGCGCAGATGCAGCGGCATCCCGAGATCGGCTATGAAATTTTGAGCCGGTCACCGCGCCTCAAAGCGGTTGCCCGCACCGTGCTTCACCACCACGAGCGGTGGGACGGTAAGGGCTACCCGCTAGGGCTTAAAGGAGAAGCCATTCCTCTGGGCGTGCGGCTCATCGCCGTTTGCGACGCTATCGACGCCATGACCTCTGCCCGGCCCTACCGGCCCGCGCGGACGTGGGCGGAGTGCCGCGCCGAGCTTCAGGCGGTGCGGGGCCTGCAGCTCGATCCAGCCCTGGTGGATTTCGCGCTCGCGCTGTTACCCCGCTGGGAGCGCCGCTACGGGGTAAAAGGGCCGCGGGTTGACGTGGTTCTGGGGCAAAAACCGGTAGCTGAGGTTGCGGTCAAAGAGAGATTATCATTATAATGGGAACCAAAACGGTACCGGAGGACCCCCGGAAGGAGTTGCCGCTATGGGAATGCGCCGGACGCATCCGGTCGCCAGGACTCCAGTTGGTGGGAAAATTTGCTGAACGAGCAGGAAAAAGCAAAGGGGGAAGAAACTAGATCTAACCAGGAACCTTAAAACTGCTACACCGAAGGATAAAGAGAAACATTACGCTACACGTTGCGAAATGGCGCGGGCACACACCGAGAAGTGGTGCGAGTGAAGTCGAAAGATGTTACCGAATGGCAGCGCACTTGAAGGCCAAACGGGATCTTCTTGCTGCATCTTCGTTTATCCCGTTTGCTCCTCCTCGAGGTCAAGCCACAGGTTGAGCTTACTCCACAGGAACTCGGCCTATGGGCCAGGTGTTTCGGCACGTTGGAATCGCTGCCCTCCGGCATTCAGCCAGCCGTGCTTACTTTTCGAACTGGCGGCCCAGAAACAGACGGAACCGAAAAAGGGGCACTGGTAGAGAGAGGGCTGAAACAGGTTATTGAAGAAGAGCTCCTCCATTGTCTTTTGCGCGACGATCTCTGCGAAAAAGGAAGCTACGCTGCCGGCGAGGCCGTTCTCTACCGGTAGGTCTTCTGGTGCAGCGGGAATCCCGATAGGGATGATGGCTCTTTATCGGACTTTCTCCGGGAGCTGGATCCGGACTGTCGCGATCCGCTGGCGGAGAAGGCGCACTTTACAGGTATTAATACGTTTTCAAGCCTACCTGCAAGGACTTGAAACCCGGCTGGGGTAGAGGTCCGGGTGAAGGATAACCAAGTCTCCAGCTTCCAGGAGGTGGATCTGATTTTTCAGCGGTTACGGAGTCTGTTTTTTCGGGGCACGGTCAGTCTTCCGTTGGTTGTTGTCCCTGCCTTAGCAGGAAACCCCTTTGGGGGCAGTGCTGCTGCGGTTACGGCTTATTCTGCGAGAAGCTTCGCCGGTTTAGCTTGAGAACTACGTCCGCTACAATCGCGGGCTGCTTTGGGTGTACCGCGGCCCGTTCAGCCCGCCGGTGAGCGTCAGTTTTTCTCCGGGGCTGAAAGTGACCGGGCAGCTGCTGCAGAACTACGTCTTGCACTCAACGATTTAGTTGCTATGGACTTCAGCCTTTTATCAACGTCGAACGTCGAACGCTGAACGGACCTCAAGGTGGCGCCTGGTTTTCAACAAGGAGTACTTCCAGCGGCGCCGTGAACGTTTTATAGCCTCGGTCCGCTGCGGTTTTGGCTCTTGACAGGTAGTGCAGGGCTAAGTAAAATTTGGTCAATCTGGCGTGGAAAAAGACGCCAATTAGCTTAAATAGTCATTGCGGGTTGGTTTCAGCGAAAATTACCCGGGTAGCCAGCCGGAGGAGGGAGACCAATGCCCTTGGGAAGCAAAATGTCTGCCTGTCAGCGCCGCGGCGTTGAAAAGGGCCGCCTGATTTCTTTAGGGGCGCGGTTGTTGCGAAAATCCATATTCCGGGGGAAACCGGGGCGGGCGTTCTGGCGCGGACCGGCGCGGGCGCCCTTATTTTTAGCCCTTCTTGCTTTAGCCCTCGTTTTGGGGCCTGGTTTATGCCCCCGCGCTGCCGGCGCGCCCGGCGAGAACCCCGGCGTTTCGGCGGGGACTTACGCTTCTGCTGCTGCGGCGGTCTACGCCCCTATCCCGGTGGCGGGTGAGAGCCTGCCCGGCGCCGTTACCCGGGCCGTTTACCGGGACGCCGCTGGCGGCGCCGTCAGGCTGTTTTTCCCTGTAGGAGAGACGGTTTACCTTGACGTAACCCCGGCGGCCTTCCCGCCGGGAATGGAGGCGCTTGCCTTTACCGTTACCCCGGCAGCTTCCGGCACTACCGGTATTTCTTTCGCCGTCTACCTGGACACCGGCGGGGCGGCGCTGCCGGCGCCGGTGCAATTGGGCCTGCCTGCCGGGGAAACCGGGGTCTTCCTCTGCCAAGGCGAGCGCGGGTGGTACCCGGTAACAGCGGTGCCCGAAGGGGGGCACCTCTTTGCGCCGGTGGGTAGTACCGGCACCTACGGCGTGGCGGCAGCCGCTTACCTGCCGGCGCCGCCGGCGGGGGGATTTACCGGTGCGACTTTACGCCTTGAAAGCGCCGCGGGCGGTGAGGTATGGTACACCACCGACGGGAGCGACCCGCGGGTGAGCGCTACGGCGGTGAAGTATGCGGGGCCGGTTCAGGTTGGGGCCGACGGGGCGTTAACCGTCAGGGCGGCCGCGTACCGGGACGGTTTTTGGAGCGAGGCGGTTGATTTTGCGAGACCGGGCGGCGGGAATGGCAGCGTCTCTAATAGAACCGAAGCAGAGACGGCGCTGGCTCCTGCAAAAGAAGGCAGGGACCGGCCGGCTGGAGGCGCTGGGTTCCGGGTCCTGCAGTGTGCCGCCGCTGAAATCGACCCGGCGGCAGGCGGGGAACTGGAACTCCCCGGCGTGGCGCGGCTCTACCTCCCGCCGGGAGCGCTGCCGGCCGCGCGTCCGGTTTTAGTGCGGCTTTTTGCGCTTGAGCCGCCGGTGGAACTGCCGGGTGCAGGTCAGCTTGCCGGCCCCGTCGTCTGGCTGCGCTGCCGGGGTCTCTCCGGCCCCTTCTTCAACCGGCCGGCAGAGTTGACCTTTACCGTGGGCACGGCCGACGCGGGCGCCGTCAAGGTTTGTGCCTTGGGGGGCGAAGCGAGTGCGGCGGCGTCTTTGCCTGTTACTACCGGCGAGGCGGGAGGAGTAAAGGTCATGGTGACGCGCCCCGGCCAGTTTGCGGTAGTGCAGTAGGGGAGGGGAAAAGATGCTTGCTTGGTGGAGTTTTTCGCCAATTGCCTGGATAGAGGCGCTTACTTGTCACTTAACCCTCTTCCCAATAACCATTATTTTCCTTGCATTGAGTTGGGTTTTGGGTTCGTTTGTTGCGCCGAAACTGACGTTCAAAGGGCAAGCGGTTCTGCACGGTGCTCTCAGTGCAGTAGTGACTGGCGCCGGGCAAATGGTCCAAGGGCGTTTTCTGGTGGGCCTGTTGCTCTATTTGGCGACTGTTTGTGTACCTATAGGGCAGGGCATTCTCTTTGTGATGTGGACCGCCTCGTTTAATCATCCGGTAGATGCTTCACCTTCACGGTTTTTTATCTATTTCCTTCCTTCATACATTATTCTTTGGGTTTTCGGTATCTGGGACGCGGCACGCCGTTCAAGATTGCAGATTTTGACTGTTTCTGCTCTCGGACTTATGCTGAACCTCGTAGTCCCCGGACTAGGTACTGTTTGGGCTACTACGGGTAATAGTGCGAATCTAAAGTGGAAATTTTACTGGACTGGGGTATTGGCTGTCGTTGGTGGTCTCTTATGGTGCTTTTTCCCTGTTTTCTTATGTTTCTTTATGCTTTTAATGGGTCATCTTTATTTTCCCGTTTTTACCTCTTATGACCTTTGGGGATACCCGAACGGACTCATTCTGTATGGCTTTATCGTTTTTATTTTAACAAGTTTACCGCTTTTCTTTTTGGAGAAACAACAGCTTTCTCCAGTAGATGGGGAGGCAGAAAGAAATGCCGAGAAACAATAAGATACAGTTTACAGCTATTTTATTGGTTTTTGTTCTCTTTTGTGACGTGCTGTTACCGCTGGCATCGGCAGCAGGGTTTCCTTTCGAGCGGATACCTTTTGACGGGCACGTTCATACCTGGTATTCGGATGAACTTTCTATGACTGCGGAACGAACGATAGAGAGCGCAGCCCGAAATATTCAGGAGGTTTTGGGAAAAGCAGTCGCTTTTTCGGTAACCGATCATAGCGACGTTATGCTTCCAATGGCAAATATCGTTCCGCTTTTTACGGTATCGGATTGGGAACTTAGGCAAAACGAAATAGAAGACGCTCAGAAAAGGTTGAACATTAAGGTCATTCCTGGCATCGAGCTAACTGTAGGTAATGGTAATAGTACCCATACAGAGGGGCATTTTTTGGTTTACGGCTTGACGGATGATAATGTAGCGAAGGTTTTGATTCCTTTCGAAGATACGTCAGAAAAGAAGCTGAAGCTATGGGAAGAATCTGAAAAACGAGAAGAAATAATTCAGCTTGGTGCCCCACAAGATGCAGGTTATTTAGTTAATTCTGGGGATAAGGTGCTATATAAGGAAAAGCTTTGGGATAGGTTTCCGCCGCGGAAGGACGTAAGAAAAGCGCTGGAGGAGGTAGGTGCTGCCGGTGCTTTTGGTTATATTGCTCACCCGGCTGGCAAAGATTCCTGGACTCCCTATGCCTGGAGTGCGATCCGGTCCGGAGGGGCTCCTCTTGCCGGCCGGGTGGTTAAGGGAATGGAGATCTTCTCGGGGCCTCGGCGGCAGGATTCTTCAGGAGTAATCGGGGAGTGGGACCAGACGCTCGACACCTTGGCAGGGAAGTTCTACTATAATCTTCTCCGGCAGGGTGTTAACTTTTTCGTTACCGGCGGCAGCGACAACCATAACGGTCCGGGGACAATAGGAGGGATTCTTGGGCCTAACCTTGGCTCCTCCTACACCTACCTCCTTTTCAAGGATAAGAAACCCGCATATAACCAAGACGACATCCTCAACGCTCTTAAGAAAGGCCATACGGTGGCCACTTTGGGCGGGCCCTTTGTGGCGCTTACGGTAGAGCCTGTCGGAGGGCAGGAAATCACCGTTTGGGAAGCCGATGAGCCGCACGATACCAAACACGCGGGGGAGCCGCCGGCGTTTCCGGGTGATACCGTCAAGGCGAAGCCCGGGCAGGAACTGAAGATTACCGTCTGGTGGGAGAAGGCGCCGGCAGGCAGCAGCATTCGGGTTTGTTCTCTCGGCAAAGGCGCCCGGAAATTTCAAACCGTATTTTACGCCGACCTGCTGCACCAGTCCGGCGAAAAATCCTTCATTTGGAAGACCGACCCGGCCGGGGCCTTTTTAATCGCCCGTATGGAAAAGTCGGGGAGCATCGCCTACACCTCCCCCGTCTTCATCGACCCGCCGGGGGTGAAGCGGCCGGCCGTGGACGTGGCTTTAGTCATCGACTGCAGCGGCAGCATGTCCTGGAACGACCCGCAGGGCCTGCGCAAAGAAGCCGCCAAGCAGTTCATCGACCTCATGCAGGAAGGCGAGAAGGTAGCGGTAGTCGGCTTCAACCACGAGGCTTACCTCTTCGCCGCCCTGCGGGAGATCAAAGGTCCGGCGGACCGGGAGAGCTTAAAGCAGGCGGTGGACCAGGTATTTGCCTGGGGCGGCACCGATATCCAGGAGGGGCTCGTGGTCGGTGCCGGAGAACTGGAGAGCGATTCACTTCCCGAGGTGCGCAAGGCGATCATCCTTCTCACCGATGGTGTTGGTTACTACGACGACCTCCACCGGCAGCTCCAAGACCAGGGCATCCGGGTCTACACCATCGGTCTGGGCAGCGACACCGACCCGGTGCTTCTGCAGCGCATCGCCCAGGAGACCGGCGGGCGTTACTTTGAAGCCCCGGACGCCCAGGCGCTCACCGCCATCTACCAGGAGCTGAGCGCCGCCGTCGCCGGCGGGGAGGCCCAGGAGCGGGAGAGCGAGCAATTCACCGCCGCAGGCGAAACCCGGACCCGCGCCCTCACCGTCGCGCCCGGCACCTTACAGGCCACCTTCGGCATCACCTGGGCCGGCAGCGACTTTGACCTCACCCTCACCCGGCCCGACGGCCGCGCCCTCACTCCTGACAGCCCCGATCCCGACTACAGCTTCGTCAAAGGCCCCACCTACGCCTACTACACAGTCGACAACCCCGCGCCCGGCGCGTGGACCTGCACCATCACCGCTAAAGAAATCCCGCCCGGTGGCGAGGCCGTAAACTTAAGCCTCACCGCCCTTGTCCAGACCCCGCCGGAAATCAGCATCAGCGGCCCAGCTTCCGGCAGCCTACTCAAAGAGCTCTTCACCGTCAGCGCTACCGCCTACGACCCCGACGGCATCAGCGAATTTTACTGGTTCCTTGACGGTTACGAACTGGCGAGCGTCCCGGCGGACAACAACCCGAGTGTTCTCACCGCCGCCTACACCTTAGACCCACACACCCTGCCCGACGGCGTGCACACCATCACCGCCTGGGCGGCCGACGCCAACTTCACCCCTGCCGGCGCCGACCTCAGCTTCATTGTCGACAACACCCCGCCGGCAGCCGCGGCCGGACCCGACAGGGAGGCCAGCGCCGGTGAAGAGATCATCTTTGACGCCACCGGCTCCCGCGACGCCGCCCTGTACCTTTGGGACTTCGGCGACGGGCAGACCGCCGGCAGCGATTACCCCTACGCCGCCCATACCTACACGCAGCCCGGCGGCTACACCGTCACCCTCACCGTTTACGACGATGCCGGCAACCGGGCCGCCGCCACCTGCCGGGTAACCGTGCGGCCGGTTTTGAGTGGCGGGGGCGGTGGGTACACCGTGCCGCGGGTGGAGCGGACCGTGCCGCCGGACGGGGCCACCGGCGTTCCTGTAGACACAGTGATTACCATCACCTTCAGCGAGGCGGTGCGGGCCGGCAGCGGCTGGGAGCGCATTAACCTGAAAAACGCCGCTGGCGAAAGCATGGCCCTCACCAAGGAGCTTGAGGGCAAAACCCTTTACCTCAAACCCGTAGCCAAACTCACTTCCGGCACCCCCTACACCTTATTCCTCCCGGCCGACGCCATAAAAGATCTAGAAGGGATAAACCTTACCCGGGACTACAGCTTCCGCTTCACCACTGCGGCCTTGCGGCCCGCTCCCGTGCCCTTCCCCGACATTCTGCCCGGCTATTGGGCAGCGCAGGAGATCGGCGTGCTGGCCGCGCGGGGCGTGATCGCCGGCTACCCGGACGGCAGCTTTAAACCCGAAAAACCGCTCACCCGGGCGGAGTTAGCGGCGCTGCTGGCAAAGTTCCTGGGGCTTAAAGCCGCCGCACACGGAGACGCCTTCAGCGACGTGCCGCCTGACGCCTGGTACGCCGGGGCGGTTGCGGCTGTCCACCAAAAAGGCCTGATGGTCGGCGCCGGCGGCAGATTCCGGCCCGACGATACCCTCACCCGCGAAGAACTGGCGGCGGTAGCCCTGCGCGCAGCCGGCATCAGCACCCAGGACCTCACCCCCGCCTTCGCCGACGCCCAAAGGATCGCCCCCTGGGCGCGGCAGGCGGTCGCCACCGCAGCGGCGGCGGGGCTAATGTCCGGCGTGGGCGAAAACCGCTTCGCGCCCAAGGCGCCGGTGACACGGGCGCAGGCGGCGGCGATCCTCTACCGCCTCGCCGCGCGGCTCGGCCTTTACACCGAGACGGTCGCCGTTACCGGTAAGCTCACTTGGAGCGCGGTGGAGAAGCCCCACTGGGAGCTGGTGACCGACAAGGAGACCTACGTGCTCCTACCGGACCCAGCTGACCGGCTCACCGCCGGGCTCCTTAAGGCGAACGAAGGTAAGATACTCACGGTGACCGGGTATCTCGAGACCGGTCCGAACATCTATCTGCGGGGGCCGGTCCTGCGGGTGGCGGCGGTCAAACCGGCGGCATAGAACAGGGTGGTTTAGGTTGCGGGGGGAGGCAGCCTTCTTTATAATGAAGGTGTGACTTGGTACAACCCTGGTAGGAGATATGTAAGACGTGAAAAAAGAGGGCGGCTTTTCCCCTGCTCTCGAGGATTATCTCGAAGCGATTCTCGAGCTTGCGGACACTAACAAGGTGGTTAGGGTTACCGACATCGCTGCACGGCTCGGAATCGCGAAACCCAGTGTCGCTCAGGCGCTGGGTCATTTGAAGCGTCTGGGGCTCGTGACTCAAGAGAGATACGGGCCGGTCTGGCTTACCGAGGAAGGGAGGGCGCAGGCGGCGGAAGTGCGCCGCCGCCACCGGGCCCTCTTTTATTTTCTGACTGCGGTTTTGGGAGTGCCGGCATCCGTCGCGGAGCGGGATGCATGCCGAATGGAGCACGTGATAAGTTCCCAGACCATGGACCGCCTGCTTGCTTTTCTCGTTTCGAACCGGTGGGTTCCCGAAGGGGAGATGCCGGCAGCTTCTGCCCCGGAGGCGGCGGGAGATAACGGGCCGAAAGAGGAGTAGCCATTTCGGGGCGCTACGTTGATCAGCTACTTTGTTAAAAGAACGGGATTTTTTTGTTTTAGAAAGCGAGGGTCCGGCTTGCGTACGATCGCAGCAGGAGAGATTACCGCAGTGGTGGCGCGTCTCTGCCGGGAGGCAAATGTAACGTTAGGAGAGGATGTGCTGCAGGTACTGGAAGCGGCGCGGGAGCGGGAGGAATCACCGCGGGGGCGGGACGTGCTGGATAAACTTTTGGCCAATGCGCGGCTTGCCCAGGAGGAAGGAATGCCGCTCTGCCAGGATACGGGGGTGGCGGTAGTTTTCCTGGAAGTGGGGCAGGACCTCCATATCGCTGGCGATTTGGAGGCGGCGGTGCACGAAGGTGTACGCCAAGGTTATAGCGAAGGCTACCTCCGGAAGTCGGTGGTTCGCCACCCGCTCGACCGCGTGAACACCGGCGATAACACTCCCGCGGTGATCCACTACCGGATCGTGCCCGGCGACCGGTTGAAGATCACCGTGGCGCCTAAAGGAGCCGGCAGCGAGAATATGAGCGCTTTGCGGATGCTAAAACCGGCCGACGGAGTTGAGGGCGTGAAGCGTTTCGTTCTCGATGTGGTGGAAAAGGCGGGGCCGAATGCCTGCCCGCCCCTGGTCGTTGGCGTGGGCATCGGCGGCACGATGGAAAAGGCGGCGCTGCTGGCGAAGGAGGCGCTGCTGCGGCCTCTTGGCAGCCACAGCGACGATCCCCTGGTAGCGGCGCTTGAAGCGGAGCTCTTAGAGGCAATCAACCGGTCCGGGATCGGGCCGCTGGGACTGGGCGGCCGGGTGACGGCGCTGGCGGTGCACGTTGAAGTATACCCTTGCCATATCGCCAGCCTGCCGGTGGCGGTGAACCTAAACTGTCACGCGGCGCGCCACCGCTCGGCGGTACTTCCGGAAGGTATCTGGCGACTCATCGGCTCGGCGGCAGACCGTGAAGGTAAAAACGATGTTTCCGAGGAGAAGCATAAATACCTGGGCGAAAAGACGTGAGAATTTTTATGAGCGCGCGGCGGAACTGAAACGGTGCTCAGGGGAGGTTAGAGATTGAACTCGCTAAGAATAACCACACCTTTGACCGACGCGGCGATCGAGAGCCTGCGTGCGGGACAGGCTGTTTTAATTAGTGGGCGGCTGCTCACCGCCCGGGATGCTGCTCACAAAAGGATGGTTGAGGCGCTGGGCCGGGGGGAAGAGCTGCCGGTAAACCTTGCCGGCCAGGTCATCTACTACGTGGGTCCAACGCCGGCACCGCCGGGAAGAGTAGTCGGTGCGGCAGGGCCGACTACATCTGGCCGGATGGACCCGTACACGATTCCGCTTTTGGCGCAGGGGCTCAAGGGGATGATCGGCAAAGGCTACCGCTCCCCGAAGGTGGTGGCGGCGCTGGCCGAGTACAGGGCCGTCTACTTCGTTACCTACGGCGGGGCGGGGGCCTTGCTGGCTCGGACAATCAGAGAAGCACGAGTGCTTGCCTATGCCGACCTTGGCCCAGAGGCGATCCACGAGTTTATCGTGGAAGATTTCCCGGCTTTAGTGGCCAACGATATCTACGGCGGGGATATCTATAGTGAAAGCGTGCGGTGGCGGATGCCTGCGGCGGAGGGTTTTTAGATGGTGAAAATCCCTTATATCGAAGTAAGCGAGTGTTACGGGTGCGGTAACTGCGTGGTCATCTGTCCGGAAGTATTTCAAATGAACGAGGTGGGCAAGTTTGCCCAGGTAGTCAATTCTGGTGCGGATAGCGAGGAGTGCATTTTGGAGGCGATGCTTGCCTGTCCCGCCCGGTGCATCCGGTGGACTGACGAGTAAGTTTGCATAAGTGACCCCCGCTTTAGGTAAATGGCTTCCGGGTATAGCTGTTATTCCTTTTGGCGGGAAAGCTGAGGTAACCGGAGCCCGTACCACTCCTGCGGGTTATGCCAGGCCAACGTTACCGGAACCGGTGCCCCGACCTTAAGCCCGTAACGGAGAATCCTTCGTCCTTTCCAAGCAAACCATACCCCCCTATGGTATATTAAAGTTTAACCTCCGTCGAGTGATTATTAGTCGCAAATTTCGTGTAAGCTTAAGGTATTGACATTGCATTAGGCCTGTGTTAATCTGGAAACCACAGATACCCGTAAGGGTATCATGTTCCTGCATTGCAACGCAAAAATCTGGTACCGGGTAAAAGAAGCCCATGATTTTAATCCCCCTAAGGAGGCAGGGTTATGCTCAAGGAAAAAGAAAAGCAGCGCAAACTTCGGCAGAGCTTTACTTGGGTGGGTTTACCCCTGGTAGCCGTAGTAGGATGGTTTTACCCCTGGATAGGCTTCTTGTTGCTCGGGTGTATGCTCGGAGCAGTGGGGGTGGCGGTTTTTCGGGGGCGGGCCTGGTGCGACTGGATGTGTCCCCGAGGAGCCTTTTATGATCTCTTTATCAGGCCTTTGTCCCGTAGAAAAATCATCCCTGCTTTTTTGCGCAGCCGCGCCGTGCGGGTATTCATGCTGGGTTTAATTTTCGTCATGATCGGAGTACAATGGTACTTGGCCAAAGGCGATGGGGCGGCCATGGGACTGGCCTTGGTACGTATTCTCACTATTACCACTATAGCAGGGATTATCCTGGGTCTGATTATTCACCCCCGGGCATGGTGCCATATCTGCCCTATGGGTACCCTTAGCTACTGGCTCTCTAAAGGCAAGGAGCCCCTTTTCATCAGCCAATCCTGCGTTGACTGTCGAGCCTGTGCCCGGATTTGCCCGATGCAGTTGATGCCGTACAAGTACCGGAGCGATGGAATTATGGGGGACAATGACTGCATCAAATGTGGCTCCTGTGTGGCTATCTGCCCCAGCCGTGCTCTATCCTTTGGTTCCAGCCGCGCACTATTTTAATCCCCTTTTATCCTCATTTCAGCTGTGGTCTGCCCGCCTTATTCTTGGCCCCGGAGGACGGGGCTTACTAAATTTTGGCATGGTCCGTTTGCCTATTAAGCCTTGACACAGTTCGACTTTTGGTTTTATAATTTTCGCAATTCCATATCCTGTAGGTGTGGCCGAAGAGGCTGATTTTAGGGGAAAAATACTTGTTCTTTTTGGTACAAGGAGGTGGGTGATCACCATGGTTCGAAAGTACGGCAACAAGGGATTTATCCAGCAGCTGGATGGTACTTACGCCGTCTTAATTCATCCTGTTAACGGCTATCTAGAGGCTGAACAGATAGAGGCCGTATACAGGCTGGCCAAGCAATATGGAAAAGCTAAGCTCACGGTTACTGAAGCCATTATGATTTTCGGCATAAAACCCGAGAACTTTGATCAGGTGGCCGAAGAGTTAGAAAAGGTCCATCTACCTTTGGCTGATATCGGCCCTGTGGTGCGAAACGTTAAGGTGTGTTCCAGTCAGTATTGCAAGCACGTTATCCGTGATGTTACTCCTCTGGCAGAACAAATCAACCAGCGCCTTGCAGGGATGGCGACGCCAAAAAAATTTAAGATAGCCCTGAATGGCTGCCCCAATTCATGTGTGGAGGCGCAACTAAACGACCTAGGTATCATTGCTGTCCAGGACGGGTACTGGCTTTACCTTGGGGGCAAAGGGGGACGTCAACCCCAATTGGGTACTCGGCTGGACGTGGTTATCAAGGAAGAGCATCTAGTCGAAACTGTCGAACGGATAGCTAAAGGCTACCTTCGGGTTGCCCAGAACGAGCGACTGGCCGAAGTTATTAACCGGATGGGCCTTCTACCATTCCTAAAGGCAGCGCTGGCATGGAATGGCGAAGGAATCAAGACGTGCATCGGCGCGCGGTACTGTAAAAATGGTGTTGGTGATGTCCATACTATGGCCGAGCGCATAGTCTCCGCTGGCAATTTACAAGGAAACATCACCATCAGTGGCTGTGGCAATGCATGTGCTGTTGACCGTGAAGCGCATTGCAATGTTGTTATTTTGAAAGATAGACTTTGGGTGTATAACAGCGGTGGCACGGATGTCGTTGGTACGGACCAGTTACCTGAGTATCTTAAGGCAAAAGGTATTTTAAAATAAACTCCAGTCCGCATTTTAACAAAGGAGGGGTCCAAGGATGGATAAGCTGAAAGTCCTTTTTCACATTGACGAATCCGACCGGTGGCAAAGGGTACTCGTAAACATCACTAATTTTTTGAACGATGTGGGGCAAGGAAACGCCGCCGTCGAAGTAGTAGCCAACGGTGAGGCGGTTTCCGTTTTCAGGAGCAGGTGCCTGCTGGCCGGGGGTGGTGGTCAGTGTTGCGGACCAGCTACCGGATCGCTAACGGAGCAGATGAAGAAATTGTCAGAGATAGGAGTAAACTTCGCCGCATGTAGGAACGCTCTCAAAGCTCAGTCTATCGACGAGCGGAGCCTCCCTAACTTCGTAACGGTTGTACCGGCCGGCATAACAGAAATTGCCAGAAAACAGGCTGAAGGGTACGCCTACATCAAGCCCTGACTATGTACCTGCGTTTCAATACAATTTAAACATACAGCGACAAAAAGAAGGGACCCGATCCAGCACAATAAGGGGGTAATGAAATCGTTATGGAAGGAATTGTAGATTCCCATATACACGTTTCGTTGCTTCCTTACGAAGGGCTGGAAAACATGGCCCTCGCCGGCGTAAAAAAGATTATCGGCTGCTCCATATTTTTCGGGGCCAAACATACGGAAACCCTCTTTGATCATTTTCACCAAATGTTAACCCTTTCGATGAAGAATGCTGCCCAAAATGGCATCAAACTTTTCGTCGCTGTCGGTGTTCACCCCATGGGAACCCCGGAAGACTGGCCCAGGGTGATCGACGCCCTTCCAAACTATCTGAAGATGGATGGCGTCATTGGTTTAGGAGAAATAGGCCTGCATGAGGGGACTCAGCGGGAACAGGACGTCCTTAGGGAGCAATTGAAGATAGCCAAGGAGTACGGGGTGCCGGTAATTATTCATACCCCGCCCCAGGATAGGGTGGCGATAACCAATAAGACGATTGAAATTGCTGCCGCCGTCGGGATGGAACCCGGAAAGGTGGTCATCGACCACGCTAACTTGGACATTGTTGACTTAATCGAGGACTTTGGGGCCGTTCCCGGGCTCACTATTCGCCAAGAAGGGCTTACGCCCCATCTACTACTGAACCATCTGGAACGTTTCCAACGCGGTGTTCTGAACAGCGACTACAGCAATCTCAAACCCAACGATCCCCTGAGCGTGCCAAAGGCTGTGCGGTATCTGGAATTGAGCGGGGCTCCCCCAGAAATCATTGCTCGGATTGCGAGGTATAATGCTGAAGAATTGTTCGGGATTTAGAGGACCAAGGGGATGCCCTATTCCGCAGAGGAGGGAAGGAGAGTGTGTGTGCTGCCCCAAATGACCAGGAGGAGCTTCTTGATTTAAAAATCCTTGCCTACCTCAAAAAACTGGGGCCGGAGTATGCAAAACTCCTGGCTAATGTTGCCGGGCCTGCCCTCAGTTTGGGAACTCGTCCTGCTTCAGGATCGGTGAGGTTTCCCACAGTAGGTTGACGCGGTCCCTCAGATTTGTTTGGCTTGACACCTTCTCTTCCTCCTACCTATAATGAAACTACAAATCGCAAAAGCGCTGCTTTCGGCGACAGATTTCGGCAATAGCCGTATTTTAAGTTCGGAAAGATAGATCTATGACGGAGCCACTGACGGATGAAGATTACCTCCGGCGCACCTTTGAGCTTGCCGCGCGGGCGCGGGGGCGGACTAGCCCCAACCCGCTAGTCGGGGCCGTGGTTGTGCGGGACGGGCAGGTGGTCGGTGAAGGGTTTCACCGCCAGGCGGGCTTGCCCCACGCCGAAATTGAGGCCTTAAAGGCGGCAGGGGAAGCGGCGCGGGGAGCCACTCTCTACGTTAACCTCGAACCGTGCTGCCACACGGGGCGGACGGGACCCTGCACCGAAGCGATTATCGCCGCCGGGATCAAGAGGGTGGTGGCAGCGATGCCCGATCCCAACCCGCTGGTGGCGGGAAAAGGTTTTGCCCGGCTGCGCGAGGCGGGGATTGAGGTCGCTACCGGTCTCCTGGAAAAAGAGGCGCGCGCGCTGAACGAGGCCTTCGTCAAATATATCACTACCCGGCGGCCTTTTGTGATTCTTAAAACGGCGATGAGCCTTGACGGGAAGATTGCCACCGTCACGGGGGAATCGAAGTGGATAACTGGTCCCGAAGCGCGGCGCTATGTTCACGAGCTCCGCGACAGTTGCGACGCTATTTTAGTCGGTATCGGGACCGTTTTGAAAGATGACCCTTCCCTCACCACCCGTTTACCTGAGGGGGGACGGGATCCGGTACGGGTGATTCTGGATAGCCGCGCGCGGATGCCGCTTACTGCCCGGGTGCTTACCCAGGAGTCAACAGCACCTACTTTGATCGCCGTGACGGAGATGGCGCCGGGCGAGCGGGTGGCGGCGCTGCGGGAGGCCGGGGCGGAGGTGCTTGTCTGCGGTCCCGGACCGGCGGTGGACCTCGGGCTCCTGCTCTCTGCTTTGGGAGAGCGGGAGATTACGAGCCTCCTCGTCGAAGGTGGGAGCACGGTGAATGCGAGTTTTCTCCTCCAAGGGCTGGTCGATAAGATAGTCTGGTTTATCGCCCCCCTCATCATTGGCGGCCACGGCGCCATCAGCCCGGTCGGCGGGACTGGGATTAGGCACCTGGCCCGGGCGATTCGCCTGAAGGAGATGAATTTGCGCCAGTTCGGGAGCGACCTCTGCATCGAGGCCTATCCGCTCTGGGAAGGGACGGGTTGCGGTTGTTCACCGGCATAATCGAGGAACTTGGTCAGATCAGGGGGGTCACCCGGCAGGCGGTTTCGGCCCGGCTGGTGGTCGGGGCTGACAGGATAATGGAAAACCTTCGTTTGGGGGACAGCGTTGCGGTTAACGGTGTCTGCCTGACGGTGGCGAGTTTGCAGGATAAGGGTTTCACCGCCGACGTGATGGCGGAGACGTTGGCGAAGACCAACCTAGGTGAGTTGGCTGTTGGCGCCAGGGTGAACCTCGAGCGGGCGCTGCGGCTGGGCGACAGGCTTGGGGGCCATCTGGTCACCGGACACATTGACGGCGTGGGCCGGATCCTACGCAAAGAAAAGCGGGAGATCGCCTGGGTTTTCACCATCGCTGCGCCGCAGGAGGTAGCCCGCTATTTGATCAAGAAGGGGTCGGTGGCGGTTGACGGGATCAGCCTCACGGTGGTGGAGGCTTGGGAGGAAGGCTTTACAGTTTCGGTTATTCCCCATACGGCCGCGGTGACGACGCTCGGTTTTAAAGGGCCCGGGGATACGGTAAATTTAGAGGCCGACCTGATCGGCAAGTACGTAGAAAAGTTCCTGCGGGCGCCAAAGCCGCGGGGCGTGGAGGAAAGCTTTTTGGCAGAGCATGGTTTTATTTAACCGGGGGAGGCGGAGTAATGTTTGATCCGATTGAAGCAGCGATTGCCGACATTCGTGACGGCAAGATGGTCGTGGTTGTGGATGACGAAGACCGGGAGAACGAGGGCGACCTCGTGATGGCTGCCGAAAAGGCGACCCCGGAGGCGGTAAGCTTCATGGCCGTTCACGGGCGGGGCCTCATCTGCGTGCCGATCACGGAGAAGCGGGCGGAAGAGCTTGATTTTGCGCCCATGGTGACCAATAATACCGACCCGCACGGGACCGCTTTCACCGTTTCGGTGGACGCACGCGAGGTAACGACCGGTATCTCCGCCCACGAACGGGCGCTTACCATCAGAAAGATCGTCGATCCAGAGGCGCGGCCTCAGGATTTCCGCCGCCCGGGACATATCTTCCCCTTACGGGCTAAGGAAGGCGGGGTACTGCGGCGGGCCGGCCATACGGAGGCCGCGGTGGATTTGGCCCGGCTGGCAGGACTTTATCCCGCAGGCGTTATCTGCGAGATAATGAAGGACGACGGGACCATGGCCCGGGTGCCGGAGTTGTTGGAATTCGTGAAAAAGCACGGGCTGAAAATCATCACCATTGCGGACCTTATCAGTTACCGGCGGCGGACGGAGAAGCTCATCCGGCAGGTGGGTTCCGCACATCTGCCGACGAAGTACGGAGAGTTTACGGCCGTCGCCTACGAAAGCCTCCTGGACGGCAAGGGCCACATCGCGCTCGTAATGGGCGATTTGCAGTCGGTGGAAGCACCCCTGGTGCGGGTGCACTCGGAATGCCTGACGGGAGATGTTTTCGGCTCGCTGCGGTGCGACTGCGGGGAGCAGATCCAGCGCGCGCTGAAGATGATTGCGGCGGAGGGCGTCGGGGTGTTGCTCTACATGCGTCAGGAGGGCCGGGGCATTGGGCTCTTGAACAAGATCCGGGCCTATGAGCTCCAGGACCAGGGAAAGGACACGGTGGAAGCAAACAAAGCCCTTGGTTTCCCGCCGGATCTCCGGGACTACGGTATCGGGGCACAGATCCTGGTCGACCTCGGCGTGCGGAAGATGCGGTTGATGACCAACAACCCGCGGAAGATCAAGGGCATTCAGGGTTACGGCCTGGAAGTGGTGGAGCGGGTACCGATTGAGATTCCGCCGCGCAAGGAAAACGGCTTCTACCTGGCGACCAAGAAGGAAAAACTCGGTCACCTGCTTACCCTGGTAGGGAACGACGCGGAGACGCGTGGCGCAGGGGCGAAGTGAATCCGGGAAAATACGCGGAAGGAGAGGGATTGGCGTTGCCCAGGATTTTTGAAGGGCACCTGGTAGGCGAGGGGCTAAAGTTCGGCATCGTGGTCGGCCGTTTCAACGAGTTTATCACCCAAAAACTTCTCGGTGGGGCGCTTGACGCCCTCTACCGGCACGGGGTAAGCGAAGAAAACGTGGCGGTCGCCTGGGTTCCGGGCGCCTTCGAGATTCCGGTGGTGGCGAAGCGCCTGGCACAAAGCGGCGACTACGACGCGGTGATCTGCCTCGGTACGGTTATTCGGGGGGCGACCCCGCACTTCGAGTACGTTGCCGGCGAGATGGCCAAGGGCATTGCCCGCGTCGGGCTCGAAACAGGTGTGCCGGTGATCTTTGGGGTAATTACCGCTGATACTTTAGAGCAGGCCATCGAAAGGGCCGGTTCCAAGGCCGGAAACAAGGGCTTTGCGGCGGCGATGAGCGCGATCGAGATGGCCAACCTGATGAAGCAGTTTTAAAGTTCGAAGTTAGAAGTTGAAGAAAGCCACCCTGCCGGTGGCTTTCCATTCTTTTCATAGTTTTTTGATCTGAACTAACCTTGAACGCTGAACGTTGAACGTTGAACCTTATATCGCCCGCTGCACCTTGCCGCTCTTGAGGCACCGGGTGCAAACCCTGATCCGCTTGGGGCGCCCGTCAACAATCGCCCGCACCCGCTGCAGGTTCGGGGCCCAGGTGCGCTTGGTGCGGATGTGCGAGTGGCTGAGCTGAATCCCGAAGGCAATCGTCTTTCCGCAGATTTCGCATCTTCTGGCCAAATTCTCCACCTCCTTTGAGCACCGTGAAGGTATTCTATCACGAGCTCCGGCTTATTTTCAACCCTGTACCCCAGCGGTTTTCGCTCCGGTCGGCGGAGGAAAGGTTGAGGTTGTTCCACTTGCCGCACCGGCTCCCCCAGCGGCTCACCAGTTCCCCGGCGATATAAACCTCGTTGACTTCGCAGTTGTTGGGGCAGTCGTCACAGGTGAAGGTCCGCGGGATGCAGGTGAAGGAGGCAATGGACGCGGCGCCCCTGAACTTAGAAGGTTGGCGGCGGCGCTCGTAGTTGCGCTTGGCTAAGAGGGCGGCGCCGAGCGCACCCATTACCTTGAAGGGACCAGGGACAACAATCTCCATCCCGAGGCGCTGCTCGAAGGCGGCCCGCATCCCGATGTTGGCGGCTACTCCGCCCTGAAAAAGAACAACCGGCTCAATCTTCCGCCCCCGCGCCACGTTGGCCAGGTAGTTGCCGACCAGCGCTAAGCAGAGCCCGGCGATAAGGTCCTCCTTTTTGTAACCCATCTGCTGCTTGTGAATCAGGTCTGATTCGGCGAAAACGCCGCAGCGACCGGCAATTTTGATCGGGTTGGTCGATTTCAGGGCGTACTCGCCGAACTGCTCGATGGGGATGCCCAGGCGCACCGCCTGGTGGTCTAAGAAAGACCCGGTGCCGGCGGCGCAGACCGTGTTCATGTTAAACCCGATGGGGACGCCGTTCTGAAAGAAGATGATCTTCGAGTCCTGTCCCCCGATGTCGATTACGGTCCCGACCTTAGGCTCCACCCAGCGCGCGGCGACGGCGTGGGCGGTGATCTCGTTCTTCACGATGTCCGCCCCGACCATTATCCCTGCTAAGCGGCGGCCGCTACCGGTGGTCCCGACGCCGGCGACCTCGACCTCCCCTAATTGCTCGTAAAGCTGCCTGAAGGCCCGCTGGATTGCCTGGATGGGCCCTCCTTCGGTACGCAGGTAGGTGTCGAAGAGGATATTCTCCTTCTGGTCTATCAGCACTACCTTCGTGGTTACACTGCCGACATCGATGCCGATAAAGTTGGCCATCCCTTAAAGCCCCCCTGCGAGCTTTCGTTCTTTGAGGATGTCTAAGAAAGCCTCGATGCGCGTTTCGAAGCCGGCCTCGCCCGTCTGGTCGGTGATGATCCAGGTGAGGACCGGGATGTCAAAACGCTGGCTCAGCTGCACCAGGATATTCTGCGCGACGATTTCCGGCATGCAGGTGAAGGGCATCAGGTGGATGATGCCGTCGATCCCCTCCTGGCGGGCGAGGGCGGTGAGCCCCACGCTAATGTGTCCGTGCCCCCCAACCTCGGTGCCGAGATAAGGCTTGGCCGCTTGCTTGATTTCTTCCCGCCGGCGCAGTGCCTCCCGGGTGGGAAAAATATGCTGGTGGAACCAGTTGGTCACCGAGATCTCCCGGTCCACCCAGACCCGGGGGTCGGTAGAGCGACCGAGCAGCCGCTCCAAGTGCATATTCACGTAGCTCTCCAGCACCACCCAGATTTCACCCAGAACCCGCACCCGAACGGGGTTGGTTTCCTCCATTTCGATGCTGTTGGCTTCCTCTAAGAAGTTCCGGAGCAGCTGCTGCACCGTGGTGGAATCCGGTGCCTGCTCCACAGCCCGGACGAACCGCCGGAAGAGCTTGTCGACGGTGCCCTGCTGCCGTTCGAAAGCCCGGATGCGGTGGCACTCTTTTTCGGCCCGGTCGATGGCTGCGATGCGGTGGTAGCCGTTGTACAGGGCCCTGATGATCCGCCACCAGGAAGCGTTCCCGGTGGCTTCCTTAATCGCGCCCCGGAATTTGCTCCAGCGGCGGGCAAAAGGCACCGGGGAGTCGATGATGATCATCTCGAATTCGTAACCTAACTTTCGCAGGAGTTGCTCCTGAATCTGGGCGTACCAGCCGAGCCGGCACTTTCCCTTTCCCCCGACCATTAAGAGGTGGGTAGCGCCGCGCTCTAAGAGGTAGCGCATCTGCCCGAGGGTGATCACGAAGGGAAGGCAAACGAATTCGGGGGAAAGCGCCTTTCCCAGTTCAATGATTTCCTTGGAGGCGTGCGGCGTGGGCAGCGAGTCGATGCCGCACTCGCCCAGGGCGCAGCGGATGGCGAGATCGAGGTGCCCCATGGACGGAAGGCCGACGACCATCCGTTCGGGCGGCGGGCCGGGCAAAAGCCGGCGCTCGGGTGCCGGCACCGGTACCTGTACCTCCGGCCGTTTTTCGGGAGCTACGTCCATAAAGGCCTCGATGCGCGTTACCAGTCCCGCCTCACCGGTATGCTCGTCGAGCGTCAGCAGCAAAAAGGGAACTCCCTGCCGGCGCGCTTCATCTTCCACGTACGATTCGATAATCGACTCCGGTCCGCATTCAAAAGAACCGACCAGGATGAGGCGGTCCACCAAGTGCTGCCGCAGGAAATGGAGCGCCGCGCCCAGAACCTGCGCCTCGAAGCTCCAGAGACGCTCTCCTTCGGCGATGGAGTCGATTTCTTTTTTGGCCACTTCCGGCAGCACCATCTCGGCGGTGAGCACCGGACCGTAGTGGCGCACCTGTTTCAGGATATCCAGGCTAATGGTGTCGTAAAGGATGTACGGGTGGCCCACCACGCCGATTACCGGCTTTTTTGCTGTTGGCGTGCTCGGCGGCCCTCCGTTGAAGAGCTTGCCCTTGTCGTAGAGCTGGTAGGCCTCTTCGATGGTGAGGCGTTTTTCCGCCACCGTCCGGTCGAATCTGCGCTGTACCATAGCGGCTTTCCGCAGCGCCGCGAGCGCCTGGCGGCGCGAGTTGACGCCGAGGCTTCGCGCCACCGCTACAAAAGACTCCTGCCAGGCGTCGTCTCCCCGGTAAAGGTCGATCCGGGGGATAAGCACCCTGGCGTCGTCGCGGAGGGCGTTCTGCACCATGTAGGGAATGCCGATAAACTTCGGGCAGCAGAAATTATCCGGTTCCACACTCACTAAGCACGGAATGAGAATATGGTTGATATCGCGCTCGAGAAGCTCCTTTACATGGGCGAAAAGGAGTTTAACCGCGACGCAGGGCTCGTCCGTCGGGCAGAATTCCATCTTGTTGAGGGTTGCCTTGGTGGTGGGCGGCGAAACGACGAAGGCGGCCCCCAGGCTTTCGGCGAAAGTGCGAAAGAACGGGTAAAGGTAGTAATACGCCATCGCGCGGGGAAAGCCAATTGTTAGCATAACTCCTCCGGAATAGGTTCACGGTTCACCGTTCGAAGTTTTGGCCTCTGACTTTTAAGTTCCGGCCGCTATCTCCTCTCCGCTTATCATTATTTCGCGCGCAGAGGGTTTAATGCGTTTTTCGCCTGACATTTTCCAGTTTAACAAAAGATTTCTTTACCGTCAACGAACGGCCACCGGTGCTTTCCGGGGCGAGTCATCTTTACGAAGCGGCCCGGTAGGATTCCGGCGCGCGGTGTGGAAATTTGCGTTAAAGAACGGGCACCTGATGGCTCTCCTTCCTGTGTTGTAGATGGAGGGCGAAAGCCGGTGCCGGCGAAAGAAAAACCTGGTTCGGAGGGCAAAAGTGGCGAGTATCTGGGAGAAACCGGCGCAGTACCTCAAAGGAGTGGGCCCGCAGCGGGCGCGGCTCCTCGCCCGCCTCGGCATTCACAGCGTGGGTGACCTGCTCTACCACCTGCCGCGGCGGTACGAGGACCGAACGCTCTGCCGGCCGGTGAAAGCCTACGGGGAAGGGGAAACGGCTACTGCGGAGGGAGAGGTGGTAGCGGTTCAGGAAACGCGCGCCCGTTCCGGGATGAGCGTCTTGCGGGTGGCGTTGCGGGACCGCTGGGGTATCTTTTACGCCGTCTGGTTCAACCAGCCGTACGTGAAAAAGGTGGCCAAGGTGGGGGCCCGCCTGACGGTGACCGGGAAGGTGAAATACGGCTTCGGTGTGCCTGAGATCCAGGTCGCGGAGTTTGAAGCGGGGGAAGGGGACGAGGGGCTCAGTACCGGGCGTATCGTTCCGGTATACCCGCTGACCGAAAAACTTTCGCAGCGCATGCTACGCACCGTTGTTTTTAACACCCTGAAGGCGGAGGCCGCATCTTGCCCCGAGATTTTACCGCCGGACCTGCTTGCCTCCCATGGCCTTTTGGAACGGGGGCGGGCGCTATGTGCGGTTCATTTTCCGGAAAGCATGGCGGAGGCGGAAGAAGCGCGACGGCGGCTCGTTTTCGAAGAGCTTTTTCTGCTTCAGGTGGCCCTCTTGCGTCACCGGCAGCGGGTGCTGGCGGTGGAAAAAGAACACCGCTGCGGCGCGGATGGCCCTAAAGTCCGGGCCTTAAGGGAGCACCTTCCTTTTACCTTAACCCCGGCGCAGGAGCGCGCTTGGCGAGAAATTGCCCGGGACATGGAAAGCCGCTATCCGATGCAGCGGCTCCTGCAGGGAGACGTGGGTTCCGGCAAAACGGTGGTGGCGGCGCTGGCGCTGGCTAAGGCAGCGGAAAACGGGCTCCAAGGAGCCCTGATGGCGCCTACGGAGATCCTGGCCGAGCAGCACTACCTCAATCTCCGGGAACTTTACGCGGCCGTCGGGATCGAAGCGGTGCTTTTGACGGGGAGCACAAAAAAAGAAGAGCGGCTCAAAAGGCTTGCTGCGGTGGCTAACGGAGAGGCGGCGGTGGTCGTGGGAACCCACGCGCTGATTCAGGAGGAGGTTTCCTTTCAGCGGCTTGGTCTGGTGGTGATTGATGAGCAGCACCGGTTCGGGGTGCGGCAGCGGGGGTTGCTGCAGGCCAAAGGGAAAACTCCAGACGTTCTGGTAATGACTGCCACACCCATACCGCGGACGCTGGCGCTTACTCTTTACGGTGACCTCGACCTTACGGTGATTGACGCCCTGCCGCCGGGAAGGCAGCCGGTCAAGACGGTATGGCTCCGGCCTGCGGAACTCGGGCGGGTGTACCGTTTTGTCCGGGCGGAGGTCGAGAAGGGGCGGCAGGCCTATTTTGTCTGTCCCCTTATCGAAGAATCGGAGCAGCTTGCCGCTCAGGCCGCCAGCAAATTGGCGCGTGAGCTGGAAGAAATCTTCCCCGCTTTCCGGATCGGTCTCTTACACGGGCGGCTTAAGCTCGAGGAAAGAGATAAGGTAATGGCCGCCTTCCGGCGGAACGACGTGCAGCTCCTGGTTGCGACGACGGTAGTTGAGGTGGGCGTAGACGTCCCCAACGCCACGGTGATGGTCATCCTGGACGCCGACCGTTTCGGGCTCGCGCAACTGCACCAGCTCCGCGGGCGCGTCGGACGGGGCGCGCACGCTTCCTACTGTATCCTCATTGCCGAGCGGACAACTCCGGAGGCGGCGGCGCGTATGTCAGCCCTGACCACGCTGGCGGACGGCTTTGCCCTGGCCGAAGAAGACCTGCGGCTGCGGGGGCCGGGCGAGTTTTTCGGCACGCGCCAGTCCGGGTTGCCGGAGCTCAAGGTTGCTAACATCCTGCGTGATCATGCCCTTTTAGAGCTGGCGCGCACCGAGGCGGCGCGATATTTAGAACGGGATCCCGACCTTGTTTCCCCTGCCGGCCGGATGATAAAAGCAGAGCTCGAAGCGCGCTTCGCTAATATTAAAAATTTAGTTAGCTAATTGTTTAAAATCTCTACCACTAAATAAAAAATTTTTTTGTTTTGTCAAATCCGAACTCGTTAATAAAAAAATTACCGGGTATGACCGGCTGCGCGGGGACAAAAAATAAAGACAGAAAAAATCAAGGAGGTGAAGTCAAGTGGCGCAAGGACAGCGGACGAACCGGGTGCTGGTGCCCGAGGCCCGGGTGGCGCTCGACCAGATGAAGTGGGAGATTGCCCGCGAAGTCGGCATTAACCTCCCGCCCGGCAGCTACCTCGGCGACGTTCCCTCGCGGCAGAACGGGGCCATCGGGGGACACATGGTCCGGCGGATGATCATGGCCTATGAGCAGAATCTCGCGGCAAACGTTGGTGCCACTGGTGCCGCGCGGCTCTAAAATAGCTCCTCCAGGCGGACCGGTTCAACGGGCTTGGGCTGGTCCGCCTAAAATTTTTCTGCCGCGCGAATCTGCCCCGCGCTTGGCAAGGATCGCCTGGCCCCCCGCCTTTATCCGAGGTAGAGGCTGAACTCTTCCGCCGGGATTCCGGGATGGAGGGCCGTAGCGATACCGCCCGCGATAATTTTCGCAGTGTTTTGTATTAGGCTGTCAATCTCCTTTGGCGTGACCATCAACCGCCCGCCAAATGGTGCCAGCAGAGTATCGACCACGTTTTGGACCAACTCCGGGTGGAGAAACTTGTACACCCGCTGCAGGTTCGGGTTCTTGTTGAGTTCCTGCCACAGCTTTTCCATCGCGTCGCTCGCGATGAAGGCAGCGTGGACGACGGTAGGGACACCGATAGCGATGACGGGGACGCCCATCGTTTCGTAATTGATACCCGTACGGTCGTTCCCGATCCCCGAGCCCGGGCTGATACCGGTATCGGCGAGCTGAATACTGGTGGTTATCCTTTCGACGTTCCGTGCGGCTAACGCGTCCACGGTGATGATTAAGGCCGGCCGGATCTTTTCTACCACGCCCCGGATGATTTCTGCGGTTTCAATGCCGGTGATACCGAGGACGCCGGGGGCGATGGCGCTCACCTCCCGCATTCCCCCGCGGAGTTCTTGCGGTGCGTAACGGTGCAGGTGCCTGGTAACCAGGGTGTAATCAATTGTCCGTGGACCTAAGGCGTCGGGCGTGGCGTGCCAGTTCCCGAGCCCCACGACCAGGACGCTTGCTGTTTCGGGAAGGTTTAGGTTTTGCAACAAGAGTCGGAGTTTCTGGGCCAGGAGTTCGACGATTGGCTTGTGGGCCCGGCGGTTGTTATCCCGGAGGGCTGGCGCTTCGATGGTGATATAGGTGCCCCGGGGTTTCTGCATTATCCTTTCGGCTTCTGCGGTTTCCACGCGAACGGTGGTGACGGTGGCGTAAGGGAGGGTTTCCCGTTCTACGGTGACCCCCGGGATCTCTGTGCCGGTGCGCGCGCGAGCCAGTTCGTGGGCTTCAACCGCCAGATCGAGCACCCTGTTGCCTCCTTAAAATATCTGGCATTTATGATTTCCTGCCGGGGGATTGCTTATGCAAAAAAAACTGCCTTTTGCCTGGGCCTGTGTTATAATTAAGCTAAATTTACCGCGTCACAACAAATTTTAGAGGCGACAGAGGATGCGGGTGATTGCCGGCACGGCCAAGCGGCGCCGGTTGCTTGTGCCCCCAGGGCGGAGTATTCGGCCCACTGCGGACCGGGTACGGGAGGCGCTTTTCAACATCCTGGCGGTGCGGATTCCCGGGGCGCGGTTTCTGGATCTCTTTGCCGGGACGGGAAGCGTCGGCATTGAGGCTCTGAGCCGTGGTGCGGCGCGGGTCGTTTTTGTTGAACGCAACGAGCGGGCGGCAAACCTTATCCGCGAGAACCTGAGGCGGACGGGGTTGGCAGGTACGAGGGCGGTTGTCTATCCTCAGGATGCTCTGGCCGCACTCAACATTCTTGCCCGGAAGGGTGAGCGCTTCGACCTGATCTACATCGACCCGCCCTACCGGAAGGGCTACGAGTTGAAGGCGCTAGCGCAGATCGCCGGTAAAGGTCTTCTTGCACCGGGTGGTTTGGCCATCGCGGAAAGCGACTGGCGGGATGGGTTGCCGGAAGAAATCGGCTCGCTTAGCTTATGGCGGCGCGAGCGGTACGGCGATACCCTTCTTTCTTTTTATGCTTGCGAGGAGGAAGGCAGTTGAAAATTGCGGTTTATCCGGGGAGTTTTGACCCGGTGACCAATGGTCACCTGGACATCATCGTCCGGGCCCGCGCTCTTTTCGATCGCGTGATTGTTGCTGTAGCGGAAAATCCCCACAAGAAACCTCTGTTTCCGGTGACCGAGCGGGTAGAGATGCTCCGCAGCGTGCTGGCCGGTTTTCCTGACGTAAAGGTTGACGCTTATAGTGGACTCACCGTCTTCTATGCCAGAAAACAGGGTGCCTGCGCCATAATCAGGGGCTTACGGGCGATTTCTGATTTCGAGAACGAATTCGTGATGGCCCTTACCAACAAGAAGTTAGCCCCCGAGATCGAAACGCTTTTTCTGATGACCGAAGCGAAGTACTCTTTCATTAGTTCAAGCGCGGTGAAGGAGGTGGCCTTTTACGGCGGTTGCCTGAAGGATATGGTGCCGCCGCTGGTGGAAGCTGCTTTACGGGCCAAGTTTAGCGGTTCCCGGGAAAATGAGGGTGATTTCTCCGCGTAGAGGAAGAGGTTTCGGGGCGAACGTGGTAGGAAGCGGCGCATGTTCGGGTAGAGCTCCGACGTTATTTTTGAGGAGGGATAGGGTGGAACTGCTGTCGGTAATTAATGAACTCGAAGAACTGGTCGAGTCGAGTAGCCGGGTCCCGCTCACGCGGAAGGTGTTGATTGACGAGGAAAAGATCCTCGACATCCTGGACCGCATCCGCACCATCCTCCCGGATGATGTCCGCAAGGCGAAGTGGGTGGTTCAGGAACGCGAGAAGGTGATTGAGGAAGCGCGTAAAGAGGCCGAGCGGATCATCGAGGAGGCGCGCCGGGAAGCCGAGAAAAGGGCGGAGGAGAACGAGGTTGTCCGCCAGGCGAAGGAGATGGCAGAGCAGATTCTGGGTAAGGCGGAACAGGTGGCGCGGGAGATGAAATTAGGCGCGCGGGAATACGCGGATGAGATTTTGGCCAGGCTCGAAGAGCGCCTTAACCGGATTACCAAGGAGATTCAGCAGGGCCGGGCGGAGCTGAAGGGAATGAATAAGTAGCGTTTCAGAACGGCCGGGAGCGCAGGATGGAGAAGACCAGGGCGGCGCTGAGCGCTATCCCCGCAACGAAGCCGGCCTTCGCGAGCGGTAAGCCCCACAAGGTATGGTGTCCGGAACTTAAGAGGAAAGCAGAACCGACAATCAGGGAAGCGAGAAGGATAGCGAATACCAGGCGGTTAACCATGGCGTTGAGGCGGCGCATGACGCGGTCCGTATCCGGGTTTACCGCCTTTATTTTCAGTTCGCCGCCGGCAGCCAGCTCCAAAATCCGGTCCACTCGGTCGGGGAGGCGGGTAAGCAGCCGGTGGTACTCTTCAAGGTATGCCAACACCATCCTTCGAAGCGCTGGTGGCCGCAGGCGGCGGGCCGCCAGGCGCCGGGCCAGCGGGCGGGCGAGTTCCACGATGCTGAGTTCCGGGTCGAGCCGGGCGATCACTCCCTCGGCGGTAACCAGGGATTTAATTAGCAGCGAGAGCTGGGTCGGTATCCGGATCTGGTGCTTGAAGGCCACGGCTAGTATGTCCCGCATTGATTCGGCGAGACTGATCTGGCTTAAAGGGATTTCGTAATACTTTTGGCGCAGACCGTCAATATCCCGGCGTAGCGCGCTCCGGTCTGCGTGCGGCGGCACTGCTCCCAAGCTCTCCACGGCGCGCATCACCTGGGGAGTGCTCCGCCGGACGAGCCCCAGAACCAGGTCCCCGATTTTCTCCTGCAGCTCTTCGTCTATTGCCCCCACGATCCCGAAATCCATAAAGAGCACCCGGTTATCGGGCAGGGCGGCCAGATTACCCGGATGGGGATCGCCGTGGAAGAAGCCGTGCAAGAAAATCTGTTTCAACAGCGCGTTGGCGAGGCGGCGGGCCACCAGCCGCCGGTCTATCCCTTGACGCACGAGTTCGTCGGGGTTGGTTAACTTGATTCCCGCCACTTCTTCCATTACCAGCACTTTCCGGGTGGTCCAGTCCCAGTATACGGCCGGGAAGTAGACGGTGGGGTCGTCGCTGAAGTGGCGGCGGAAGGTTTCCGCGTGGCGTCCTTCCACCGTGAAGTCCACTTCTTCCCGCAAGATTTTTTCAAACTCGGCCACCATTTCCTCTAAGGAGTAAAGTTCGCGCCACGGTCCGTGCCGGTCCAGGAACCTGGCCACGTCGTGGAGGATCTCCAGGTCCGTCGTAAGAATCTTCTCTATCCCCGGCCGCTGCACCTTGACCACCACCGGGGTGCCGTCGCGTAAAGTGGCCCGGTGGACTTGGCCGATGGAGGCAGCGGCCACAGGAGCGGTTTCGAAGGTGGCGAAGATTTCTTCCAGGGGAAGGCCGAGTTCCGTGCGGATGTGTTCCCGCACCTGGGCGAAAGGAAAGGGAGGCACCTGGTCCTGAAGCTTTTCAAGTTCGGCGATATAGTCGGGCGGAAGGAGGTCGCCGCGGGTAGAGAGGACCTGCCCTAGTTTGATGAAGGTGGGGCCCAGTTCTTCGAGGACGAGACGGAGCCGCACAGGGGGTGAGAGCTTCTCTTTCACCTGCGCGGCTTCTGGTGGAGTTTTCCGGCGGCGCCGGGAATCTATGAATTCGGATAGGCCGAGTTCGTACACCAGGTAACTAAAACCGTGCCGTACGAGCACGTTGGCTATTCCCCGGTAGCGGGAAAAATGTTTGTAGCGCTTGCGCAGGTAAAAGTGCATGGAGCGCTTCTCCCAGAGGGCGAATCTTCCTCGTTTATTCTATCACGGTGGCGGCGCGGAAATTTTAAAAGCTAAAGCGCTGTGCGCCTAAAAGGGCCTGTGAGGAAGAAAAGCCTCACTTTTGGGCGAGCTGTTCTTCCAGGCGCGCAATCCGTTCCTTCAGTTCCTCAAGTTCCTCCCTGGTGACTAAAGACAGCGCTTCCTTCAAGTTGGTTTTCTGGCACAGGCGGCACAGGAACTCGGCCTTTTTCTGCTCTCCCTTAGCGGCCAGCTCCCGGAAGAGGTGGCGCGCTTCTTCGCGCTTCGTTTCTCCTTTTTGGGCAAGCTCGCGGATCATGTTGTCGGTTCTTTCTGTGATTACCGCCAGCGCACCGATACCCGCCAGGGCTAATCTTTCAACGACTGCAAACACTTGCTCCTCCCTCCATTCATTTAAGAATAAGGCGCGTCGGGTTACCGCGACGATTTTTCACCAATAAGTATAACATGCGCCTGCTGCCGAAGGCTATAGCTCCCCTGGGTATGCCCCTGTTGTTTGCTACGGTTCAAGGGTGGGTCCACCAGCGTTCGGCAAAATTGTTGACCTTCCGCTTCTACTGCTGTTCCTGCTGTATCTTGGTGCCCCGGCGGGGTTGACATTTTGGGCAGGGGTTGATAAGCTTTTTCTTGGTTCTTGAACTCATACGTTCAAAGATTATACTTAACGGTCAACACTCCGACCCTAGACTGTTATGACCGGCCGCAAAGGGAAGTATTTTAGGAGGGATTATTAAAATTTGCACCCGGGCAAATTGAAAAAGCTCGCTTTATACCTGCTGCTGCCCCGTCCGGGAGCGATCACCGGCGGCGCGATCTACTTTTGGGGTGGCGTTGCCTACGGGGTAGCGCTGGACCGCCACTTTTCGATAGCTGACATAGCCGTTGCCTGGTTAGGAATCGAGTTTTTGATCAATCAGGCCAAATACTGGCTTAACGACTATAAAGACGTTGGGTGTGACCGGCTCCACCCGCGGAAAAGTGAGCGGGCTTCGGTGGGCGGGTATTTTCCGGTAAAGTGGTTGCCCCTCTTGGCCGCGCTGCGGATGATCGCGGGGATCGTTTTTTTGCTTTGGTGCCGGCCCCAGGTACTGCCCTTCGCGCTGCTTTTGCCGGCAATCCAGCTCTTGTACGACAGCGTTAAAAGGGTCCCGCTGCTTAACGCCGGGGTGGCGGCCACCGGTTCCCTCGTCAGGTTTGCTGCGGGTTACGCCGCCGTAACGGGGGTATGGCCGCTTTTCTTTCCCTGCCTGCTTGTATACTGCCAGCGCCTGGCCGTCTACGTTGCCGCCTACAGCGCAGAGGGGCGCTACCTCTTGCGGTACGGTAAAACGCCCGGTAAAGAGTACACATTCTTCTACGCGCGCCGCCCTCACCTTGAAAAACTGGCGCTGGCGCTATTCCTCGGGCTACTCGTCTTTGCGCTTGAGCGGCACGTTCCCGGTGGAATCGTTGTTACCGGGATCGTAATCGCTCTTCTGGGCGTGCTTTACTACCGGATCAACGGGCCGGGGGATAGGATTTACTGGGAGGGCTGGAAGGTCCTCTGGACCATTTTAAGTTACGGGTTCAGGCAGTTGTCTGCACAGTGGTGGCTAAAGTGGTGCCGGAAATTTCTCTCCCGGAGGAAGCTCCTGTGCCCCAGAGATGGTTGATTCTCGCCGCCGTTGTCGCCGGGTTGGCCCTCGACCTTCTCGACATCACCGTGGTGAATGTGGCCATCCCCCACCTGATGGCCGAGTTCGGCACTGACATTGACACCGTCCAGTGGCGGAAAGGCTGACCTATGACTACCCGCTGCTTTCCGAGCTTGTGGCGCGGCTGCGGTGGGCGCTTGCGGGAACCGGTGATTCTTCCGCTACGTGGGCGGTGGTTGCCGCGCAGCTTCATTTGCGGGCGGCCGTATGCGCCCTCGACGACGCCTTTAACCCGGCGGTAATCTTTGGTATTCTTGCGGTTTTAGGGGTCACCGTGTTATGCTGTTGTCGAAAAATGAGAACGGGGGTAGCGAGAAAACGGGAGGTCTCTTCTCATGATGCGCACTCGCCGCAAACGTTTGCCCATCTTTGATGCTGCCGTGGCCGTCTTTTCCGAGAAAGGATTTGCCAGGGCCACGATGGAAGAGGTCGCTCGGCGTGCCGGGATTGCCAAAGGCACTCTTTATAATAACTACCGGAGCAAAAAGGAGCTCTTTCTTTCGCTCATCGAGGAGGGCATCGAAAGGCTGGAAAGCGCCGTCAGGCGCGAGGTGGCGCGCCGGGAGGATATTCCCGGCAAACTTGAGGCCTTGATTGGCGCGCAGCTCAGTTTCTTTGAGGAGTACCGGGACTACTGCAAGCTTCTTTTGAGCGAGGTCTGGGGGCTGGGCACCAGGTGGGAGGAGCAGGTAGAGCGGCTGCGTTCGGGTTACATCCGCATCATCAAGGACCTGATCGAAAAGGGGCAGGCGGAGGGTGTGATCCGCAAGAACCTGGAGGTTGATGCGGCGGCCACGGCGGTATTCGGTGCCGTAGCGGTGGCTGCACTCAACGCCTTCGTCTTTGAGACGCGGTACCGTTACGAGAGCATCCTGCAGACGCTTAAAGAGCTGCTGCTCACGGGACTCCGGGAACGGGGTGCGGGAGTCGCGGCGCCTGAGAGATGAATCTTACTTGGGAGAGCGGCTGAACTCGCTGCCGGCTTATTTCTTGCGCGCGCGGCGGTTCATGCAGCTGCCGGTGATGGCGGTCAGCAAGCCCAGCGCTAAAAGCCCCAGATTTGCCCCGAAGCAGGTAAGCGTGGCGCCGGCCAGGGTGGCGGTGAAGGAGGGTGCTGCCGCGGGGAGGGCGGCTGCCGCGGCTTGGGAGAGGCGCGGCGCGAAGAAGGGAAACGAGACGTACGTCAGGGCGCAGGCGTAAAGCGCCTGAAGGAAACGTCCCAGAAGGAAGAGGCCGCCCGGGACCTTCGCTGCTGCGAGGAAGCTCAAGGCTTGCATCACCACGGAGAGGCCACCCCAACTCAGGATCGCTTCGGTGAGCATCAGCTTCTGGCTCAGGGGCGCGGCGGCGGCAGCGGCGGTTTTGGCTCCCAGGGTGATCTCGAAGAAGCCGGCACCGACCGCTGGCCAGAGCTCCTCCGGCACGCCGATTTTTTGCAGGAGGCTGCCTAAGGCCTGCATGAGCGCCCGGAGCAGCGGCACCTCGCTGCAAAGTTGCAGGATGACGGCGAAGATGCAGATGAAGCCCGCGATGGTGAAAAGGTTATTGATAGCGTGACGCACGGCGTCACCTGCAAGCTGACCGACGTTGCGGGCATCGCTGCGCTGGGTTGCCGCGAGTGCCTCCACCGCCCGCTGCCAGGCAGCAACGGGGCGGGAGGCGGGGGCGCGGGCGCGGGCGAGAAGGCCGAGGGTGAGGCCGGTAAGGATGTTGCTGGCGTAATGAATTCCGGCCAGGAAAGGGCCGAGCTGCGGGTTACGGTACATGCCGACCGCTACCGCAACGAGGATGAAGAGGGGGCTGGCGTTGTTGGCAAAAGCGGCCAGCCTGGCGGCGTCTACGGCGGAAAGGAGTCCTTCCGTCTTCAGGCGGGCGGCAACGGCGGCGCCCATCGGGTAGCCAGAGGTGAAACCGACGGTAATGGCGAAAGCGGCGGCGCCGGGGAGGCGGAAGACCTTCTGCGTCAGCGGTTCAAGGAGCGCCCCTAAGAAGTGGACGACGCCGAGGGCAAGGAAGAGTTCGGTGACGATGAAAAAGGGTAGGAGCGCGGGAAAGACGATCCCCCACCAAACGGCGAGTCCCTTCGCTGCGCCCCGGTAAATGGCGGCCGGGTAGGTGATCATTAGCAGGAGAAGGAGGACTATGGTTATTGCCAGGACGGTCTTGGGTGTGTGGGGGCGCAAGAGTTTCACCTCCCCAATCTTTTATGCGCGCAGCAAGAAGATGATGCCTTCGACCGCTTTTACTTGACAGTGGTTTAGGTGGCCGGTATAATCAGGATTTGATTGGGGTGGGCAATTGTTTACAGTTAGCGTAGCCAAGCTTAAGCAGGCGCCGGCAGAAGAGCGCCGGTACGAGCTTACAGGCACGATCCGGTCGCTCCCGGGCGGAGCGGCGGAACCGATACCGGTCGTTTCCCCGGTTGTGCTGGTGCTCACAATCACCAATGCCGGTGACTTTTTGTGGGCGGTGGGTGAGTCGAGGACCACGGTGCGCCTGGCGTGCAGCCGGTGCCTTAAGGAATTTGCCGTAGAGCTCGCGGGACGGATCGAGGAAAAGTACCGCTTACACGGGGCGGCGGGTCCCGAAGAAGAAATTCCGCTGGCCGCGGACGACCTCGATTTCACTGATCAGGTTATTGAAAGCCTCCTCCTGGCTTTGCCGATGAAGCCGCTCTGCCGGGAGGATTGCCGGGGGCTTTGCCCCCGTTGCGGGAAGGACCTTAATGAGGGCGCATGCGGGTGTCCGGCGGGCGAGGGAGATCCGCGCCTGGCGGTATTGAAGAAGTTGTTATAGTTAGGAGGTAGCGGGAATGGGAGTACCAAAAAGGAGAGTCTCTAAGCAGCGCAAGCGTTTGCGCCGGGCGCAGTTGAAGATTGCGGCGCCGGGGTTGGTTGTCTGCCCGCACTGCAGGGCGCTGAAACGGCCCCACGCTGTCTGTCCGACCTGCGGCCAGTACAAAGGGCGGAAGGTTTTGGCCCAAGAAGAGGCAAAGTAACTGCCCGGTTGGTGGGGTTTTGGCTTTGATGCGCCAGGACCCTATTTTTTAGCTCTTGGTCACAGACTTTTAAGCGCCGCTCCGGCAAGGAGGGTCTTTGGTTGCGGGTAGCGGTTGATGCGATGGGGGGCGATTACGCCCCAGCCGAAGTGGTGGCAGGGGCGGTGCAAGCGGCTGCCGCTTACGGGATCGAAGTGCTGCTTGTTGGCGATAAGCTTCGCCTCGAACCCTTATTGGGGCCAAAAGAAATTAACCGGGTGCAGATCGTGCCTGCCACCGAGGTCATTGCGATGGCCGAACACCCTGTCCAGGCTGTCCGGCGCAAGAAGGATTCCTCCATTGTCCGGGCGGTGCAACTGGTCAAAGAGGGACAGGCCGACGCGATGGTTTCTGCCGGCAACACCGGCGCGGTGATGGCGGCCGCGCTTTTTGGGCTTGGGCGGATTGAAGGTGTGGACCGGCCGGCCTTAATGACCTTGATGCCTAACCCGCAGGGCTACACGGTGCTGCTTGACGTGGGGGCGAATGTGGACGTGAAAGCCCAGCACCTCGTCCAGTTCGCCATTATGGGTGCGGCCTACGCGACGACCGTCCTGAAAATTAAAGCCCCGCGGGTGGGGATTCTGAGCATCGGTGAGGAGGAAACCAAAGGGAACGAGCTCACGCTGAGCGCCCTTCCTCTTCTCAAGCAGGAGCGTTTAAACTTTATCGGTAACGTTGAGGGGCGGGATGTCTTCAACGGCAGGGCGGACGTGGTGGTGTGCGACGGTTTTGTGGGTAACGTTCTCTTGAAAGCTGGTGAGGGGCTGGCCCAGGCGCTTGAGGTGATGGTCCGGCGCGAGGTTGCTCACAACTTGCCGGCGAAGGTGGCTCTCGGAATGGTTCTTTTTTTGTTGCGTGGACTGCGGCGTCGTCTGGATTATGCGGAGTACGGCGGTGCTCCCCTCCTCGGGGTGAACGGCGTTGTGGTGGTAGCGCACGGGAGCTCGCGGGCCAGAGCGATCAAAAACGCCATCCGGGTGGCGGTTGAAGCGGTACGCAGCGGGCTCGTCCAAACGATCGGCGCAGGTCTTGCGGGGCGAAGTGCAGGGGGAGTTAGAACGGTTAATGGGTAAAGATGGGCTGACCGCCGGGATAACCGGTCTTGGCGTTTACGTCCCGGAACGCGTGCTGACGAATTTCGACCTGGAACGGATGGTCGAGACGAGTGACGCCTGGATCCAGGAAAGAACAGGGATCAGGGAAAGGCGGATCGCGGCTCCGGAGGAGAACACTTCCGATCTTGCCGCCAACGCCGCGAAGGGTGCGCTGGCAGCGGCGGGTTTGCGTCCTGAAGAGGTCGAGTTGCTGATCGTGGCTACGGCCACGCCGGACATGCTCTTTCCGGCTACCGCCTGTCTGGTACAGGACCGCCTGGGGGCAAAGCAGGCGGCGGCCTTCGATCTGGAGGCCGGGTGCAGCGGCTTTGTTTACGGGCTAGCGGTGGCGGCGCAATTTATCAATGCGGGGTGTTACCGCAACGTGCTGGTGATCGGCGCCGATACCCTATCCAGGGTGACCAACTGGAAGGACCGGACCACCTGTGTCCTTTTCGGTGACGGGGCCGGGGCGGCGGTGGTGCAGCCGGTCGCACCCCCGCGCGGGATACTCTCGCTTTACCTGCGGGCGGATGGTTCCGGGAGCGAGCTTCTTAAATTACCGGCAGGCGGGGCGCGTCTGCCCGCCTCTCCGGAAACGGTGCAGGCCGGTCTCCATTACCTGCACATGAACGGCCGGGAGGTTTTTAAGTTCGCCGTTCGCTCTATGGAAGAGGCGTCGCTCGAGGCGCTGCGGCGAGCGGGCCTTGAGCCAGAAGAACTTGGTTGCTTCATTCCGCACCAGGCGAACGTTCGGATTATCGACGCCGTTGCTAAACGGCTCAATCTCCCGCCCGAAAAGATTTTTGTGAATGTGGATCGCTACGGTAACACATCGGCAGCTTCCATCCCTATCGCGCTTTACGAGGCGGTTAAAAGCGGCAAGGTGAAGCCTGGGACGGCCGTGCTTCTTGTTGCTTTCGGGGCGGGTTTGACCTGGGGTGGAGTGGTATTGCGCTACTGAGGGGGCCCGAGAATGAAGATCGCCTTCGTCTTCCCGGGACAGGGTTCGCAGTATGTGGGCATGGGCCGGGATTTTTACGGGCGTTATGCCGAAGCGCAGGAGGTTTTTGCCCAGGCCGATGCGGTTCTTGGCTTCTCATTAAGCACCCTCTGCTTTGAGGGGCCTAAAGAAGAGCTGCAAAAAACGGTAAATACGCAGCCGGCGGTGCTGACGGCGAGCATTGCGGCGCTTGCGGTGTTGCGAGCGCATGGAGTCGGGACCGACGTCGCTGCCGGTCACAGCTTGGGTGAGTACGCGGCGCTTGTCGCCGCCGGGGCCCTCGATTTCGCCGCTGCGGTGCGCCTGACACGGCGGCGCGGGCAGTTGATGCAGGAAGCGGTACCCCTCGGGAGTGGCGGTATGGTGGCGGTTTTGGGTCTCGACCGGGAGCGCATCGGGGAGGTGGTCCGCGCCGCGCGGGCCAAAGGGGTTGTCGAAGCCGCAAACTACAACTGTCCCGGGCAAGTTGTGCTTGCCGGCGAGATGCCTGCGCTCGAGGAGGCGGTGCGGCTCGCCAAAGAGGCGGGAGCGAAGAAAAGCGTTATTCTGCCGGTGAGCGGTCCCTTCCATTCGTCACTCATGCGGCGGGCAAGTGAGCTCTTTGCCCTTGAGTTGGAGAAGGTTCAGGTGAAGAAACTGGCCTTTCCGGTAGTGGCCAACGTCAGCGGGGATTATATCAGTACCGCGGCGGAGGTGAGGAGCGCCCTGATCCGGCAGATTTACAGCCCTGTGCTCTGGGAGGAGAGCATCCGGCGGCTGGTAGCGGATGGGGTGGGGGTCTTCGTAGAGGTGGGTCCCGGGAAGGTGTTGTCCACGCTTATTAAGCGGATAGCGCCCGGGGTTAACTGCTGTAACGTCGAGGATCAGGCCTCGCTTGAGGCTACCCTTACCTTTTTACGGAAGGCGGGTTTGTTATAAAAGGGAATAAGGTTTTAGACCCGGTTGCTTTGCGGAGAGGGGTTGGCTAAAATGTATCTTAATGGCAGGGTGGCGATAGTCACGGGCGGCTCCCGGGGCATCGGCAAGGCGACGGCCTTGGCGCTGGCCCGGGCCGGTGCGGACGTGGTGGTCAACTACGTTTCCCGGGCTTCCGAAGCCGAGGCGGTGGTTGCGGAAATCGAAGGGATAGGTAGAAGGGCTGCCGCCTGTCGCGCCGACGTTTCGCAGGCGGGTGAGGCCACGGCGCTCGTCGATTTTGCTCTGGGCACGTTTGGGCGGCTGGACATCCTGGTGAACAACGCCGGGATTACGCGCGACGGGTTGCTCCTCCGGATGAAGGATGAAGATTGGGACGCGGTGGTGGGCGTTAACCTGCGCGGTGCCTTCAACTGCACCCGCGCGGCGGCACGGGCGATGGTGAAAGCGCGCTGGGGCCGGATAATAAATGTTAGTTCGGTGATCGGCCTTACAGGTAATGCGGGACAGGCGAATTATGCGGCAGCAAAGGCGGGGATCATCGGTTTTACAAAGGCGGTGGCCAGGGAGCTGGGCTCGCGGAACATAACGGTGAACGCGGTGGCGCCGGGTTACATCGTGACCGAGATGACGGCCGGGCTCCCTGAAGGGGTGAAGGAGCGGCTGCGCGAGCGGATTGCTCTTGGACGTTTCGGTGAACCCGAGGAGGTGGCAAACGTGGTGGTTTTTCTGGCCAGCGATCTGGCCAGATACATCACCGGTCAGGTAATAGTGGTTGATGGTGGCATGACCCTTTAATCTTATCACGCCAAAGAGAGGTGAACCGGACCTTATGTCGTCGTCGATTTTCCAGAAAGTCAAGCAAATCATCATCCAGCAGCTTGGTGTCGAAGAAGACGAAGTAACGATGGATGCTTCCTTTGTGGACGACCTCGGGGCAGATTCGCTCGACCTGGTGGAGCTGGTCATGGCCTTTGAGGAGGAGTTCGAGATGGAGATCCCGGACGAGGATGCCGAGAAGATCCGGACGGTGGGTGACGCCGTCAACTACATCCAGGAGAAACTCTGAGACGAGTCGGAAGGCATCAGTCAGCAGGATAAGAAGAGTGGTATTCCGGGGGGTGCGTTTTTGTCCCCGCGCGTTGTAGTGACCGGACTGGGGGTTATTTCCCCGGTGGGCACCGGTAAAGAGGCCTTCTGGGAGGCGCTTGTAAAGGGGCGGTCGGGCGTCAGGCGGATAACCCGTTTTGACGCTTCGGAATTCAAGACCCAGATCGCCGCCGAGGTCGGCGATTTTGATCCGGAGGCGTACATCGATAAAAAAGAGGCCCGGCGGATGGACCGCTTTACGCAATTTGCGGTTGCGGCTGCTAACTTGGCGCTATCGGATGCGGCGATAGCTACGGAGGCGCTCGACCGCGACCGGGTCGGGGTGGTTTTGGGTTGCGGCATCGGGGGAATCGGCACCTTTGAGGAGCAGACGCGGGTGCTTGTTTCCCGCGGGCCGAACCGGGTGAGCCCCTTTTTCGTCCCGATGATGATCGCTAACATGGGCGCGGGCTACATCGCGATCTACCACCGGTTTTACGGCCCCAACAGCACGGTGGTAACCGCCTGCGCCTCGTCCAACCACGCCATCGGCGAGGCTTTCCGGATCATCCAGCGGGGAGAGGCCGACGTGATGCTGACGGGGGGCGCCGAAGCAGCCATCACCCCGGTAGCGCTGGCCGGTTTTTGCGCCATGAAGGCGATGTCTACCCGAAACGATGAGCCCGAGAAGGCCTGCCGGCCCTTCGACGCGGCGCGGGACGGGTTTGTGATCGGCGAGGGGGCTGCGGTGCTTGTTCTGGAGCGGTTAGAGCACGCCCTCGCCCGGGGTGCCCGGATTTACGCGGAAGTTGCGGGTTACGGGCAGAGCTGTGATGCTTACCATATCACGGCGCCCGATCCCGATGGTGCGGGGGCGGCCAAGGCGATGGCCCGCGCGTTAGCGGACGCCCGCTTGCGGCCGGAAGAGGTGGACTACATCAACGCCCACGGGACTTCCACTCCGCTCAACGATAAGGTCGAAACGATGGCGATCAAGAAGGTTTTCGGGGAATTTGCCTACCGGATCCCCGTAAGCTCTACCAAGTCGATGACGGGGCACCTTTTGGGTGCCGCCGGGGGCATCGAGGCTGCGGCCTGTGTCCTGAGCATCACGCACGGCGTAATTCCGCCGACGATCAACTACGAGAATCCCGACCCCGAATGCGACCTCGATTACGTGCCCAACGAAGCGCGGCGGGCGCAGGTGGATGTGGCGCTCTCGAACGGACTGGGCTTTGGCGGGCATAACGCCACCCTGATTTTTAAACGTTTTCCGGCTTAAGAAAAGCAAGGTACCGTGGAGGGGCTGAAGCCGGCAGCGGGGCTTCCGGCCCCCAAAGTTTTTTAGGGGTGTTTGATAGGTGGACCGGGGTTACGAGGAACTCAAAGCCAAGTTAGGGATCATCTGGCACGATGAGGGGCTCCTGCGCCAGGCGCTCACGCACGGCTCCTACGCATACGAGCACCCCGGGGTGACGAACAACCAGCGGTTAGAGTTTTTAGGCGACGCCGTCCTGGAGCTGGTGATCAGCGACTATCTCTACCGTACCTTTCCCGGGAAGAGCGAGGGTGAGCTTACCAGGCTGCGGGCGGCGGTGGTCTGTGAGTCTTCGTTAGCGCGGGTCGCGCGGGAGCTCGGGCTGGGGGAAGCCCTCTTCATGGGGCGGGGCGAGAGCCAGTCGGGGGGGCGGGAGCGCCCGTCGATCTTGGCCGACGCCTTCGAAGCGTTGTTGGGGGCCGTCTTTTTAGATAAAGGGATAGAGGTGGCGGCGGAATTTGCGCTAGGGAAGCTCAAATCCGTTATTGAAGACGTGCTCCACGGACGGCAGGAACGGGATTACAAGACTGAACTCCAAGAACTCCTGCAGAAGAAGTCGCCAGAAAACGTTTCGTATGTTATCCTCAAGGAGGAAGGGCCGGACCACGCGAAGGTTTTTACGGCCGGCGTCTTTTACCGGGGTGAGTGTCTGGGGCGCGGGGAAGGGCGTTCCAAGAAAGAGGCGGAACAGCGGGCAGCGCGGGAGGCGCTGGCAAGAATTTCGCGTCAGTCGCGTTGAATACTAAACACCAAGTGTTCGACGGTGAATGTTCTTGAGGAGGATCGGGCGTGGGGCTTTTCGGCAAGCTGCGGGAGAAGTTGACGAAGGTCCGCGAAACCTTTGTCGAGAAGATTGAAAATGTCATCTCCCGGCGCCGCGAGATAGACGAGAGCCTTTACGAAGAACTCGAAGAGGCGCTCATCCAGGCGGATGTGGGTGTTGCGGCGGCGCTGGAGATCGTCGAACGGGTAAGGGCGAGGGTGAGGGAGCTCCGGATAAGCGACCCGGAGCAGCTGAAACCCCTTTTCCGGGAGGAGGTTTTGCGCCTTTTAGGTACGGAAACTGCGCCCCTAGTGCTTCCCGACGAGCCGCCAGCCGTGATCTTAATGGTAGGCGTTAACGGAACGGGGAAGACTACCACCACCGGGAAGTTGGCTTATTACTTTCGGGAGCAGGGGCAGAAGGTGATTTTGGCTGCGGCGGACACTTTTCGCGCGGCCGCGATCGACCAGTTAGAAGTATGGGCCCGGCGGGCCGGCGTGGAGATTATTAAGCAGCGGGAGGGTTCCGACCCGGCGGCGGTCGTTTACGATGCGCTTCAGGCGGCTAAGGCGCGGCGGGCAGACGTGGTCCTGGTTGATACCGCGGGGCGACTCCACACGAAGACCAACCTGATGGAAGAACTGAAAAAGCTGCGGCGGGTGGCGGCGCGGGAGGTGCCGGGTGCGCCGCACGAAGTCCTTCTGGTTGTTGACGCCACGACCGGCCAGAACGCGATCAACCAGGCGAAGCTTTTCGGGGAGGCGACAGGGCTTACCGGCATTGTGCTGACCAAGCTCGACGGCACGGCCAAGGGCGGCGTAGTCGTGGCGATAAAAAAGGAGCTTGATGTTCCCGTGAAGTTTGTCGGCACGGGGGAAAGAATCGAGGACCTGATGCCTTTCAATCCAGAGGAATTTGTGGCCGCAATTTTCGATTAAATCAGGTCGGGCAGAACGGGGTGAATTTATGGCGGCGATTGCCATCATCGGCGGTACCGGAGTTTACGACCCGGAGCTTTTAGAGCAGCCTACCGAGGAGACGGTGCGCACGGCGTACGGGGACGTTAAAATAACCCGGGGCTTTTACAGGGACCGGGAAGTGATTTTCCTGCCCCGCCACGGTGCGGCCCACACGGTACCGCCGCACCTGGTGAATTACCGGGCGAACATCATGGCGCTCAAGCAAGCGGGGGCGCGGTCAATCCTGGCGACGGCAGCGGTCGGCTCGCTCAACCCGGAGATGCGGCCGGGCCAGTTTGTTTTTGTCGACCAGTTCCTGGACTTCACCAAAGGGCGTAAGCAGACCTTTTTCGAGGGTGGCCCGGAAGGGGTGGTGCACATCGACGTTACCGAGCCTTACTGCCCAAGGCTCAGGAAGATCCTCGTTCAGGCGGCGCGCGGCTTGGGGCTGCCGGCCCATGACGGCGGCATTTACGTTTGCACTGAAGGGCCGCGCTTCGAAACCCCCGCGGAGATCAAAATGTTCCGCGAGCTCGGCGGGGACCTGGTGGGGATGACGGGTGTGCCGGAGGTGGTGCTCGCCCGGGAGGCGGAGATCTGTTACGCGGCGGTAGCGATGGTGACCAATTTTGCCGCCGGCATTGCCGCTTACCGGCTCAGCCACCAGGAGGTGGTGGAGATGATGAAGGTTCAGGGCGAAAATATCCGGCGGCTTCTGCTAGAGGCGGTTACCCTGCTTGATCCGGAGGCGGACTGCGCCTGCCGGCACGCGGTTTCCGGTCCGGTGGAGGCGAAGTAATGGAGACGCTACGCTGGGAGAACGGTACGCTCTACTTTCTCGACCAGACACTCCTGCCGCACGAAACGCGTTACCTATCGCTCACCGATTACCGGGCGGTGATCGAGGCGATCAAGCGGCTGGCGGTGCGCGGGGCGCCGGCCATCGGGGCGGCGGGGGCTTACGCGGTGGTGCTGGCGGCGGTGGCGGCCGCGCGGGAGGGGAGAGAAGGCTTCGCGGCGCGGGTGCGGGCCGCTGCGGCGGAGATCGCGCAGGCGCGGCCGACGGCGGTTAACCTCCGGTGGGCGGTCGCGCGGCAGCTCCGGGTATTAGACATCGCGGCGGGTGAGGAGCCGGAAAAGGTGGTTGCGCGGTTGGTCGCCGAAGCGGCGCGGATCTGCGCGGCGGATGCGGCGGCGAACCGGGCAATGGGGGCTTACGGGGCGGCGCTTCTGCCCCCAGGGGCGCGGGTGCTGACTCACTGCAACGCGGGGGCGCTGGCGACGTGCGGCTACGGGACGGCGCTCGGCGTCGTCCGGGCGGCGCACGCGGCAGGTAAGATCAAGATGGTTTACGCGGACGAGACGCGGCCGCTTTTGCAGGGTGCGCGGCTGACGGTTTTTGAACTGCAGCAGGACGGAATTCCGGTAACGCTGATCACCGACGGGATGGCCGGGTATCTGATGGCTAAAAAGGGGATCGATGCGGTGATCGTTGGGGCGGACCGGATTGCGGCCAACGGCGACGTGGCGAACAAAATTGGGACCTACAGCCTGGCAGTGCTGGCACGGCACCACGGGGTGCCGTTTTACGTTGCGGCGCCTCTATCCACGATTGATGCGGCTGCGTCCGACGGGAGCGCCATTCCTATCGAGGAACGAGACGCGGCGGAAGTCACCTCTTTCGCCGGGGTTGCTGTGGCGCCGCCGGGCACGCGCGTCTGGAACCCGGCCTTTGACGTAACCCCGGCGGACCTGGTGAGCGCGATCATCACGGAGAAGGGCGTCTTTTACCCGCCTTATAATTTTAAGGATAATCAGGAGGTCTTGCCAATTGGGTAGAAGTCTGATCCGTAATCCGGAGCTTGCCCCGCTTGGGCGGCAGAAGATCGAATGGGTCGCGGCGCACATGCCGGTTTTGAACATCATCCGGGAGGAGTTTGTGCGGGAGCAACCGCTCAAGGGGATCCGGATAGCTTTGAGTATCCACCTCGAGGCGAAAACCGCTTACCTGGCGCTGGTTTTGCAGGCTGCCGGCGCAACGGTGGCGGCGACGGGCTCCAACCCCCTCTCCACGCGGGATGAAATCGCGGCGGCGCTGGCGGCGGAGGGGGTCCAGGTTTACGCCTGGTACAACCCGACGCCGGAAGAGTACCGGGAGCACCTGAGCGAGACGCTCAAAATTAAGCCGCACATTGTGATTGATGACGGCGGGGATCTTGTCCATTTGCTGCATACCGACCTGAAAGAGATAGGCGGCGAAGTTATCGGCGGATGTGAAGAGACGACTACTGGTGTCCTGCGCCTTTACGCCCTCGAGCGGGAGGGACGCCTCCTTTTCCCGATGGTGGCGGTGAATAACGCCCGCACCAAGTATCTCTTCGACAACCGCTACGGCACCGGGGAGTCGGTCTGGGCGGGCATCATGCGGACCACCAACCTCCTTGTGGCGGGGAAGACCGTGGTGGTCTTCGGCTACGGCTGGTGCGGGAAAGGCGTGAGTCTGAGGGCTAAAGGCTTGGGGGCGAAGGTGATCGTCTGCGAGGTCGACCCGGTGAAGGCGATCGAGGCGGTCATGGATGGCTTCGAGGTGATGCACTCGCTGGCCGCCGCAGAGCGGGGCGACATCTTTATCACTACCACCGGTTGCCGGGACGTGCTGCGGGCGGAACACTTTGAACGGATGAAAGACAGGGCTTTGCTAGCCAACGCCGGGCACTTCAACGTCGAAATTTCGCTGCCGGACCTAAGCCGCCTGGCCGTTTCCCGCCGGGTGGTGCGGGAGAATATCGAGGAGTTCCGTATGCCTGACGGCCGGCGGCTCTACCTTTTGGCCGAAGGCCGCCTGGTTAACTTGGCGGCGGGTGACGGGCACCCGGCGGAGATCATGGACCTTTCTTTCGCGCTGCAGGCGCTATCGGCCCGTTACGTTTTGGAAGAGGGGGCGGGCCTCGCGCGGCGGGTCTATCAGGTGCCGGCGCCGGTGGACAACCGGGTGGCCGAACTCAAACTCCGGTCGCTCGGCATCGCGATTGACCGGCTCAGTCCGGAACAGGAGGCCTACCTCCGGTCGACGGGAGGGGAGGAATGAAGCATGAACCTGCTGGCGGAGAAGGCGCGCGAGCAGGTGGCCCGGGCAGGCGTACGGATGGCGCGGGCCGGGTTGGTCCTCGGAACCTGGGGCAACGTTTCTTGCCGGGTTTCGCGGGAGGACCTGGTGGTGATCACCCCGAGCGGGATGGCTTACGACGCCCTTCAGCCGCGAGATATCGTGGTGGTTGACCTCAACGGGAGCGTTGTCGAGGGCGAGCGGCGCCCTTCAACGGAGCTGGAGCTGCACCTCGCCATCTACCGCGCGCGGCCCGACGTGAAGGCGGTCATGCACACCCACAGCGTTTTCGCCAGCGCGATGGCGGTGGCGCGGCTGCCGGTGCCGCCGGTGGTGGAGGACGTGGCGCAGATCGTCGGGGGCGCAGTGCCCGTGGCGGAATACGCCCCCGCTGGTTCGCGGGAGCTGGCGGAGAATGTGGTCCGGGCCCTCGGTCAGGGGGGCGCCGTTTTGCTGGCTAATCACGGCCTGGTGGGCGTGGGAGACAGTCTTGACGAAGCCTTTAACGTCTGTCAGATAGTTGAAAAAGCGGCGCAGATTTATATTCTCGCCGGCCTTATCGGTACCCCGACAATCCTGGGCGAAAACGAAGTTATCGATCTCCGCTACAGGTACCTGACTTCTTACGGGCAGAATAAAGGTGGGGGGGAACGGCGGTGAAGATTTTGATCCGGGGCGTGACGGTGGTGCCAGTTACCGGTCCGGAGGCGGTGATCCGGGACGGGGCAGTGGCGGTTGCCGACGGGGAGATCGTCTATGTCGGCCCGGCGGATGGCTTGCCGGACGGTTTTACTGCGGACCGGGTTCTGGGTGGGCCCGGGATGGTGGCCCTGCCCGGTTTGGTGAACGCGCATACCCACGCTGCGATGACTCTCTTCCGGAGCTACGCAGACGACCTTCCCCTGATGAAGTGGCTTGAAGAGGCGATCTGGCCCCTGGAGCAGAAACTCATCGCGGAGGACGTTTACTGGGGGACGCTACTCGCCTGCGCGGAAATGCTGCTCGGGGGAACGACTACCTTTGCCGATATGTACTTCTTTATGGACCGGGTAGCGGCAGCGGTGGAGAAAAGCGGCATTAGGGCTTCTCTTTCCCGGGGCCTCATCGGGATTGCGCCTAACGCCGAAAAGGCGCTGAAAGAGAGCCGAGCCTTCGTCCGGGAGTGGCACGGCAGGGCGAACGGCCGGATTACCTGTATGCTCGGACCGCACGCCCCTTATACCTGCCCACCTGACTACCTGCGAAAGGTGGTTGCCATGGCGGCGGAACTCGGCGTCGGCATTCACATCCACGTCGCGGAGACGCGCCAGGAAGTGGAGGGGATCAAAAAACAGTACGGCTGCTCCCCGGTGGCGTTGCTGGCCGAAACCGGTCTTCTGGACCTCCCTGTGCTTGCCGCTCACTGTGTGCACCTTTCCCCGGAAGATATCGCTATCCTGGCGGCGAAAGGGGCGGCGGTGGCCCACAACCCCGAAAGCAACATGAAGCTCGCCAGCGGCATCGCCCCGGTCACGGAGCTTTTGACGGCGGGAGTAACCGTGGGTCTCGGCACGGACGGCGCAGCGAGCAATAACAACTTAGATATGCTCGAAGAGATGCGTTCGGCGGCGCTCCTGCAAAAGGTGGCGCGCGAGGATCCGGAGGCGCTGCCGGCTTACGCGGCGCTCGAAATGGCGACCATCGGCGGGGCGCGGGCGCTTGGCCTCGGAGACAAAATTGGCACCCTCCAACCGGGTAAGCGCGCCGATATCATTCTGCTCAACCTGCGCCGGCCCCACCTCTACCCGCCGCACGATGTCGTTGCCCACATCGTTTATGCGGCGCAGGCGGGGGACGTCGATACGGTCATCGTTGACGGCAACGTGGTGGTGGAGGGGGGGCGTCTGCTCACCCTCGACCTGGACACGGTCCTCGATAACGCCCGCCATTGCGCGCTGCGCCTGGTAGGCAAGCCGAAGGCGCGCAGCCTACTATAAATAGAGGTTGGAGGCAGGAGGTTAGAGGTTGGAAGGTTGGAGGCATTTTAAAAAAATAGTTGGGCGACCCCGCTGGGTCGCCTTGGTGATGGGTGTGCTATTACCAAGACCTGAGAAAAAACGCTTCAGTGCAGCCGGAGACCCTTGATTTCGCTTAGCAGCCTTTCGCCGGCGGCGATGTGCTCCTCGAGGTGCCGGATTTCTTCCGGAGAAGCATTCTTGCGCCGTAGCTCTTCGAGCTCGACCCGGTGGGCGGAGACCGATCCTTCCACGTCTGTATAAAACGCGAGGGCCCGCTCGAAGGTCAGCCCGCGCGCCCTTTCTTCCTCGAAGCGGTGGCGCAGCGCGGAGCAGCTCATCATTTTCCCCTCCCTTCACCCGCTTAGTTTGTCTTGGGGCGAAGCAAAATATTACCTACGGGGCGGTCGAGAGTGGCTGAAGCAGTTCTCTTACCAGGAAAAGAGAAAAGGGTGCAGGCGGGGCACCCCTGGGTCTACCGGACCGAGGTCGGTGCGGTGCGGGGCGAGTTCGCACCGGGGGATGTGGTCGACATCCGCGACGCCCGCGGGCGTTATTTGGGGCGGGGTTACGCCAATCCGGCCTCCCAGATATTCATCCGCTTTCTTACCAGGCAGGACGAAGCGATCGACCGGGCCTTTTTCCGGCGGCGGCTTGAGTTAGCGGCGGCTTACCGGGAAAAGGTAGTAAAAGATACTACCGCCTACCGCCTCGTCAACGCCGAGGCGGATTTCCTCCCGGCCCTGATTGTAGACCGTTACGGTGCTTACCTGGTGGTCCAGTTTTTGTCTCTCGGGATGGAGCGGTTCAAAACGCTCATCACCGACCTGCTCGTGGAGCTTTTCAGCCCCCAAGGGATCTATGAGCGCAGCGATGTTGCCGTCCGGGAGCGCGAAGGGTTGGCGCTGGTTACCGGGCCGCTTTACGGTGAGGTACCGCAGTTTGTGGAAATCGACGAAGGCGGGACGCGTTTCCGGGTGGACCTGCACGCCGGCCAGAAAACCGGTTTCTTCCTCGACCAGCGGGAAAACCGGCGCGCGGTGGCCGAACTTGCCGCCGGGGCGCGGGTGCTTGATTGCTTCTGCTACACCGGCGGTTTTGCGGTTAGCGCGGCCCGCGGCGGTGCCGCTGCCGTTCTCGGGATCGACATTTCCGGCGCGGCGCTTGCCTTGGCCCGGGAAAACGCTGCTTTGAACGGCGTGGCCGAACGGTGCACCTTTCATGAAGCGAACTCCTTCGACGCGCTCCGGCATCTCGCTGCTGCCGGCGAGCGTTTTGACCTGGTGGTGCTTGACCCGCCGGCCTTTACCAAATCGAAAGAGGCATTGCCGGGAGCTATCCGGGGGTACAAGGAGGTCAACCTCCGGGCTATGAAGCTTCTCCCATCCGGCGGTTTTTTAGTAACCTGTTCCTGCTCCTACCACCTCACCGAAGACCTTTTTCTACAAGTGGTCGCCGCCGCCGCCCATGATGCACGGCGCACCCTGCGCCTGGTGGAACTGCGCCGCCAGGCGCGCGACCACCCGATGCTAATGAACGCTCCCGAAACCTATTACCTGAAATGTGGGATATTCCAAGTCTTCTAAATTTTGCCCTAAACCGTGAAAATTTAGCAGGAATTTTTATCTTTCTTGTCGAAAACTAAAGCCGTGCAGGCCATCTCCACCAATCCGGTAGTGGTAACGGATAGGAAGGGAACAAGAGTTTGAGCACGGGACACGCCAGGGGCGAAACACTGCACAGGCGGGAGGAAGATTGCCGGCTGCAGGAGTATTTCTCCTTTATCCTGCAGCTATTCGACGGTTGCTTGCAGCCGGTGGCCGTGGTTGACCATGACGGGCGCTTCCTGGGCGGTAACAGTGCTTTTGCTGCGCTTACGGGATACAGCGAGGAGGAGCTGCGCGGGCGAACGGAAGCCGCGCTCACTCCTCCGGAATGGTGCGAGGCTACGGCTCATATTCTGGAGGAATTGTGCCGTACCGGGTTGTCGCAACAGTACGAAAAGGAAATTTTGCGGCAGGACGGGACGCGCGTCCCGGTCGAAATCTTGGCGCACCGGGTGGCGGTGGGGGCGGGCGGTACCTTCTTTACCATCTTGCTGGTAAAAGATATCACGAAGGAAAAAGAGGCAGAGCGGGCGCTCCGGGAGAGTGAAGAGCGGTACCGCTCGCTTGTGGATCTCTCCCCCGACGGGATCGTCGTTCACAGCGAGGGCCGGATAGTTTTTGCTAATAAAGCCGCGGCCAGACTCCTTGGTACCGCCGGTCCGGAGGAGCTTGTCGGCCTGCCGGTGCTCGCGATCGTTCACCCTGATTACCGGGAAGCAGTTAAAGCGAGGATTGAGCAGGTAAAAAACAGCGAAGCGGTACCCGCGCTGCCTCCCGTCCGGCAAAAACTCCTCCGCGTTGACGGGACGGCCGTCGACGTGGAGGTAGCGGCGAGCCGGCTAATTTATGCGGGGAAAGTAGCCGTGCAGGCTGTCGTGCGGGACATCACCGAGTGGAAGCGCAGCGAGGAGAAGCTCGTAAACCTTTCCCGCCAGCTGCAGGCGATCATCGATTCTTCGAGCGACCTGATTTTTCTCAAGGATAAAGATTTCCGCTACGTGGTGGCCAACAAAGAGCACGAAAAGCTTTTCAAGGTTAAGGTCGAGGAGATCATCGGGAAGACCGACTTCGACTTTATGCCGCCGGAGGTGGCCAGAGGGTGCCGCGAGAGCGACCTGGCGGCTTTAAACTCAGGCGACCCTGTGCGCCGTGAGGAGTACGTGGGCGAGCGCTGTTTCCACATCGTTAAGCAAAGGGTTGCCGACGCAAACGGCAACATCCTCGGTATTGCCGGTGTGATCCGCGACATTACGGAGCTCAAGCGGGTAGAGAAAGGGATTATCCATAGCCTCGCCAAGTTGGAGCGGACCCTTGAGGGGACCGTTAACGCTCTGGCTACCATGGCCGAGAAGCGGGACCCTTACACCGCCGGCCACCAGCGCCGCGTCGCTCAGCTCGCCTGCGCCATAGCGGCGGAGATGGGGCTGCCACCGGACCAAGTTGCGGGCCTCCGGGTGGCCGGGATGCTGCACGATATCGGCAAGATCTACGTTCCGGCGGAGATCCTGAGTAAGCCCGGCCGGATAAGCGAGTACGAGTTTAGCATCATCAAGACCCATCCGGAAGTCGGTTACGATATCGTCAAGGAGATCGAGTTTCCGTGGCCCGTTGCGCAGATCATCCTCCAGCACCACGAGCGGCTGAACGGCTCCGGTTACCCGGTGGGCTTGAGGGATAAGGAGATCCTCCTTGAGGCCAGGATCCTGGCGGTAGCGGACGTTGTCGAAGCGATGTCCTCCCACCGCCCCTACCGCCCGGCGCTGGGGACCGCAGCAGCCCTTGCCGAAATCACCGAAAAGAGCGGCCTCCTGTACGATCCTGCCGTAGTGGCTGTTTGCCTGCGGCTCTTTACCGAAAAGGGCTTCCGGCTGGCGTGATTCCCCACCACTCTTCTCCCACCGGTCCCGGATCGAGGCAGGGATAGGTGTTAGCTGCTGTCAAAGCTTGCCTTGACGGGCCATTTGGGCTAAAATTGAGGAAGGTTTGGAGCTTTAGGGGGCGTGACCTTGAAAAGGGTGGTTAGTGTCAGTCTTGGCTCTTCAAAGCGCGACCATACCGTTCAGATAGAGATTCTGGGCGAAACCTTTGAGATCAGCCGGCGGGGGACCGATGGCGATTTGGCGAAGGCAGTCCGGCTGTTGCGGGAACTTGACGGCAAGGTGGACGCCATTGGCCTCGGGGGGATCGACGTTTACCTGGTCGCTGGCGGCAGGCGCTACGCGATCAAAGACGGTTTACGCCTGCTGCGGACCCTGAAGGTTACACCGGCGTGCGACGGCTCCGGCTTAAAGAACACGCTGGAGCGGAAAGTGGTCGCGGAGCTTTTCCGTGCGGGCATCCTCCGGCGCGGGCAGCGGGTGTTACTGGTGAGCGCTGTCGACCGCTTCGGGATGGCGGAGGCGCTCGTAGAAAACGGGGCGGAGGTGATTTTCGGGGACCTGATTTTCGCCCTCGGGATTCCGGTGCCGCTGCGGAGCCTGCGGACGGTGGCCCTTCTCGCGGCGCTTGTCCTCCCGGTTCTCGGGCGGCTGTCTTTCAAGCTCCTTTATCCTACCGGGCAGAAACAGGAGAAGGAGACGCCGAAGTACGGCCGCTACTACGATTGGGCCGAGGTGGTGGCCGGCGACTTTCACTACATCAAGCGTTACCTCCCTCCCCACATACCCGGGAAGATAATCCTGACCAATACAACCACTAAAAAGGACGAGTTACTGCTGAAGGAACGCGGGGCCAGGATGCTCATCACCACCACCCCTGAGCTGCAGGGCCGTTCCTTCGGAACCAACGTGATGGAGGCCGTTTTTTTGGCGCTTCTCGGCAAGAAATGGGAGGAGGTTACCCCTGCCGATTATCTATCGCTCATCGAGAAAATAGGGCTTGGGCCTTCAATCAGGGTTCTGCGGGAAAGTTAGCGCGCGATTGGCCAGACCCGGTCGTCGCTTTAGCCGCTATAGGCCGAGCAGCCGGTACACGGGATCGTCTACGCAGTCGTCCGGAGGGAGCCGGTGCGTTTGGCGAAAGCGCACTACCGCCTCCCGCATTTCCCGCCCGAAGTTGCCGTCAACCCGCCCGCTGTAATAGCCGCGGCGCTGCAGGAGTCTCTGGACCTCCATCACGTCGCTCCCGCAATCTCCCTCCCGGAGCACGCGTGGTCCGCGCAGGATGCTGCCTACGACGATAACCGGCGTGCCAGGCTGCACCAAAGGGTAAAGAGCCTCCACATCCTCGTTAAACATCCGGATGCAGCCGGCACTCTCGTAACCCCCGATGGTGTACGGCTTGTTTGTGCCGTGGATACCGTAAATCCCCCAGGGAACGTCGAGGCCGAGCCACCGGGTACCAAAGCCGGTGCCCCAGTTCATTGCCTTCCGTTTGATGCGCCAGTTGCCGACAGGGGTAGGAGTTTCCGGTTTGCCAACCGCTACCGGGTAAGAATGGTAGAGCCTGGTTCCGAAAAAGAGCAGCAGCCGGCAGCGCGTCGTATCGATGATGATGGTAGCCGGTTGGTGTTGCTCGCCGGTAGTTACCGGGAGGAAGTAGCCGGTCAGGAACCGGAGAAAAGAGATCAAGCTGCTGGCCTCGATACTTGTCGCGCCAAGCCCGCCCGCGGTTACCCCTTCGTTTCCCGTGGTTGCCTGCGCCGGTGCCGGCCCCAATAGCAGCAAGAGGAACATGACGGCGGCGAGCGCCGCTCGTTTCCAGCAAGGATTCATTCGCCCCACCGCATTAACCCGCACGGAGTTCGCCTACCTTATTATTTTTTCAAAAAAGCAAGATTGGCAAGCACTCCGAAAGGATTTTGACGAAATATGGCGAAGAAGTTCAAGTAGCGCACTTCCTTTTGTGGGAGGGCTCATCATGTCGTTCCCAAGAGCACTCTCTATTCGTTTTATTTTCCTCAGTTTTGCGGCGCTTATTTTCTTTATCTTGCCCGCGATTGCTCATGCGGCAACAGTGGTGGTGACCGGGTCCTACGTGAACCTGCGGAGCGGTCCGGGGACGGGCTACTTGAAAGTGGGCCAGATTTCGCGGGGTGCGCAGTTGACGGTGGTGGGGAAGTCGGGTGATTGGTACCGGGTGCGGCTGCAGAGCGGCCGGGAGGTGTGGATCGCCGGCTGGCTGGTGAAGCCGGTCGCCGGGCAGGATGCTCTGACCGGGCAGGGGAGCGGCTGGCAGGCCGCGGCATTGCCGGCAACAGTGGTGGTGACCGGGTCCTACGTGAACCTGCGGAGCGGTCCGGGGACGGGCTACTTGAAAGTGGGCCAGATTTCGCGAGGTGCGCAGTTGACGGTGGTGGGGAAGTCGGGTGATTGGTACCGGGTGCGGCTGCAGAGCGGCCGGGAGGTGTGGATCGCCGGCTGGCTGGTGAAGCCGGTCGCCGGGCAGGCACCAGCAGAGGAGCCACCACAGGGAGCGCCGGTGGAAACGCGGCCGCAGACTTCTTTTCCCGGAACACCGCCGGTTTCTGCCGCGCCGGAGGCTGCTGGCCCTCCTGCCTCCCAAGCCGGTGGTTCCGGGCCGGGTGTGCCGGTCACAGTACCGGTGCCGGTGAGTAGAGGCGAAAGCAACGGCAGTTTGCTAAATTACGAGCTTCAAGAATATGATGGTACCACGGAAGTGACGTTTACCTTCTCCCGTCCGGTAGATACACGCGTTGCTTTTGTGCCGGACCCGCCACGGCTGGCAATCGATATTAAGGGCTTGCCGCCCGGGGACCTTCCCGGAAGCCGGAGTTACGGTTCCGGCCTGGTCTCCGGCATCCGGGCCGCCTGGTTCGAGCCGGAGACGGCCCGTGTGGTTCTTGACCTGGCGCCAGACAAGCAAGTTCGCTGGGAGGCGATTCCTGCTGCCGATAAGTGCTGCCTGAAGGTGCGGGTGGCGCCGGGCCCGCTTTACACTGTGGCCGGTAAGGTTATCGTTCTGGACCCGGGTCACGGGGGCAGTGATCCCGGAGCTATTGGCCCCACCGGGTTGCAGGAGAAAGATTTTAACCTGGCGGTTGCGCGCCTTGCCGCTGCGGAACTTAGCCGCCGGGGCGCCCGGGTTTATCTTACCCGCACCGACGACGTTTACGTGGACCTCTATTCCCGGGCAGCACTGGCAAACGACCTTGGCGCGGATGCCTTCGTTTCTGTCCACGCAAACGCCTGGGGAAACCCGAACGAGGTCGACCGTATGGCCGGGACCAGCACCTGGTACGCGCCCGTTGCCGATCCGGCTTCGCGGAAGGCGGGAAGCGAGCGCCTGGCTATGTGCCTCCAAAAATCTTTGGTGGAGAAGGCTGGAAGGAAGGACTTGGGGCTCTTCACGGCGAACTTCGCCGTATTGCGGAACACGACGATGCCCGCGGCCCTTGTAGAAGTAGCCTTTATTTCTAATCGGGAAGAGGAGGGGCTCATGTACGCCGACTGGTTCCGGCAGGCGGCGGCAACCGGGGTTGTCGAAGGATTGGAGCGTTACTTCGCGCAGATCTGAGCGAAACTGGGGGTTAGAGCGGCGTTTGAACAGCGAAATTCTGGTTCTGGCGGGCGAAAATGAGCCGTGGGTTGAATTTTTGGCGGGAAAGTTTTCGCTTTCGCGGGTTGACGCGGCAGCGCTGCCGCAGGTCCTGCGCGAAAAAGGTTGGTCTGTCCTGCTCCTGAGCAAACGGGAGGCCGAGCGGGACGGTTGGGCACTCTGCCGGAGAATCAAAACTTCGGTCGGCCGGGTGCTCATTGGGTTGGTGCAGGACGTTTCCCTTGAGCCTCCGGCAAGGACGGCGTGGGCGGACGACCTGCTCGACCCTGCGGCGCAGGAGGAGTTTTCTCTACGGGTGGCGAACCTGCTGCGCATCGTCCAGGCGAATAGCTGTTTTTTTAAGGAGCAAAAAGGGGTTAGTGTGCTGGGTAACGGTGCCCGGAAGTTTTGCGGTGAGAACGGCTTTCTGCCGCCTTTCCGGGTGGCCGGGAGGATGGCGCTCGATCCGGAGATCACCGAGTACTTCGTCCGGTTGCTCTCCGGCGTTCTCAACACCACTGCTTCTTTCATTCCGGTGAGCGCAACGCCGCCGTGGCTGAGCGAGGATCCCAATTTAGCGCCGTTCGATTCGGTCGGCCTGCCGTACTGCCGGACCGTCGCCGAGTCCGCAGTCCGCATCGGCGGCGTTTCACCCTGCCGGTACCACCGCTGGTTGGCAAGCCTGCGGGCGGTGATCGAGCGGCGTCCCGTCACGCTTCCCTGTCCGGGCGGGCTCATGCTTTACGCGGCTCCCGTCTGCCTCGAGTTCTTCCACGCCAAGTACCCTTTAGGCGCGTTAGTGGTCGGGACCGGCGAGATTCCTCTAGGGCCCGAACTGGTCAAGATCGGTCACCGGCTGCGGCTGAGCGTGCCGCTGCTGCGGGAAAAGGCCGGTATTGCGCGAACGCTAATGCAGCGGAGCGAGCAGGTGGCTGCCTGCCAGTTGCTTGAGTCTGCCGCCGAGTACTTGGCGCGGGAGGTTTCCTACCGCTACAACGTTGCCTACCACGAGTTCCTTCAGGCGGGTGCGTGCCAGCAGCTCTTCGAGAAAGCGCCGGCGGAGGACAGGTACCCGACCGCGGCGCTCGAGAGGGCGGAAAAGCTGGCGGCGATGGGAAAGCTCGCGGCCGGCCTCATTCACGAAATCAGGAATCCGCTAACCTCGGTGCGGGGCTTCATTCAGCTCTTGGCAGAGAAAAAGCCGCCGGGCGACCGGGAGCGGGAGTACCTGGATGTCGTCCTTTCCGAAATTGACCGGGCGAACGAGATCATCCGCAATTTCCTCTACCTTTCGCGGGCGGGGAAGTTCCGGCCGGTGGCCACCGACCTCGGCCGGGTGGTCAGGGATATCCTGATGATCGTGGAGAACCAGGCGGCGCTCAAGGGCATCAGGCTCGTTTCGGAGTGTGCGCCCGACGTGCCCGCGGTGCAAGCTGACCCGGAGCAGATAAAGCAGGTCCTGCTAAATCTCATCCAGAACGCCTTCCAGGCGATGCCCTGTGGCGGGCAACTCACGGTTCGTCTCTATCCCGACGCGGCGGGGAAAAATGTGGTTCTGGAAGTAGAGGATACAGGTGTGGGTATCCCGCCGGAGCACTTTTCGCATCTTGGCGAGGCCTTTTTCACCACCAAAGAAGACGGCACCGGACTGGGGCTTGCCATCAGCTACCGGATCATCGAGGACCACCAGGGAAAGATCAGCGTCCAGAGTGAGGAAGGAAAAGGCACCCGCTTCACCATCACCCTGCCGGTTAATCCCGGGCAATGAAAGAGCGTTTGGGGCGCGTTACTTCGCGGCAACAGGGCCGCGCTTTGCCGGTATTTTTGGGGGCGAAAGCGCTTAAAATTTCTTTCGGGGGTAGCGGTGGCTTTTGTTTTTGGTACACAATAAAGAAGGAAGCAACGCTTATTTTCGGAGGTTGGGTAAATGAATGACAACCGCCCGCTTGGGCTTTTCGATTCGGGCCTGGGGGGGCTTACGGTTTTCGAACAGGTTGTGCGCATCCTGCCAGCCGAACCGGTGGTCTATTTTGGGGACACGGCAAACGTGCCCTACGGTGGCCGGACGGTTAAAGAGCTGGTGGAGCTCGGCGACCGGATCGTCCGGTTTCTGCTCGATAGGAAGGTGAAGGCGGTCATTTTCGCCTGCAACACGAGCTCTTCGGTTTCGATCCATATTCTGCGGCAGAAGTACCCGGTGCCAATGTTCGGTCTGGTGGAACCGGGGGCGCGGATGGCGGTTGGGGTTACCAAGGTGAAGCGCATCGGCATCCTGGCAACCGAGGCAACGGTGCGCAGCGGTTCTTACCCGGCGGCGATTACTGCTCTTGACCCGGAGGTTCGGGTCTTCAGCCAAGCGGCGCCGCTTTTAGTGCCGTTTGTAGAAACGGGTAAAGTAGAAACACCCGAGGCGGCGGCGGCGCTTCAAGAATACCTGGAGCCCTTGAAAGCCGCCGGCATTGACACGCTCATTCTCGGCTGCACTCACTACCCCTTTTTCGCGCCGGCGATATCCCGGATTTTGGGCCCGGAGGTAACGCTGGTCGATCCGGCAGTAGCGATGGTCCGCGAGGTGAAGGAGGAACTCGGGAAGCGGGGGATGCTGGCGTCCGGCGGTAGGCCCCGGCACGAGTTTTACGTCAGCGGCAACCCACATGAGTTTGACCTGCTCGCGAAGCGGCTTTCGCCGTGGCAGCTCCCGCCGGCGGTGCAGGTGAAGGAACAGCCAGCGCAGACCGTGATCGCTGCTGCGGGTGATTTGCGGTAGATGAAAGTCGGTTTTACCACCACAATTCCGGTTGAGGTCCTTTTTGCGGCTGGCGTTACCCCTGTTGACCTCAACAACCTTTTCATCTCCCATCCGGAGCCCCGTAAGCTCGTGGAGCGGGCGGAACGGGCGGGCTACCCCCGGAATGTCTGCGCGTGGATCAAGGGCATCTACGGCGCGGTGCTGGAGGACCCGGAGTTACGGACAATTGTGGCTGTAACCCAGGGAGATTGCAGCAACACGCACGCCCTGATGGAAACCTTCGAACTCGAGGGTATTAAGGTTATCCCTTTCGCCTACCCTTACGACCGGGACCCGGTGCTCCTGAAGGCCCAGATCGAGCGCCTGATGGCTCATTTTGACGTGGACTGGCCCGCGGTGGCAGCGACCAAGGAAAAACTCGATGCGGTGCGCGCCAAAGTGGCGCGGCTAGACGAGCTCACTTACACTACGGGCAAGGTTACGGGGGAGGAGAACCACTACTACCAGGTCTGCTGCAGCGATTTTCAGGGTGACTTTGGGGAGTACGACCGGAAGGTAACGGATTTCCTCCGCGCGGTCGCGGCACGGCCGCAAGCAGCGTTCCGTCTCCGTCTCGGTTACATCGGTGTGCCCCCCATTTTTACGGATCTTTACGCCTACTTGGAAGAGCAGGGGGCGCGGGTCGTCTTCAACGAGACCCAACGCCAGTTCGCCATGCCCTACCGGACGCGCGACCTGGTGGAACAGTATCTTCTTTACACCTACCCTTACGGTATATTTTTCCGTCTGAAAGACATTGCCCGCGAGATAGAACGACGGCGTGTGGCGGGCATCATTCACTACGCGCAGAGCTTTTGTTTCCGCCAGATTGAGGACCTGATTGTCCGGCGTCTGCTGAAGGTTCCCGTGCTGACGATTGAAGGTGACCAGCCCGGGCCCCTCGATGCCCGCACTCGGATCAGGATTGACGCCTTTTTAGAGATGCTCGGCTGACGTTTAAGGCTTAAGAGCGGTGAGTTCGTAGTTCTTGACAACCCGCGCGGCGTCTGCTAAGATAGACTTTGCGAATGGTGGGTGTAGCTCAACTGGTTAGAGCGCCAGACTGTGGATCTGGAGGCTGTGGGTTCGAGTCCCATCATCCACCCCATTTTAGAGGTTGGAAGTTAGATGTTGGCGGTTAGAGACTGGGGCGTAGCCAAGTGGTAAGGCAGCGGACTTTGGATCCGCCATTCGTTGGTTCGAATCCAGCCGCCCCAGCCATTTTAGAGGCGAGAGGTTGGAAGTTGGAGGTTAGAAGTTATCGAACATCCGACTTCTTGCATCGGACATCCATTATTGAGCCACTAGCTCAGTCTGGCAGAGCACCTGACTTTTAATCAGGGTGTCGCAGGTTCGAATCCTGCGTGGCTCACCAGAAAAATCAAGGCTTCCGGGGATCCCGGGGCCTTTAATTTTCTCTAAATGCAGGATTGGCGTTGGCGGCGGCGAATTTGGGGTAATTGGGGGGCATGTTTTTTCCAGTGCAGGAGTTTTTGAAGGAGCTTAATCCGGAGCAGCGGGCGGCGGTCTGCCATACAACGGGGCCGCTTTTGGTGCTGGCCGGGGCCGGCAGCGGCAAGACGCGGGTGCTCACCTACCGGATCGCGTATCTCATCCGGGAGGCCGGCGTCCGGCCCGAGAACATCTTGGCGATCACCTTTACAAACAAGGCGGCGCGGGAGATGCGGGCGCGGGCGGAGCGGCTTTTGCCGTATCAAGCGGCGGGCCTCTGGGTGATGACCTTTCACGCGGCCTGTCTCCGGATTTTGCGCCGGGAGATGCAACATCTCGGCCGCAGCCCGGAATTTGTGGTTTACGACGAAGACGACCGGCGGGCGCTCATTAAGGAGTGCCTGAAGGAAAAGAACCTTGACGAGAAGCGCTACCCGCCCGGCGGTCTCATCGCGGCTATTTCCTGGGCGAAGAACTGGCTCGTGCCGCCGGAAGAGTACGCCCGGCAGGCGCGGACGCGCTACGACGAGGTCGTGGCGGAAGTCTACGCCCTCTACCAGGAGAAGCTCGCGCGCTACGGGGCACTCGATTTCGACGATCTTCTTGGGGAGGCGGTGCGGCTCTTCCGCGAGTGTCCGGAGGTGCTCGCGCGTTACCAGCGACGCTTCCGGTTTATCCTAATCGACGAGTACCAGGATACGAATCACGTGCAGTACGTCCTGGTTAATCTCTTGGCCGGCGGCCACCGGAACCTGATGGTGGTGGGCGATCCGGACCAGTCGATTTACGGCTGGCGGGGCGCCGACATCCGCAACATCCTGAGCTTCGAGCGGGATTACCCGGAGGCGCGGGTGGTGAAGTTAGAGCGGAACTACCGCTCTACCGCCGCCATTCTTGCGGTGGCTGATGCCGTGATCAAGCATAATAGCCTGCGTAAAGAGAAGGTGCTTCGCCCGGTGCAGGAGGCAGGAGAGCCGCCGGTGCTCTACGTGGCGGCGGACGAAGTGGCGGAGGCCAACTTCGTCGCCGGGCAGATCGGGGCGCTCCGCCAGGAAAAGGGCTACGCCTACCGGGATTTCGCGGTCCTCTACCGGACGCACGCCCAGTCGCGCGTGTTAGAGGAGGTTTTGCTGCTCAGCGGCATTCCCTACGTCATCCTCGGCGGCCTCCGCTTCTACGAGCGGAAGGAGATAAAGGATCTGCTCGCCTACCTGCGGCTCATCGTAAACCCGGCGGACGCGCTGAGTCTGAAACGGGTGATTAACGTTCCCCCGCGCGGCATCGGGCCCGGCTACTTCGGGCGGCTCCTGCAGCACGCGGCGGCACGGGGCATCTCTCCGGTGGCGGCGCTCTGCGAAGCCGAGGGGATTTCCGGGCTGCCGCAGGGCGTCCGGCAGGAGATGCGGGCGCTCGGCGGGTGGCTGGTGGAACTGCGGGCGCAAGCCCTTCCGGTCACCCGGCTGGTCGAAAGGGTGCTGGCGGAGACGGGTTACGAGCGCCATCTTTTGGCGGAGCGGACGCCCGAGGCGCAGGCGCGGCTCGAGAACATCAGGGAGTTTCTCACGGTGACGCGCGAGTTCGACCGGGAAGAGCGCGGCGGGCTGCCGGAGTTTCTATCGGAAATCGCGCTTTTTACCGACGTCGACCGTTACGACCCCGAGACGGACGCCGTGGCGCTCATGACGCTGCACAGCGCGAAGGGGCTCGAGTTCCCGGTGGTTTTCCTCACGGGGATGGAGGAGGGCCTTTTCCCCCACATCCGGAGCAGCGGTGAGGCGACCGCGATCGAGGAGGAGCGGCGTCTCTGCTACGTGGGGATCACCCGGGCGAAGGAGCGCCTTTTTCTGACGCGGTGTGAAATGCGCCACCTGTACGGGGGCCTGCAGGCTAACCCGCCGTCGCGCTTCCTCGCCGAAATCCCGCCGTTGTTGCTGGCAACGGGCCGCCCGGACGCAGCGGGTGATGATAAAGGGGCGGTGGTGGAACTTAAGCCGGGCGACCGGGTGGCGCACCGCAAGTGGGGGCCGGGCACGGTGGTAAGTATCGCGGGCAGCGGGGAGGATACCCGGGTGACGGTGGCCTTCCCGGCAGTAGGTATAAAAACGCTGCTTTTAAGTTATGCTCCTCTGGAAAGGCTGGCGGCCGAGTGACGAAACACCTTTTGTTGGTAATTCTGTTGACGGTGCTGATTCATCTTGTGAACACCTTGATTTACGGGGTGCGCCTCTCCGGCGTGCGGACCGGGCGGCTGGCGACCGCCTACTCTCTTTTTAACCTGATCTTCCTTATCTCCAGCACGGCGAACACCATCCAGGCGCCGCTGCTTTCTTCGCTCGTCGAAGGGGCGATCAACCGGGGCTTGGCTGCTGTGCCGCCCGGGGCACCAGCGGCGGTGCTGCTCTCCTCGCCGGTTTACCGGCAGGAGCTCGCCGTGCTCGACCAGAATATCCGCTTGGTGATCCTGGCGGCAACCGGCGGGACATTTTTAGGGGGGCTTTTGATTCCGGCTTTTGTCCGGGTTTTTTCCCGGACGATCCTGCTTTTTGAGGAAGTAGGTTCGGTGCCGCGCCTGGTGCTTTTCGCTTTTTCCCCACGCCGCTTTTACCGAGCGCTCAAAAACATCCGGCCGGCGACGCCGGAAACGCTGCGCCAAGCGATGCGGTTGCGCGCTACGATGCCGAAAGGTTTTCTGTTGCTCAACATCCTGATTACGGGCATCTATACGACGGGGGTACTCTCGGCGCTCTACGCCGGGGCGCTCTTTCCTTACTACCGGACGACGGCAACGCTCCTTTCCCCGATTGTCAACGGCATCGCGGCGGTGCTTTTGGCGACGGTCGTTGACCCGACGGCGGCGATGCTCACCGACCAGGCGCTGCGGGGCAAGCGGAGCGAGGCCGACATCCGGCAGATGGTGCTTTTTCTGGCGCTTACGCGCTTTGCGGGCACAATTTTAGCCCAGGCGCTTTTCATCCCGGCGGCGGAGCTGATCCGCTTCGTTGCCGCGCTGATCGTTTAGATGCTGGCGGGAGGAGGTCGGGTTACGCGTGCTGACGCGGGAAGAGGCGCGCCGCCGGATTGAGGAACTCCGGCGGGAGATCGAGTACCACAACTACCGCTACTACGTTCTCGACGCCCCCGTTATTTCGGACGCCGAGTTCGACCGGTTGGTGGCGGAACTGGTTGCCCTTGAAGAGGCCTTTCCGGAGTTTATCACTCCTAACTCGCCGACGCAGCGGGTTGGCGGCGCGCCGCGGGAGGGCTTCGCCACCGTCCGCCACCGGCTCCCGATGCTGAGCTTAGCCAACGCTTTCGAGCCGGGGGAACTGCGGGACTTCGACCGGCGGGTGCGGGCGGCGCTGCCGGGGGAGCAGGTGGCTTACGTGGTGGAGCCCAAGATCGACGGGCTCGCGGTCTCCCTCACTTACGAAAACGGTGAGTTCGTCCAGGGGGCGACACGCGGGGACGGGGAGACGGGCGAGGACATCACGCCGAACCTCCGGACGGTGCGCTCGCTACCGTTAAGGTTGCTCAAGGACGCGCCCCCGTTGGTGGAAGTGCGCGGTGAGGCTTACATGCCGAAGGAGGCCTTCGCCCAGCTCAACGAGCGGCGGGAAGAGGCGGGCGAACCGCCCTTCGCCAATCCCCGGAACGCGGCCGCCGGTAGCCTCCGGCAGCTCGACCCGCGGGTAACTGCCCACCGCAAGCTCGACATCTTCGTTTACGGCCTCGGCTACAGTGAAGGGCTGGCCCTCACAAGCCACCACGCGGTGCTCGCGTGGCTTGCCGCGCAGGGCTTCAAGGTAAACCCGCACTACCGTCTTTTCCCCGACATCGAGGCGGTTATCGCCTACTGCCTCTCCTGGCAGGAAAAGCGTTTCGACCTCCCCTACCAGATCGACGGGATGGTGGTTAAGGTCGACGACTTGGCGCAGCAGGAGCGGCTTGGGGCGACGCTCAAAAGCCCGCGGTGGGCCGTCGCTTACAAATTCCCGCCCGAGGAGGCGGTGACCCGGTTGCGGGAGATTGTGGTGAGCGTCGGCCGGACCGGCGTTCTCACCCCCACCGCGGTCTTCGATCCCGTGCATCTCGCGGGAACCACGGTGAGCCGGGCGACGCTGCACAATGAGGATTTGATCCGCGAAAAGGACATCCGCATGGGCGACTACATCGTGGTCCACAAGGCCGGGGACGTCATTCCCGAGGTGGTCCGCTCCCTGCCCGAGCGGCGCACGGGCGGCGAGCAGGTTTTCCGGATGCCGGCGCGGTGTCCAGTCTGCGGCGCGAAAACGATCCGGGAAGAGGGCGAGGTGGCCATCCGTTGCCCGAACATCTCCTGTCCGGCGCGGCTCAAGGAGAGCATTTTGCACTTCGCTTCCCGGAACGCGATGGACATCCGGGGCTTGGGGCGGGCGCTGGTAGAGCAATTAGTGGAGAAGGGCCTGGTGCGGAACGTGGCCGATTTGTACAGGCTCAAGGCGGAAGATCTCGTGCGTCTCGAGCGGATGGGACCGAAATCGGCGGCCAACCTGCTGCGCGAGATCGAGGCGAGTAAAAAGCGGGACCTCGGGCGGCTTATCTTCGCCTTAGGTATCCGGCACGTCGGCGAGCGGGCCGGGAAGGTTCTGGCCGCTCACTTCGGGAGCCTGGCGCGACTGATGGCGGCCACGGCGGAAGAGTTGACTGCGATCCCCGAAATCGGGCCGAAGATGGCGGCGAGCATCCGAACCTTTTTTAGCGAACCCCGCAACCGGCAGGTGGTTGAGGCGCTGGTAAGCGCAGGTGTAAACACGGTAGCTCAGACGGCAACGCCTGGTGGCGGGCCGCTGGCCGGCAAGGTCTTCGTCCTCACGGGGGCGCTCAAGGAATACACGCGCGAGGAGGCGACGGCCCGGATCGAAGCCCTGGGCGGCCGCGTCGCGTCGAGTGTGAGCCGGCGGACCGATTACGTGGTGGCGGGGGAGAATCCCGGCTCAAAGTTTGAGAAGGCGCGGGAACTCGGCATCAGGATTTTAAACGAAGACGAGTTCAACCGCTTGCTGGCCGGCGACGAAATTTAGCCGTAGCGTTCCGCGGCAAATTTTGTTAGAATCAAGAAAAAAGCGCGGGAGGAGATTCCCTTTGAGCGACCGGCAGAAGATGTTAGAGGCGACGCTCCTGCAGATCGAGCGGCAGTTCGGCAAAGGGGCGATCATGCGTCTGGGAGAGGCGACCGGGCGCTTTCAGGTAGAGGTGATTCCTTCGGGCTCCATCGCGCTCGACGTGGCGCTCGGCGTGGGCGGTTTCCCGCGCGGCCGGGTGGTCGAGATCTTCGGACCGGAATCCTCGGGCAAAACGACGGTGGCGTTGCACGCCATTGCGGAGGCGCAGCGCGAGGGCGGCGTGGCCGCCTTCATCGACGCGGAGCACGCCCTTGATCCGGTCTACGCGCGGCGCCTGGGGGTGGACGTGGACAACCTCTTGGTGGCGCAGCCGGATACCGGAGAGCAGGCGCTCGAGATCGCCGAAGCGCTAGTGCGGAGCGGCGCGGTGGACATCATCGTGGTGGACAGCGTGGCGGCGCTTGTACCCCGGGCGGAGCTGGAGGGGGAGATGGGGGACATCCACGTGGGCCTGCAGGCGCGGCTTATGTCCCAGGCGCTCCGCAAGCTCACCGGCGTCATCAGCAAATCCCGGACCACCGCCATTTTTATCAACCAGATCCGGGAGAAGGTGGGGGTGATGTTCGGCAACCCGGAAACCACGCCGGGTGGACGGGCGCTCAAGTTTTACGCCTCGGTGCGTCTCGAGGTCCGGAAGATTGAGGACCTAAAGCAGGGCGCCGAGAAGATCGGGAGCCGCGTCCGGGCGAAGGTAGTCAAAAACAAGATGGCTCCCCCCTTCAAACAGGCCGAGTTCGACATCCTTTACGGCGAGGGCATCTCGAAGGAAGGGAGCCTCTTGGACGCCGCGTTGGAGCTCAAGCTCATCACCAAGGCGGGAACCTGGTATGCATATGGCGACCAGCGGCTCGGGCAGGGCCGGGAAAACGCGCGCGACTACTTGAAGGAGCACCCGGAGCTCTGCCGCGAGCTTGAGGCAAAAGTGCGCCAGGCGCTAAACCTCTCCCGGGGCGAAACGGCGGCAGGCCGGCCGGAAACGGCCGCGACGCGCGGCGAGAGCTGAGGCTTGATTTGGTTTTAAAAACCCTACAGGAGAGAGGAGTCCTGTAGGGTTTTTAGTTAAAAGTATTTCGTTTCCCCGAACCTAATCCCGCGCCACCAGAGACTGCCGCGGCCTATAACTGGTATGCAAAAGCTGGTGGGACCGGTGCCCTAGGGGTTCGCCCAGGAAATCTTGGTATAGTTTCTTAATCTCCGGATTTTCGTGGGATTTCCGGTATTTAAGTGCTTTATCCCGCGTGTAGCAGCCGTCGATGCGCGATCTCCTGCGCCCGGTATCCGTGGGAATCGGCTGTCCCCCGCCGCCGATGCACCCACCAGGACACGCCATAACCTCGATGAAATGATAGTCTTTAAGCTCCCCGGCGCGCAGTTTATCCATCAAGGCGCGCGCGTTGGCAAGCCCGTGGGCGACCAAAACCTTGACCTTAGTGCCGTTCATGGGCACGGTTGCCTCTTTGATCCCTTCCATCCCGCGGACCGCTTCGAAGTCGATCCTCGCCAACGTCTTCCCGGTAGCGATCTCGTAGGCGGTGCGCAACGCCGCCTCCATCACGCCGCCCGTCGCCCCAAAGATCTGGGCGGCGCCGGTACCGACACCCATCAGTTCGTCGTAATCCTCGTCTGGGAGTGCGGTAAAGTCGATTCCGGCCTCCCTGAGCATCCGGATGAGCTCCCGTGAGGTGAGTACCACGTCCACATCCCTGCCGATAGCGGGGTTACCCCAGTAGCGGCTGGCTGCGTTCATCTCCGGCCGTTGCGCTTCGAATTTCTTGGCCGTGCAGGGCATTACCGAAACCACAAAAACGTCTTCCGGTTTGAGTCCCTTTTGCTGCGCGTAATAAGTTTTCGCGAGGGCGCCAAACATCTGCTGGGGCGATTTACAGGTAGAAACGTGCGGTAAGAGATCAGGGTAGAAGTGCTCCATGAAGTTGATCCAGCCCGGGCTACAAGAGGTTAGTTGCGGCAGGACGCCGCCCTCATTTATCCGCTTCAAAAGCTCTGACCCTTCTTCCATAATCGTGAGGTCCGCCGTGAAATTCGTATCGAAGACGGCGTCAAAACCGAGCCGCCGCAGGGCCGCCACCATTTTCCCCGTGATATCCGTCCCCGGCGGCAGGCCGAAAGCCTCACCGATGGTAACGTGCGTGGCCGGGGCGGTCTGGACCACGACATGCTTCCCGGGATCCGCCAGCGCCGCCCATACCAAAGGGGTATCGTCCCGCTCGGTTATTGCCGCCGTCGGGCATACCAGGGCGCACTGGCCGCACTGGACGCAGAGCGTATCGGCTAACTTGCGGTTGCCGGGCGGCCCAACGAGAGCGTCGAACCCCTGTCCCTGGAGCTCGAGCGCGGCGACCGTTTGGATGTTTTTGCAAACCGTGATGCACCGCTGGCAAAGGATGCACTTGCGCGGGTCGCGGATGATTGCGGGTGTGGAATCATCCCGGGGAAAATCGGCGCGCGTAGCGCCGCTCAAACGCACCGTCCGGACGTTAAGCTGGGCGGCTAACGCCTGCAGTTCGCAGTTTCCGTTTCGGGGACAGGTGGGGCAGTCCATATGGTGGTCCGATAAGATCATCTCCAGGGTCATCCGCCGGGAAGCCCGCACGGCCGGCGTATTGGTGTATACCTCCATCCCCTCTTCCGCCGGTGTGTTGCAGGCGGTGACGAAATCTTCCTTGCCCGCCACCTCAACCACGCAGATCCGGCAGGCGCCTACATCGTGCCCGATATCCTTCAGGTAGCAGAGGGTGGGGATCTTTACCCCCACTTGCGCCGCAGCCGCCAAGAGCGTGGTGCCGGCTGGGACGGTTACCGGTTGGCCGTTAATCCGTAAAGTTACAGTTGCCATTAATTACCCTCCTTATAAGACTAATCTCTTCTGAGGTGAGAATGAAGCGTTCCCCGGAAACCTGCGCCTGCAAATCGATCAGCCGACGATTGCCTGCCAGCCAAGATTGGGGGCCACGGTTCCGGAGCAGGAACCCGCCAGGTGGGCCGCAAACTCGTTCTGGCAGCATTCGAGCGCGTAGACCAGCGCCTTGCCCGCCATCCGGCCCAGGTCACATCTGGCTGCAGGCGCAACGGCCTTGGCCACTTCGCTGAGCAAAGCGATGTCTTCCCCGGTTGCCTCTCCCTTAAGCACGCGCTCCAAGAGTTCCTGACCGCGTTTGGTCCCTACGCGGCAGGGAACGCACGCGCCGCAGGACTCTTTCTGAACGAAGTCGAGAAAATATTTGACCATCTCCACCATACAGACGCTTTCTTCCAGAAGAAGCTTGCCGGCCGAGCCGAGGGCCGCCACCACCCGCCCCAAAGACTGGTAGTTGATTCCCGTAGCCTTTAGGGAGTTGGGCCCCAGGTCTTTTAGCCGGGCCGTGAAATCGGAAGCCACCTGGGCAAACCGGGCTCCCTCCGAGGCCGAAACCCATTCCAACCGTAACCGGTCCCGCTCGATCCCTATCCAATCGAGCAGGCGGTACAGCACCTTGATCCGCCGCTCGGCGTAGTAGTTGCCCCTGACGTAGTGACAGTCACCGGGATGGCAGCCGCCAACCAGCACGCCATCGGCGCCGCAAAAGAAGGCCTTCAGGATAAACTCCGGCTCCACCCGCCCCGAACAGGGCACCCTGATAATCCGGATGTTCGGCGGGTAACTGTACCGGAGGGAGCCGGCCAAGTCGGCACCAGCGTAACTGCACCAGTTGCACAAAAAGGCGATAATGTTGGGCTCAAAACCGTTTGCCATCCTTTTAATCCTCCTTGAGCAAGGCCAATTCTTTTTCCACCCATTTCGGGTTGTGTTCCCTGGCCCATTCTAACGGCACCGTGCCCGGACCGAATCTGAACATTGCCTTGAAATCTGGCCAGTTGTAAATTACTAACGGGACATGGACAAAAAGCATGAAGAGCGTCACAAAGAATGAGAGCCAGACGTGCAGTTTGAAAAAGGTGAGGGTCCAGAATTTTCCCAGCGCTTGGGGAATAAAGTACAGCGACCAGCCGGTTACTCCTAATATTGCGAGGGTGGCCACGACGCACAGTCCGTAAAACTTTTGGCCGGCGTTATACTTCGACTGCGGCGGGGAGTTAGGAGAACCGATTTTAAATAACTTATAGGGGTAGCCGCCGAGGTTTTTCCACCAGGCGATGGTATCCCGATCCCAGCTGAGCAGCTCTTTAGCGAACATAAACGCGCGGTCAGGCGTCACTACGAGGTAACCCAACGTCACAAAGGTCAAAGGGATGGCAAAGTAGATATGCCACTGCATAAACGCTGCCCTTACCGCCTCACCGACAAGTTTAAAGTAGACGGCAAACCCGGTTGCTGCCAGAACAATCCAGCAGATCATAAGCACGATATGCATAATCCTGCTGGGGACAGAGTGGCGTAGCACCACCATCTTCTCCATACATCACACCCCCATCGGAAAGGTTTTTACGCGCGGTGCATAACCCGTGTGGAGTAACGATTCGCTTGTTTCGCTAAGCGGATGGGTTGCGAACTCGCTGTAGAACCGCTTTAGCATCGGGTTCTGGTGGGAGACGGCGAGGCGGTAACGCTCCCTGACCCCCTTATCATCTTGGTATTGGGCTCTTTGCCGCAGCTTGATGTACTTATTCCGCTGAAGGACAATATCCGTTAGTTTGTAAGCCCCAAGGGCGGTGACCGCTACACCCACACCAAATATCTTCAAAAAGGTGCGCCGCGAAATTACCGCCGAAGCGGGCTTCTCAACGTACGTTTTGACTTCGGACATGCACTTTTCCCTCCTTTAAGTTAAGCACCTACAATCTGAGCGGTAGTAGAGGGTCGATCCACGAGGTTCCCATCGGATTGACGGGCTGCCCCCCGCCGTTTAAACAGCCGCCCGAACAGGTCATAACCTCGATGAAGTGGAAATTGCTCCTGCCGGCGACCGCGTCGTTGATTATCGGCTTCAGGTGGCTGCCCTCCGTCCCGATACCGTTGACCGTGCACACCCGCAGCTCAAACCGGTCGCTGCCGAGCAGTTTTTGGTACGCTGGTTTGAGCGGCACTTGGATGGTCGCCTCCACCACGGGGTCGGTATATCCCCGCACCTGTTTGAAGTCCCACGCTGAACTTAGGGCATCCGGCTCCTCCCCCGAAAGGACGTGGAAGGCGAACCTGACCGCCGCCTCCATCACCCCGCCGCTGGAACCAAAGATGGTGGCGCCGCCGCTGTACCACTCGAAATCCTGCGGGGTTTCCGCCTCGGGGAAGCGCAGCGGGTTTATGTTCAGCCTCCTGAACAGCGCGGCGAGATCCCGCGTGGTCAGTACCGCATCGACATCCGGCATTCTTGGGGAACGCTGGGGTAAACGGCCGTGCTCTTCCAGCCATTTCTGCGCGTGGCAGAACTCCGGGCGGGATGCTTCGAAAATCTTCGCCGTGCAGGGCATTATGCCGACGGTGTACACCTTCGCGGGATTGTGTTTCCAGATGTCTATCGCGCCGTATGTCTTAGCCGATGCCCCGGCCATCTGCTGGGGGGACTTGCAGCTTGAAACGTGGGGCAGAACCTTCGGGTAGTATAACTCGGCGTACCTCACCCAAGCCGGGCAACAGCTCGTAAACTGCGGCAGCGGCTTATGCTTGAAATGCTCAAGACCGACTTTGATCTTCTTGCCCCAAACCTCGATCTCGAGCTCCTTTAACCCGAGGAGCCAGTAGGCGATCCGCCCCAAAAGTTCCGTTCCTTCCTCCAAAATGGTCTGATCCGCAGCAAAGTTGTTTTCGTAGATTACAAAGCCGGCCTCTTTTAGAGCCTTATGAAGTCTGCCAACCGTGAGCGTGCCGGGCGGAGCGCCAAATTCTTCGGCTATTGCCACCCTTACCGCCGGGGCAATGATCGCTACCGCGAGGGTCTCTTTATCGCCCAGCTTCCGCAAAACCTCTTCTACGAACGCCATCTGCTCAATCGCCCCGAACGGACAATTGGTCAGGCATTGGCCGCAGTTTATGCACCGGTCTATCTCTATCCTGTGGGTTACCCCGATCTCCCCGCTGATAGCCCCGGCCGGGCAAACTTTTCTGCAGGTGTCGCAGCCGACACAGTGTCGGGGATTAATCCGGATTATTCCTTTGAGTTCGCCCGTCCGGTAAGAGCCGCCGCCGACACGCGCCTCCGGCGGTTCGGTAAACGTGCGCACCTTTGCGACACTCATTCTTTCTCCTCCTTGGGCCTTTAGTTAGAAAACCGCGAGATACCTAATACCACCGGTAGACCAGCGTTACCGCCTTCTTCGATCCTCACGCTCCTTTCCGCTTTTCTGCCGCACCGCTTAGCTCCTATCGCTTGTAAAAAAACAAAGACCACGAAAGCTGCCGTATCTCACGGTAGACCTTCGTGGTCTCCTTTAGCCCTACTTTAAAGGGAACCGCCGTACTGCCGGTTTCGCCCGGCTGACATCCAAGGTATAATTTTCGCTTTCACAACGAGATCTCCTGCTAAATAAAGAAAAAATTTGTCGCTGCTAAGTAAAATTTGTCGTCTCACGGGGGTTGTTTTCTGGGGCGCAAACAGCTATAATGGTGATTAACCGGCGACCGCGAAGGTCGGAATTCTTTTTACTTTTTTTCACAATAAAAGTCGCCATAAAAAGGCCACGGAGGTCTCTACCCTGCCGCGAAGGCAGGGCGGGCTCGGTGGTCTTTTTGTTTGGGTGTGTAAATTGAAGTCGAGCGAGGTAAACTTATGTCACTTTTACTAACGCTGGATGTACCACGAGAGGTAGAAAGGTCATGCGGATCGCGGTGATCGATGGTCAGGGCGGCGGTATCGGCAAGCTTCTGGTGGAAAAGTTGCGCCGCGCCCTGCCGGAAGAGGTGGAGATAATCGCCTTGGGAAGCAACGCGGTGGCCACAGCGGCTATGTTGAAAGCGGGCGCGAACAGCGGCGGTTCCGGCGAGAACGCGATCGTGCAAACCGCGCCTGCGGTGGATCTTATTGTGGGCACCATCGGCGTAGTTGTGGCCCACAGCATGTTGGGCGAGATCACGCCGCGGATAGCCGAAGCGGTAGCGCACAGCCCGGCACGCAAGCTGCTTCTTCACCTTAACCGGGCCGGAATCGAGATCATAGGCGCCTCAAAAGAGCCTTTACCCCACCTCGCGGATATGCTGGTGGAGGAGGTGCGTGCCCACCTGCACGAGCAAACGGCAAAAGGTAGCCGGTTGCTGCAAACCGCAGCGGCTACCCCGGTAAGCAAGAATTTCGACGCTTGAGGGGCGCCAAGATTACGCGCCGGCCTCATTTTTAAAAATTGAATCATCCGGTAGCTGCTTACCGCTTAAATTTTTAACGCAACGTCCTGCGGCGAGGGTTCGGGCCTGACGGCAAGGGACGGGGGGAAAACGGCCCGCCCTTTGCCCGGCGGGCCGTTAAGTTCGGGAGGCGAAAGGCGGATGGAGAGCCGGATAGGCGTTATCGGGATCATCGTGGAAAACCGGCGCGAGGCGGCACCGCGCGTTAACGAGATCCTAAGCCGGCACGCGGATATCATCGTCAGCCGGATGGGTGTCCCCTACCGGGAGAAAAACCTTTCGGTTATCGCGCTGATTGTAGACGGAACCACGGACGCCCTCGGCGCCCTGACGGGGCAGCTCGGCGCGCTGCCCGGCGTGAAGGTTAAAAGCGCCCTGGCGAGGAGGCTTTCCGGTGCAGACCCGTAAAGAAAAGGATCTGATTGGTGAACTGGAAGTGCCCCGTGAAGCTTACTACGGCATCCATACCCTGCGGGCCAGGAGTAATTTCGCCGTCTCGGGATTTGGCGTCCACCCCGACCTCATCTGGGCTCTGGCTCTGGTGAAGAAGGCTGCGGCCACGGCGAACACGGAGTTGGGTTTGCTCGACCGGCAGCGGGGGGCAGCCATCATCCAGGCGGCGGAAGAGTTAGCGGCGGGTATGTACCGGGACCAGATTGTGGTTGACGCCCTCCAGGGAGGCGCGGGCACCTCCACCAACATGAACGTCAACGAGGTTATCGCCAACCGGGCGATTGAACTCCTTGGTGGTGAGAAGGGCAACTACGCTATCGTCCACCCCCTGGATCACGTCAACCTTGGGCAGTCAACCAACGACGTTTACCCCACGGCGCTACGGGTCGCCGCTATTAAGTTGGTGCGGGCTTTGGCCCAGGCGATGGCGCGGCTTCAAGGGGCGCTCCAGGCAAAAGAGAAGGAGTTCGCGGGCATCCTCAAGATCGGGCGCACCGAGTTGCAGGACGCGGTTCCGGTCACCCTTGGCCAGGAGTTCGGGGCGTGGGCCGAAGCGGTGGCGCGGGACTGGTGGCGCCTCTACAAAGCCGAAGAACGGCTCCGCCAGGTCAACTTGGGCGGGACGGCGGTGGGCACCGGACTTAACGCCAGCCGGCGGTATATCTACCGGGTAATCGAGATCCTGCGGGAGCTAACGGGTTTTGGTTTGGCGCGCGCCGAAAATTCCTTCGAGGCTACCCAGAACGCCGATATCTTTGCGGAGGTTTCGGGGTTCCTGAAGACCGCCGCGGTTAACCTGGCCAAAATCGCGGGTGATTTGCGCCTTCTCTCCTCCGGTCCTCGCGCCGGCCTTGCGGAGATCAGGCTTCCCGAAGTGCAGGCCGGTTCCTCGATTATGCCCGGCAAGGTTAACCCCGTCATCCCGGAGATGGTCACGCAGGTCGCCTACCAGGTTATGGCTAATGATGTCGCCGTCAATATGGCCGCCGCTTCCGGCTGTTTGGAGCTAAACGCCTTTTTACCTTTGATCGCCCATAACCTCTTGCACTCCCTCACGTTGCTGACGAACGCGGCGCACCTCTTGGCGGAAAGGTGCGTGCAGGGTATTGTGGCCGATCCCGGGCGCTGCCGCGAGCTGTTGGCGGCCAGCCAGGGGGTGATCACCGCCTTTGTCCCCTACATCGGCTACGAGAAAGCTACCGAACTAGTGACTAAAGCCGTGGCCCTTGGCCGGCCGGTTACCGAGCTATTGGTAACCGAAGGGCTTTTTACCCAGGACGAGGTAGCGGCGATTTTGCAGCCGCAAGAATTAACAACGCCGGGAGTGGCCGGGGCCCGCTACTTCCGGAACCGAAGGCCGGGGCGGAACCCGCCCGAAAGTGAGCGGTGAGCGGGTGAGCGGGAGCGAAACAGGCGAGGTAGGCTGGCGGAGAACCCGCCTGAAGGTAGGCGCCCCGGTCTGGTTACTTAAATTTTGAAGGAAGGGGAGAGAAGATGTTAACACCGGAAGAAGAAGACTGGCGGGAAAAACGGTTGGCGCTGATCCGCAGGTACGAAGCGGCGGAGAAACGGGAGGATTTCATAAAAGAGGAAAAAATCACGGAAATCCTCGCCCGCACGGCGGACCCGCCGCGCGCCGCGGTTGCGGAAGTTTTATCTAAAGCGCGGGAGTTGCACGGCTTAAATCCGGAAGAGGCGGCGGTGCTCCTCAACTGCCGGGACGCTGAAGTGTGGGAAGAGATCTTTGCCACCGCCCGGCAGATTAAAGAGGCGGTTTACGGCAACCGGATTGTGCTCTTTGCGCCGCTATACATTTCGAGCCCCTGCGTTAACAATTGCGCTTACTGCGGTTTTCGCCATACCAACGCGGCCGTAAACAAAAGAACCCTAACGGCGGAAGAGTTAGCGGCAGAGGTCCGGATACTTACCCAAAACGGGCACAAGCGCCTCATCGTGGTTTACGGCGAACACCCCGTGAGCGACATCGACTTTATGTGCCGCACCATCGAAAAGATCTACGCTACCAAAAACGGCCGCGGGGAGATCCGGCGGGTCAACGTCAACGCCGCCCCGCTGACCGTGGCGGAGTACCGGCAGTTGAAGGAAGTAGGCATCGGCACCTATCAGGTCTTCCAGGAAACGTACCACCACGAGACCTACCGGAAGATGCATCCCGCGAACACCCTGAAAGGGTCCTACCGGTGGCGCCTTTTTGCCCTGCACCGGGCCATGGAGGCCGGCATCGACGACGTGGCGATCGGCGTTCTTTTCGGGCTTTACGACTGGCGCTTCGAGGTGCTCGGCCTCATCTGCCACGCGCTGGATTTAGAGCGCGAGTTCGGCGTGGGGCCCCATACCATCTCCTTCCCGCGGCTCGAGCCGGCTCTGAACACGCCGGTAGCGAGCGCCCCGCCTTACCCGGTTTCAGATGCGGATTTCAAAAAGGTTATCGCCGTCCTGCGCTGCGCGGTGCCCTATACGGGCTTGATTTTGACCTGCCGCGAACGGCCCACGCTGCGCCGGGAGGTCATCCCGCTCGGGGTATCCCAAACCGATGCGGGATCCCGGATTGCCGTCGGCGGCTACGCCCAAATGGCCCGGGAACATATCCCGGACCGCCAGCAGTTCCAGTTGGGCGACACCCGCTCGCTGGACGAGTTCATCCGCGAACTGTGCGAAGACGGGTACATCCCTTCCTTCTGCACCGCCGGTTACCGCGCCGGGCGCACCGGGTGTCACTTTATGTCTTTCGCCAAGAAAGGGCTGGTGAAAAACTTCTGCCTCCCGAACGCGGTGCTCACTTTCAAGGAGTACCTGCTCGACTACGCCACGCCGGCCACCCGGGAGATAGGCGAAAAAACGATTGCCGCCTACGTCGAAAGGTTCGCGCAGCAGATGCCCCAGCGCGCCGCGGTGCTAAAGGAAATGCTCACCCGGATGGAGGCGGGAGAGCGTGACCTTTACTTCTGAAGGCGGGCGGCGGCCGCCTCCAAACGCCGGGGGGAGGATGCCGGCAGCGCTGCTCACGGCCCTGCAGCAGGCGGCAGCGGCGGCCAGCTCTGCCTACGGCGTGCCCAAGATCTACTTCGCCCGGGCCTTCGGCAACCGCCTCCACTACCTGACAGGTTACGGCGAAGAGACTTACCTGCCGGCGGTAAAAGAGTTCATCGGCGACGATCTCTGGGTTTTTATCGAGGGCGCCGAGCGGCTGACGGAAGAAGAGCGAAGCGAACTGGTTAAAACGCTGCGGGCGGTTGTTGCTACCCATGGTGCCGCCCCCCAGACGCAGCCGGTGCCGCCCGGTACCAGAAAGGAGGAAACCAACCGGTGAGCCTGAACGCTACCCCGCGCGGCCAGCGCTTGCATATCGCTCTTTTCGGCCGCCGCAACGCCGGAAAATCGAGCCTGATTAACGCCCTAACCGGTCAAGAAACCGCCATTGTGGCCGACGTTCCCGGCACCACCACCGATCCGGTATCCAAGGCAATGGAGATCCTGCCTCTCGGTCCGGTGATGCTGATCGATACAGCGGGCCTCGACGACGTCGGGTACCTGGGAGACCTGCGGGTGAAAAGGAGTCTGGCGGTCCTGGAAAAGACCGACCTGGTGGTGCTGGTCGTCGATCCCGGCCAGGGCACCGGTTCCTTCGAGGCCGACGTGCTGAGCCGGAGCCAAGCCCGGGGCATCCCCGTTATCGGGGTAGCGAACAAGTGCGACCTCTACCCCGACCCGCCCGTCGGCGCGTGGGCAGCCGCGCTGCCCGTCCCCTGGGTGGTGGTGAGCGCCCGCACCGGCCAGGGGATCGACCGGCTCAAGCGGGCCCTCGTAGAACACGCCCCCAAGGACTGGACGCTGCCCACCATCGTCGGCGACCTCATCGCCCCCGGCGACACGGTGGTCTTAGTGATCCCCATCGACAAGGCCGCGCCGAAGGGAAGGCTGATCCTGCCCCAGCAGCAGGTGATTCGCGATGTCTTGGAGCACGACGCGGTGGCGGTGATGGTGAAGGAGCGGGAACTGCGCCACGCCCTCGCCGGGATGACCAGACCCCCGCGCCTAGTGGTGACGGATGCCTCCGCTTACCTGAAGGCCGCGGCCGATACGCCGCCCGACGTGCTTTTTACCTCTTTTTCGATCCTCTTCGCCCGCTTCAAAGGCGATCTCAACACCCTTGTGGCGGGGGCGAAAGCGGTGGATGGGCTGCGCCCCGGCGACAAAGTGCTGATCGCCGAGGCCTGCACCCACCACCCCATCGAGGACGATATCGGCCGCGTGAAGATCCCTCGCTGGCTGCGGCAGGTGGCGGGCGGGGAGCTTGTTTTCGACGTGGTGGCCGGCGGCGGGCCACTCCCGGATAACCTCGCCGCCTACCGGCTGATCGTTCACTGCGGCGGCTGCATGTTAAACCGCCGGGAGATGCTTTCCCGCCTGATGCAGGCGCGCGAAGCTGGCGTCCCGGTGGTCAATTACGGCGTGCTTATGGCGCACATGCACGGCGTGCTGCGACGGGCGCTCTCACCCTTCCCGGCAGCCCTGGCCGTGCTGGGCGAAGACCCGGAGGGTCTCGGTGAGGAGATATGGCCCTGCCACCTGGCGAAGTACATCCCCCAATGAGCGCGCCGCGGGAAGAATTCGCCGCCGCGTTGGCAAAAGCGGTGGCCACTTCCCGGCTGGAGCGGGAAGAGATCATTCTCCTCCTCAACGCCCAGGGGGAAGAGATGGAAGCCCTCTGCCAGGCGGCCGACGCGGTGCGGGCGAAATACCTCGGCCGTACCGTGCACCTGCGCGCGGTCATCGAGTTTTCCAATTACTGCGTCCGCAACTGCTTTTACTGCGGCCTGCGGCGGGATAACCGGCGTCTGTCACGCTACCGGATGACGCCGGCAGAAATCTTCACTGCCGCCAGACGAGCCAGGGCCGAGGGGTTTCGCACGGTTGTCTTGCAGGCGGGAGAAGACCCCTCCTACCATCTCCGGGAGCTATGCCGCCTTGTTTACCGCCTCAAAAGCGAACTCGACGTGGCCGTCACCCTCTCGGTAGGCGATCTTTCCCGGGAGGCGTACCGGGAGCTGCGTGCCGCGGGGGCGGACCGCTACCTTTTAAAACACGAGACCGCCGACCCGGCCCTCTTCGCCTCCCTGCGCCCCGGCACTACCTTCACCGCGCGGGTCAAAAGGCTGCACTGGTTGCGGGAACTTGGTTACCAGGTGGGCAGCGGTAACATCGTCGGCCTGCCCGGCCAAACCATCGCCTCGCTGGCGGCGGACATCCTGCTGCTCAAAGAACTCGACGTGGAAATGGCCGGCATCGGTCCCTTTATCCCGCACCCGGCAACGCCGTTAGGCGCTTTCCCGCCCGGATCCCTGAGTCTCACCCTGAAGGTGTTGGCCGTCACCCGGCTTCTGCTTCCCCTGGCCCACCTGCCGGCCACCACCGCGGTCGCCACCCTATCCCCGGAGGGACGGCGCCGGGCCCTCAAGGCTGGCGCCAACGTGGTGATGCCCGATCTCACGCCGTTCCCCTACCGGCAACACTACGCGATTTACCCGGGTAAGACCCGGCCGCGCGGCGAAGGGAGGGACGCTTTCCGGTGGTGGCAGCAGGAACTGGCGAAGATAGGGAGAGAAGTGGACTGCGGCTACGGACACAGCCCTAAGGCAACCCTAATCTTCCAGTGATTCCCAAGAGATGATTTCCTGCTCGAGGAAGCGGAGGCGGAGCCGTTCTCCCCGGCGTACGTGTCCGCTCTGGTGCATCTCGTACAGCCCCCGGTGGTGGTACCGGGCCACCGCACCGTTCGCGTGGCGCACCCCGATCCACCCCGGGCCGTAGGTGCCGAGAAACTCGACGTCTTCCTCCACCACCGGAGTGCAGCTTAACTTCAGTCCCAGGGTCACGCCCGGTAGCAGGATGAGCGCGGCAAGGAAGCCGATAATGAAGTAGACGCGGGGCCACTGGGGGTGCGTAAGCCCTACGAAGGCGATCACCAGGGCAACCGCAATGGGGATGACGAGAGTGGTTAAGTAGCTCATCCGGCGGCAGTATTCGCGCATTTTTAGCCCCATAATAGAATCTTCCGCCCCGGCTTGCCGGTGAAATATCTTCCGCACTCAGTATTACACATTCCGCTTTGCCCGTCAACAAGATCGCGGCAACCCGGCTGCGCGCTGGACGAACAGGTGCGGCGGCGCTTATCCCCAGACGAGCACGTTGCCGGCGAGTAAAGTGTTCAGTAGTTCGTAGGCGTTGGTCGGCCGGCCCACCTTGAGGGCGTGGGTCAGGTTGAAATGGTTGAGACAGGTGCCGCAGGCCAGAATCTGCACGCCTTTCTGCGCGATATCCTGCAGCGCCTCAAGTACCGGTGAACCTTCGCAGGCCAGCTTTACGCCTCCGTTTACTAACAGGATCGTTTCGGGCCGCGTCTCGTTGACCGCTAAGGTATCGAGGAGAATCTTGACCAGCTTGCGCCCGAGTTCCTCGTCGCCACGTCCTAACGCCTCCGTTTGGATCAGAAGCGTCCGCACCGCCCCCGTGCCGCAATAAACCTCGACTGCCGGCGCCGTGTGGGGGTGGGGTGCCGGGGCGCCGGTTTGCGCGGCCGCTGGCCCGGGCGCACCGCTAGTCCCCGCCGTAGGCGGCGCTCCTTCCCGCGTTCCGGTGAGCCGCCAGCAGCCCTGCTGCTCTTCTACCTTAATATTATAGCCGCTCTTCTCCCCGTAGCGGCGCACGTTTTCCACCGCCGCCCGGTTGTCCACCAGGATGGTGAAGGCCGCCTCCCCGGCGTCAATTGCTGCTTTAACGAGGAGCACCGGCTGCGGGCAGGGCTTCCCGCGGGCGTCGATCTCACGCACATGCTCACGCTCCTTTATTTATGGCGCGATTTTTGCCTTTAGTGTAGCCACCGCTTCCTTATTTGTCAAATAACAAAGCGTTATTTTACCGCGGCACGGCGCTGCTCACTACAGGTGCTGGCCCCCGGGTAGATGTACTTATTTTTCTTGCCGGGGAGGATTTTGGCGGCAGAGATGGAAGTGAAAACTTGAGGGGGTATTGGCTATGTACAACAAAATCCTGGTGGCGGTGGACGGGTCTGAGAACGCGTTGCGGGCGGTAAAAGAGGCGGTGCGCTTGGCGGAAGGGAATCCCGCGGCGCAGATCACGCTTATTACGGTAGTGCCTCCGGTGGATATGTTTTTCGGTTACGGGGAGATTTGGCTTACGGTAAGGCAAGAGACCAGGCAGAAAGCTTTGGAAAAGGTGATGCAAAAGGCGACGGAGGTCCTGGACCAGGCGAAACAGGCGGCGGAAATGGCGGAAGGTGCTGCGGGGCAGGTGGAAACGGTGATCCAGATCGGCGATCCCGCCCAGGCGATCGTGGAGTACGCCGGCAAGGAGGGCTACGAAGTGATCGTGATGGGGCGGCGGGGTACCGGTTTACTTCAGGAATTGCTCTTGGGGAGCGTCAGCCACAAGGTGATGCAGCTCGCGCCCTGCCCGGTGCTGTTGGTGCGCTGAGGTCCTCACCACAGAGAGGCCAGGTCGATCGCCAAACCGGGGAGTAGGGGGGAGGTTAAGAAGCCGGCGTCCTCGTACTCGGCGACTTTCACCAGCCGGTTCTCCTCGTCTCGCCGGTAAACCTCGCAGATCTTCAGCTCCGGGTCGGCGATCCAGTACTCAAGGACATCGTGGTTGGCGTAAAGCGCGCGCTTGAGCTTCCGGTCGAGCCTGCGGGAAGCCTCCGAAATGACCTCCACCACCAGGTCGGGCGCGCCCTGCACGTTTTCCCGGGTCAGGCGGCCCAGCCGCGCCTGGCTCAAGAAAATCAGGTCGGGCTGGACCACGTCCCGGCGGCTGAGCACCACGTCGACGGGGGCGAAGAAGACCTCGCCAAGATTATGCTCGTAGACAAAAGCGCTCAAAACACGGTAAAGCCTGCCGAGAAACCGCTGGTGAACCGTCGTCGGTGCCGGTGTCACGTAGTGTTCCCCCCCGATAAGTTCGTGCCGGCGCCCGTCGTCGGGGATGAGCAGGTACTCCTCGTAAGTCAGCCCGCCGGCCGCCGCTTCTTCTTTGGCGAGGCTCATAAGCGCCCTCCTTCCGGTTAGAGCGATCCTCTGGGGAAATTATACCACGGCTGCGACCTGTTTACAATTTTTAACGGGCTTTTAACGGGCCGTGCTTCCGCTGCTAAGCGAAGGAAAATTCTTGACCTTTTCCAACTTGATGACTATAATTCAGACTACGGGAGGTGACGACATGAGTACGGTTGAAACCGTCCGCCTGGGATCCAAGTGCCAAATGGTGCTCCCCCTCAAGATGAGGAAAGCCCTCGGCGTCTCCGAAGGAGATGAGCTCTTGGCGTTGCCTTTAGGGAGGGCTGTGATCCTCGTGCCTAAACCAAAGAGCTACGCGGACCGGCTCTTGGGCTTGCACCGCGAAATCTGGGCGGGCACCAGCACCGAAAAGTACCTCGGGGAGGAAAGGGCTTCTTGGGAAAGCTGAAAGACACCGCGTCCCGTGCAGGAATTGTTGCCCTCGACACCAGTTGCCTGATCTATTACCTGGAGGGAAATCCCCTGGCGCGCGGACTCGGAAACGAGATCTTCCAGCCTTTGGAGCAGGGGGCGTTCCGGGCCGTCATTTCTGCGCTTGCCCTCGCGGAGCTGCTCGTCCGCCCCAAGTCGCTCGAGAGGGAGGACGTTTGCGGCGAATACCTGGCTCTTCTCTGCTCCTACCCCAACCTGGAGATAGTGCCGCTCACTGTGGAGATAGCGGTCCGCTGCGCAAGCATCCGGGCCAAGTACCCCGCCGTGCGGACGCCCGACGCCATTCACCTCGCAACAGCCGCGGAAGCGGGCGCAAAAATCTTCCTCACGAACGATTCCAAGCTGCCTTCGAAGGTGGAAGGAGTAGAAGTCGTTCTGCTTCGAGAAACCCTCCGCCGTTAATCCCCTTCTCCCTTCAGAAGTGAAACGTGCGACTTGCCGGCGAAAAAGTGCCTCAACCGCGGCGAACCCTTCCTCCTTAAACATCCATTGCCCGGTTACCCTTCCTCGCGCAACTGGCGCACCCTTTCCTGCATTGGTCCAGGTACCCGGGACATTTTTTCGTAGCGTGCGTCTTCGGGTGTTGTATAGTCCTACCCGGGTGATGAAATGAGAAGTGCGGGCTGACAGTGATCAAGGTCGTTTATAACTCTATTACCTTCGCTTCGGCGGCTTTTTTCTTAGCGGTACCGCGGGTAAGCGGGTGAAACCGGCAGCATCAAAATGACCGTCAAAAGCGGCTGCCTCGTTAATCCCCAAGCGGCGCATGAGAGCAAAGCTGGTGCAGTCGGTAAAACTGAAATTCTGATCGCTGTGCTTGAGGAAAAGCGCCCAGGCTGTTTCTTCATCCGCGGTGTTCAGGCGTACCAGAGTGCAAATCTTGCTCTCCCGCAGGTGTTTCCCGTATTTCACGGCTACATGGTGGCCGAAATCATACCGCAGGATAGTCATTAATTCGTTGAAAACGAAGTTAGAAGTTACAAGGGGAGCAGGCACGTGGCTGAGGAAGGCTACCGCCTCCCGGTGATGGGCGTCACCGGCAAAGGCGTGAGCGTACCAAAAGCTGGTATCTACGAATATCTGGCGCATTTTACTCACGCTTTATAGAGGCGTTCGTCAATTGTTTCACTACCCAGGTCTTTTTCCGGTGGCGCCTGGGCTATCCCGGCAACTTCCAGCAGGGGGTCTTTGCCAGAGGTTTTGCTAACCTGACTGGCGATTATCTGCCTCAAGACAGCCGATACCGATTTCCCCTGCCGCGCGGCGATTGCCCGCAGAACCTCGTACTGCCATTCTTCAACTACGACCTGCATTCTACGCATCTCCGTTGCTCCTTTCCGTAAATTACACATTCATTATTACACATCTATCCGTGATTAGTCAATAGCGAATAACGGAAATCTCGCCGCTTTCGCTATTTTGATTCTTCTACGGATGGAGCTTCGGGGTCCGCTCAACGTTTAACGTTCGACGTTCTACGTTCTGCGTTCGGCGTTTGACGTTCGGCGTAAGCCGGCGAGCCGCGGGGATTGGGAAGATATTCTCAGACATGGCCGGCTGCCCGGTTGCCGGCGGCGCGGCGCAGGCTATAATGAGAGATAGAGACGGAACCCGGTGGGGTGATAAATAATAATTATAGGGAAGAAGCCGAACTGATGGAGCGCGCCATCGAGGAAGGCTGTGAACGGGTATCCTCTATGCGCGGTCGCATACGGAGCAGAGATGTCCCGGGAGCGGTACGTGGATATCGCCACGGAGGCTACCGGATGAAGTTTAGGCTTGATGAGAACCTTTTTAGGGAGGGTTTTGTATATGAAGGGAAAGGTTGAGTTTACGGCCGAGATATTTAAGGAGGGGGAGGTTTACGTTTCCCTGTGCCCGGAGTTGAACGTTTCGAGCTTCGGCGACTCGGTTGATGAGGCTAAAGAATCTTTGGCAGAAGCGGTTACGGCTTTCCTGGAAGAATGCAAAACAATGGGCACTTTCGAGGAGGTGCTCGAGGAAGCGGGTTTTCTTCGCACGGAGGGTGGCTGGGTGCCGCGCAAAGCCGTGCTTAAAAGCAAGCTGATTATTCCGGCCTGATGACGAGCGGCAGAAGGATAACGCCTGTCCACTATACGCTGCTTGTGCGGGTCTTTGAGTGTGACGGATGGAAAGTAACAAGGCAGAAGGGCGACCACCTCGTGATGACTAAACCCGGCGCCAAACGCCCTCTGGTGATTAAGACGAGTCCCCGCCTTGTACCTATAACACACATCCGTACCAATATGACCACGGCCGGTATGAGCAGGGAACGCTACTTTGAAATCCTCGATCTGTTGGACTAAATAGCCGGGATGCAGGCGTACGCAAGGCAGGCTTTTATGTCCTCCGGTTCCAGGGCGGGGTAGTCCTCCAGGATCTCCTGAGGTGTTATCCACCGGCATCCCAAAAGCCCAGGATGTTTTCCACCTTGATGCGCATCCCGCGAATAATGGGTTCTATTATACCACAAAAAATTTTTTCTTCCGGGCGGAACTTTTTCCGGCGGGGCGGTGTCTAATTAGTCAGGTAGCCGAGGAGAAATTCGCCATCCTTAGCAGGAAGTTGGCGGGGGATGGAGAATATTCCTCTTTCGGTTACCAGAGTAGTCGTTAGATTTTAGAGGTTAAGAAGCCGGGAGTTGGAAAGAGGGATTCGCGACGGAATTCGCCGGAGGCGAATTCTTACCGCTGACTTCCGACCTCCAACCTCCTGCCTCTAACCTCTGACCCAAGGAGGTGATGACCTGGAAGTTTTTCGGTCGCCAGGCCGGCAGTTTAGGGACGGGCGGGCGACGGCCCGCAGTGCGGTCCCGTAGCACCTCAGGAGGTTCTTTCGAAAGAAGTTCCTTTTCTCCGAATTCACCAACCAACTAACGAACCAAGGAGGGAAAAAGCTTGATCAAAGCGCGCAAAAGATGGCTCAGCATCCTGCTGACGCTCACCTTCCTGCTCAGCATTGTGCTGCCGGTAGGCACGGCGTTCGGCGCTGATCCGGTGACCTTCTCGAGTGCACTGGCAACGGTGGAAAAGAAGGATGGGCAAACGCTGGGCTGGATCAAAGTTGATGTCGACAGCGATACGTTAGCTGTAAGCGGCTGGGTTTATGCTACCGTAACGTTGCCGACTGGTGTGAAGTACGCTAAAGACCCGGCTTTGGGCACGCTCAGTAACTACGCAACGGCACCGTCAGGTGATCCTGGGAATGTTGAGCGGAAAACATCTTCCGATACGGTCCTAACGGTAGCTTACCCCCTAGATACAACTAAAAATACGGTTGTCCAGTTTAAATTTGATGCTACTGGTGAATCAAAAGTTAATATCGGTACCGATGCGGCGGACAACATCAACGTGAAAGTGACGGTAAAGATCATCGGCACCGACGGCTTGCAGGTCGGTTCTGACTACACTGCGGACCTCAAGGTCGGGCAGGTCGTGACCAAGGAAGTTACTGCTTCCGCGGAAACGGCGAAGGCTTTGAGTGAGGCGAAGAACGATCAGAAGGCTGCAAAGATTACCTTCACGGAAAGCGCGGCTGCTTCTCTTGTTCAGAATGATGAGATCTATCTCGAGTTGCCGTCCAGCTACTTCCAGTGGAGTAACACAATGCTGACGACTTCCGGGATCACCTATGGTGCTTACGGGCTTAAAGGTACCCTGTCGATTGATTCTACGAAAAAGAAGCTGACTTTAAAGGTTGATTCTCCGTCTGCTTTGGCCGACACGATTGCAGTTACTCCTTACATTAATGTAATGCCTGGGGCACCGACTGGCGATGTTACCGTGACTATCACTAGTTCCTCGACCAAGGTGAAGACCGCGACGCTGGTTATCGGCAACGTCGGTGCGCCGACGGTAACCCTGAGCACCAAGGACACCGTGACCGAAGACCTGCTGTTGGCGAAGAACGGGCAGCTTGTGGATGAGGTTACAGTAAAGGCCAACGGGAGCATTGCTAAGGACAAATCCATCGTCATCGCGGCGCCGGCGGGCGTGAAGTTCAATGGCACACCGTCGTGTAGTGTTGCTGGTTCCACGGTTACTCCCTTTGATGACAACAAGAAGGTTTGGATTATCCTCGGTAATGCTGCTGACGAAATCAAGATCACTGACATTAAAGTAGACGTTGACGAAACCGCGGCGCTCGGCGACCTGAAGCTCAGCTTCAGCGGCGATGCGGGTGCGACTGGCGACGTGGTGGTCGGCAAGATCGTTGCCCCGGCGACGGCTACGGCCACGGCTGTTGAGGTAGTATCGGGAACTAACGCTCAGGCGGCGGGTGATATTACCGTTACTGAAACCAAACCGGCGAGCATGGCCTCGGCTAACATCAAGCTCACACTACCTTCAGGTGTAAAGTTCAGCGACGAGTTCAAGTACAAGATCAACAACGGTGATGAGCAGACCACCAGTAACGCCAAGGGCCAGAATTACGCTGAGATTAACCTTAGCCTCGGCGGTGCAGTAGATACGATCAAGTTCTACGGCATTAAGTACGACGTTGACAGCACTTTCAAGGGTGACGTGGAGGTGGCGCTGAGCGGTGCGGCACTGAGTGCGAACTATTCGGGTAAGACTATCCTGCGGGTAGTCAACGCGAAGGCCGTCTCCGCGACCAAGCGTGACAGCTCCTTCGTCATCGGCTCCACCACCTATAAGGTGAACGGCGTCGAGAAGACGATGGACGTGGCGCCGTACATCAAGGACGGCCGGACCTACATGCCGGTGCGGTTCGCGGCGCTCGCTGCCGGCGTGGACGAGTCCAACATCATCTGGGACGGCGTGAAGAAGACCGTGACGCTGATCAAGGGTGACCGCGTCGTGCAGATGACCATCGGCTCCAAGACGATGCTGATCAACGGCATCGCGGTAACGATGGATGCGGCGCCGGAGATTAGCAGCGGCCGGACGATGCTGCCGTTCCGGTACGTCGGCCAGGCGCTTGGCGCGACGGTTGGCTGGGACGAAGCCTCCAAGACCGTCACGATGAACGTGCAGTAAAATAGTAAGGTTACGTTTCCGAAGGGCCCGCGGGGCTAATGAGCTCCCGGGCCCTTTTAAATTCTCTATTTCGGCTTGCTTGGTATCACGTTATAATCTCACATACCCTGTTGACGCGTGCTAGCCGGTAGGATATAGTTAAATTGGTTAAGCAAATTCCGGTGGGAGTGGTAGGCATGTGGAAGCGCGTTTGCGGTATGCTGGGTTCATTGTTGGTGGTCGTTATGCTGACCTTGCCGGCGGTGGCGGCGGAGAAGGAGAAGGCGCCGGTAAAACTGAGTATGGCGGAGGCCGTTTTCCGGGCGCTCTGCTTCAGCAAGAGCGTGGAGAAGGCGCAACTGGACCTCGACAAGGCTGAAAGCACGCGGCTTTCGGCAGCAGGCGCGGTACAGCCCCAGTGGTATACAACCTATACTCCCGGAACGGAGCCGCTGCTTTTCGCTAAGGAAAGCGCGGATTTTGGCTGGCGTGGCGCGCGGCAGAATTATGAGCTGGCTCGCGATACGGTGGTGCTTGACGTTTATAACCGTTACTACGCGGTGCTGCGGGCGCAGGAAAAGGTAGCGGCAAAGGAGGCGGCTTTAAAACCGCTGGAGAAGAAACTGGCGGTGACGCAGGCGATGGTCCGGGCGGGCGTGGCTACCCGGATAGCGCTCAAGGGCTTGGAGGCGCAGTTAGCAGGGGCGAAGGCGGCCCTGGCTGCGACGCAGGGGGAGCTGAACGACGCTTATGTGGCTTTCAACCAGTTGGTTGGACTGCCACCGGAGGAGCGGCCTGTGCTCACTGATACGGTTTCCTTTGCGCCCTTTACGGCGACCGAGAACGACTGCGTGTCTTGGGCAACGGGGAACAACCCGACGGTCTGGATTGCGCGCTACGCGGCGGAATATAAGCGCGCGGTTCAGAATTACGACACCGGCAACCCCGCGACGGTAGTAACGGAAGAGGATGCCCGGAAGGCGGAACTGGATGCGGAAAGTGCCGAGGAAGCGGCGACGCTTTTGGGGCGGAAGCTTTACACCGGCATCCGCAGTCTGGAGGAAGCGTATGCGGCGGCGCAGGAAGCGGTGGCTACTGCGGCGGAGAACCTGCGGCTGGCGCGCGTTAGGCTGGCAGCGGGGGCCGGGACGCCTGCCGAGGTGACGGCAGCGGAGGCGGACCTGGCGGCAGCGCGTCAGAGTCTTCTTGACCTGACAGTGCAGCACGCCTATATGAAGCTAGCTGCGGCGAAACCCTGGGCGTATTTGGGTGTATTAGCGGCAAGCGGCTCCGGGACGGCCGCGGCCGGAAAGTAGGGAGGGTGGACCCAAAAACCGCAGGCTCCCCAAGTAAAGAGAAAAATGGAGAGCACCTACCACGACCTGCGCGCCCTGGAGGAACAGGAGGCGGCGCTGGAAGCGGCAGTTAAGACGGCGCAGGACGCGCTCCGGGTGGTTGAGGCCCAGTACAAGGTGGGTTTGGTCGCGCGGGACAAGGTGCGCGAAGCGGAGGCGGCTTTAGCCGAGGTGCAGGCGAGCCTTTACGGCATCAAGTGCCAGCACGCGGCGCTTCTTGCCACCTGGCGCTACCTCACTGGCCGCCCGGTGGCGGGGATGTAGTTTGTGGTAAGGGTTGAGGCGTACGGCGGCCGTGGCGGCTTCGCAACTAAGGGGCGAAAAACTCTCTGGTAAGGGGCTACGGCTACGGCACGCAGTTGAAAGCCTTTCTGCGTCCGGGGCCGTAGCGGTAAACGAAAAAGTGATGGTCAAAAGTGAAGACCTGCTCGATGCCCAATCGTTCCATAGCGGCAAAGGTGGTTGCGTCGGTAAAGCTGAAGGTTTGGTCGGGGAAAGCGTTTATTATCTGCCACGCAACTTCTATGTCTGCCTCTTGCAGGGTGATAACAGGCACACGGGCTTCGCGCAGCGTTTCCCAAAAAGTGACGGCGGCAGGCCGGCCAAGACGGGCGGCCAGTAGCGTCCAGGTTTCCGCGAGGATCGCGTCGGTTGTTACCAGGGGGATTACGCCGGCCACTTTTTCGTAAAACGCTTTTGCCCGCTGGTGGTTTGTGTCTGAAGCGTCGCAGACGGCGTACCAGGCTCCGGTATCAACCATTATCACCTTTCAATGCCTCCGCCAGGTAGTGATCGTGCCGCACGGAAACATCTGTTTTATCACTTGCTCCCATTCCTACTATTTTAAGAAAAGTTTCCTTGCCTGCTGGTACGGGCCTGGCCTGCTCTTTCAGGTGTTTGGCGATTATCTCCCGGATTAGCTTGGCTAAGGAGACGCCTTTTTTGGCTGCTTCCCTTAATAGCGCCCGGTGCTGTTCGGGATGAAGGTAAATTTGTGTCCGTTGCATCAACATCACCTCCAGTAACATTATAATGTTTAAACCCGCCTTCTGTCAAAACGGTATCTAACGGGGCGCCCAGTGCCAGCACGCGGCCCCGCACTCAACTGAGGGAAGGGCGAACAATTACTGGGAAAGTGGAAGGTTGCTGGCGGCGTTCCCCGTTAGAGGTAAGAGGGGCCGTCTCTTTAAGTTGAGTGCGGGGGCTACCTGGCGCTACCGCACCGGCCGCCCGGTAATTGAGTTAACGAAGTCCTGAGTGGTAGAATTGAAAACAAAAGGGCTTCTGAACGGTTCTGAAAGGAGGGGGGTATTCGTGCCCTACAAAGGCATTGTAAAAGGCAACGTGGTGGTTCTTGAAGGAGGCGTTAAGCTACCGGACGGTTTGCCGGTCTTTGTGGAGCCGGTAAGAGGTGATCGGCGGCCTGATTTTGAGAAGGACCCTTTTCTCAGCGTTGACGAGTGGGCGCCAGAATCTCCGGATGACGCGCCTGCAGACTTGGCTCACCGGCACGATCGCTATCTTTACGAGGCAGATGAGCGGTGAGTAGGGCTGTTTTTATAGACACGGCGGGATGGCTGGCTTTAATAAACCGTCAGGACCAGCTTCATGTCCAGGCAGTAGAAGTCTACCGTAGCCTGGGTAATGTTGGTCGGGTTACTACAGATGCTGTGCTAATCGAGACGTGCAACGCATTAAGTAAAGCTTCTCTTAGGCCGCTTGCCCAAGCTTTCATGCAGAAAATTAAAGAGGCTGAAAAGCTTGGGGTGCTTAAAGTTGTTCACGTTACTAAGGATTTGTTGGCGGAGGGTTGGAAGCTGTTCAAGGGGCGGCCAGACAAGGAGTGGAGCCTCACCGACTGCATCAGCTTTGTGGTAATGAGGCGCCGCAGGTGTCAAAAGGCTTTCACTTCTGACCAGCACTTTGTTCAGGCTGGGTTTGAGCGCTTGTTGCAGGCCTGACGGCAAAAGAAGACAGTCATAGCGGGGGCGCAGCAAGAATAATCTAACTGCTGTAGCCGGGACGGCCTTAGCCGAGGCGGCTTTAGCCGAAGCGCAGGCGGACCTTTACGGCATCAGGTGCCAGCACGCAGTGCTCCTGTCCTCTTGGCGCTACCGCACCGGCCGTCCGGTGGCAATGTTTTGAGTGCTGTTCGGCGGAAAGTCTGGGTGACGGGCTGCACCAACTGTCCTGGACTCGTTGCGACCGGTATGCTAAACTGAAGCACATGCGTATTTCTGTATTCCAGCGGCGCTATGCCGAAGGCGGCAAAGAATATTTAATCCGGGTGGCGGCCAGATTAGAGGGAAGTGCGTGGGTAGTGCTTACCGCCTATAAGACCTCAAAGGTTCAAAAGTACTGGAGGGATGACTTATGAGGTTTCGGTATGATCCGGATGCTGATGCTCTATATATTCGTTTTAAAGAGGGAGTAATTGCGGATACAGAAGAAATTTCCGCCGGGGTAATGATGGACGTGGATGAAGAGGGAAATTTGCTGGGGCTGGAGATACTGAATGCCTCTAAGAAACTGGGGAAATGGCCGTTGACTGTAGAGGTAGAAATGCCCGGCATTGCCAAGGAACAGGTCTTGTAGCGGTGCCAGGAAAACTTCAGGAGGCGGCGCTGGAAGCGGCGGTTGAGACGGCGCGGGACGCGCTCCGGGTGGTTGAGGCGCAGTAGCGGGTCGGCCTGGTCGCGCGGGACAAGCTGCGCGAAGCGGAAGCAGCTTTAGCCGAAGCGCGGGCGAGCCTTTACGGCGTTCAGGTGCCAGCACGCGGCTGCCTTGGCCACCTGGCGCTACCGCACCGGCTGCCCCGTGGTGGCGTTTTGAGTGCGGGGGTCTTCAGGGGAAAAGGGGAGAAGGTTTTATTTTGGGGCAGGAGCTAACTTCTGGTACAATGGTGCTTGAAGGGAGGCGGTGGACTGTGGCGCTGGAGAAAATCTTAGAGGAGATAAAAAAACTTTCGGCGACGGAACGGGAGCGCTTGATCCGGGAGCTTGAGGGAGACAAGAGGCGGGATAAAGCCCGGGAAGAGTTTGAAAAGGCCGCCGGCTCGTGGCCCGACTTCGACGCGGAAGGATTCGTTGCCGAGGTTTACCGGCGGCGGGAAAGAAGTGAAAGGCCAGCAATAGAATGGTGACGGCCAAGTACCTAATAGACACCGACTGGATCGTTTTCTATTTGCGCGGCAGGGAACCATACGTCTCTACTTTGAAAAGGCTGCAAAAGGAAGGCCTAGCGGTGAGTGTTATATCAGTTGCCGAGTTATACGAGGGTGTTTTTCGAGGCCAAAACCCTCACCAGGGAAGAGGGGCTGGCGCGCTTTCTCGCCGGCGTAGTGGTAGTGGACGTGAATAAAGACGTGGCTAGGGTCTTCGGGCAACTTCGGGCGGAACTGCGGCAGCAGGGACTAACTGTCGCTGACCTTGACCTGCTGATAGGAAGCACTGCTGTTCATTACAGTTTGCTGTTACTGACAGACAACCGGAGGCACTACGAAAAGATTCCGGGTCTGCGGTTAGCGGAACCGGTAAGTTGAAGGGTTGATTTCTACAGCCTGCAAGCCCTTGGCCCGGGTTCAAGAGATCGTCGCTTGTCCTGGTCTGGGCGGCTGCGGTGCGGACGGCGCAGGACGCGCTACGGGTGGTTGAGGCGCAGTACAAGGTGGGCTTGGTCGCGCGGGACAAGGTGCGCGAAGCCGAGGCGGCTTTAGCCGAAGCGCAGGCAAGCCTTTACGGCACCAGGTGCCAGTACGCGGCGGTTTTGGCCACCTGGCGGTATTTGACGGGCCGCCCCGTGGCGATGTTTTGAGTGCTGTTCGGCGGAAGTCTGGATGACGGGCTACACCAACTGTCCTGGACTCGTTGCGACCGGTATGGTAGACTGAGGGTAAGTGGATCAAGGGCGCGAAGGGGGTAGGGATTATGGGCAAAGAAGCGGGTAATCTTGACGCAGCCTTTTTACGGAAGGTTCGCCCGGTTCTGAGGGAGCTGGGGTTTGCGAGTGAAAGAGAGGCCTTAAAGGAGCAAGCTCTCCTGTTGCTTTTGAGCAAGATAAGCCGTTATGAGGCAGAATGCGCTTTTTTTCAGAAGAAATACGGAATGTCGTTTGAAGAATTCCTCAAACACCTCAAGGGGCAGGGAAAAGAAGATTTTGAGAAGGAGGATGACCTTCTCGACTGGCGCTTTGCCGCCGAAACGTTAGCTGAGCTGAAGCAGCGGGTGCAGGAAATTGAACGTGCTTAACGTCGTCAGGGCTCATCACGCGATTATCAAGGACTTCGCAGTTGAGCTGTTCGAGCGTGAGGGAAATAGGCGGCGCCTCAAGGCGCGGCTTATTTTTTTCGACGGTAGCACGTTGCACGTAAAGGAGTATTACTTTGGCGACCAGAGAAAATATGCTTACCACTGGATGAACACGAAGGGAGAACTTATCATCCGCTGGGATAACGCTCCTCACTGGCCCGGTGTTAAGACTTTTCCCCACCATAAGCACGTTGGGTCTGTTGAGAATGTTCAACCATCCTTAGAAACGGGCTTGGTTGAGGTGTTAACGGTAATCAAGGATAAAATATCCGCCCCGTAGGGATCGTGCCCTGCAGGAGGCGCCCAGCACTCAACTCAGAAAGATAGTTCCTCTATCCATTTTTTTGAGGGGGGGTCCCTTCTAAACTTCCATTTTGGCAGTAAGAGTTGCACCTCTTTTGGTTGAGTGCTGGAGAAGCCGAGGCAGCTTTAGCCGAGGTGCGGGCGAACCTTTACGGCGTCAGGTGCCAGCACGCGGCGCTCCTCGCCACCTGGCGCTATCTCACCGGCCGCCCGGTGGCGGCGTTTTGAGTGCGGGGGTCTTCAGGGGAAAAGGGGAGAAGGCAAGCCGATACCGGAAGACAGGAGCAGTTTCACCCGCTTGTCTTAATAATGTTTAAACCTGAAGGGTGACGGTGAAGTTAAAAACCACCCCGGAGGCGGGGTGGTTTTTCATTACCAGCGGTGGGCTTCGCCTTCCGGCCGGTAGCCGCCTTCGGGCCGGTAGCCGGTTTCCGGCCGGGCTTGGTACTCGGGGCGGAAACCAGGGGTTTGTTCCGGCCGCATCCCTGGCGTGGTGCCGTACTCCGGACGCATCCCCGGCGTAGCGCCGTAATAGGGCTGCGCTTCGCCGGGCCGGGCGTAGGCTGTAGGCTGGCCGGCGGCGTGGTAGGGTTGCGCCCCGGCGTGGGCCATGTCGACGGGGTACCAGCCGCGCTGGTGCATGGCGTCAAAAAGCATCTTGGCGCCGGTGACCTCATCGTTCATCATCCGGATGAAGGCGTTCCGCACCTGGTCGTGGGCTGATTCAAGCGCTGCCATGTGGTAGCCGTGGGAGAAGAATTTGGCGTCGATCAGGCAGTCGGTGAGAATGTCCCTCTCGTCGAGCTGCATTGTTTACCCTCCTCGAAAGTTTTGCCCGCACCGCGGTTGGCCTAGCGGCGCGGGTTCGGTTCCGGCCCCTTAAAAGTGAGTAGCGGGCGACTGGGGGATGCCGGCTTGACCGAGCAGGCTCTGGAGCGTGCCGATGTGCTGCTGGCTCACCTGATTCATCTGGTTCAAGAGGTTTTTGAGCGCCGGGTCGCGGACCTGTTCGGCGTAGCCCGCCAGTTTTTTGGCGCGCACCTGCTCGATGCCTAAGTGGTGCCGGAGCTGCAGCTTTTCCATTTCGCTGATGGCGATCTGGACCATCATTACCACCTCCTCGGTCTATTTTGCCACCACCGGGGGCGCTCTATCCGGGGCCGGGAAAATTTCCGCTGGTCGTGGTAAAATTACAGGGGAGTGGGTTTGGGGGCGCGGGCTATACGGCAGGACCAACCCCCATAGAAAATGCCTTGAACGCCGAACGTAGAACGCCGAACGTAGAACGTAGAACGTTAAAAGGAGGCTTCTATGCCTGGCAAATACTACATCCGGACTTACGGTTGTCAGATGAACGAGTGGGACAGCGAGGTGATGGCCGGGATCGTCGAGGAGTTAGGTTACGAGCGGGCGGTGCGACCGGCGGAGGCGGACCTGGTGCTGGTCAACACCTGTTGCGTGCGCCAGACGGCGGAGAACAAGGTGTGGGGGCTGCTCGGGACCCTAGGCCGGCTGAAGAAAAAGCGGCCGGGAATGGTCATCGCCGTCACCGGCTGTATGCCGCAGCAGGAAGGGGTGGCGGCGGAGATCCGGCGGCGCTTTCCCTTCGTGGACCTGGTGCTCGGGACGCACAACCGGCATGAGCTGGCGCGGCTCTTAGAGCGGGTGCGGGCGGAGGGGCCGGTGGTGGCGGTTTGGCCGGAGGCGTGCTGTGTCCCTGAGGGTTTGCCCGTCAGGCGGGAGAGCCGCCTCCGGGCCTGGGTGCCGGTGATGTTCGGCTGCGACAACTTTTGCGCTTACTGCGTGGTGCCTTACGTCCGGGGACGGGAGCGAAGCCGGCGGCCGGAGGATATCCTCCGGGAGGTCGAGGCGCTGGCCGCGGCGGGTTACCGGGAGATAGTGCTGTTAGGGCAGAACGTGAACGCCTACGGGAAGGGGCTCCAGCCCCGGGTCACCTTCGCGGACCTTCTATCGATGGTGAACGGGGTTGACGGCATCTGGCGCATCCGTTACACTACCTCCCACCCGCGGGATTTCGACGCTGCGCTCATCACGGTGGTGGCGCGGTTGGAGAAGGTCTGCGAGAATTTCCACCTGCCGGTGCAGGCGGGTTCAGACCGGATCCTGAAGCTGATGCGGCGGGGCTACACCCGGGCGGATTACCTGAACCTGGTGGCAAAGATCCGGGCGGCGGTGCTGGGAGCGAGCATCACGACCGACATCATGGTTGGTTTCCCGGGGGAGACGGAGGAAGATTTCGCGGCTACGCTGGATCTGGTACGGCAGGTGCGCTTCGACCAGGCCTTTACGTTTGTTTATAACCCGCGCCGGGGCACGCCGGCGGCCGCTTTGCCCGACCAGGTACCGGAGGAGGTGAAGTCGCGCCGCATCCAGGAGCTGATCGCGGTGCAGCAGGCGATCAGCCGGGAGCTGAACCGGGCGGAGGAGGGCCGGGTGCACGAGGTTTTGGTGGAGGGGCCGAGCGAGTACGACCGGGAAAAGCTCGCGGGCCGGACGCGGACGAATAAAACGGTCGTTTTCAAGGGCGATGAAGGGCTGGTTGGCCGCCTGGTCCCGGTGCGGATTACGGCGGGGCACCTCACTTTTTTGGAGGGGGAAGTAGAGGGGGCTGCCCGGTAAAAAAGGGGACGGTGCCGGCAACGGTGGGTTTATTTTTCCGTGCGCCTCGTTTAAGCGGCGGTGCTTGCTAAACGGCCCTTATTCGCTTATAATTTAGCAAATACCCCTTGATACCCCCGGCGGCCCTGCGTCAGGTTGAGTGGGTGGTAGAGGGGGGCCGTAAGGAGGGGGTGAAATAAGGTGTCCGTACTCGTAAAAGCTTTGGAGCTGGGAACGGCGCTGAGCCAGTGCGAGGAACTCCGGAACCTGCGGGAGGCGGAACAGGCGATGTTCGCCGATTCCGAGGCGCGGGCGCTCATCGAGGAGTTCCACCAGTGCCGCCAGGAACTCGAGTTTGCGCGTGTCAGAGGGATGCAGCCCGGGCCGGAACTGCAGCAGGCGATAGGTTCGGTTCAGGCGCGCATGGGTGCTAATCCACTGGTCCGGCGGTTTTTTGAGGCGCAGGAACAGTTCAGCCGCATCCTGCAGGAGATCAACCAGATTTTAAACCACGCGATAAGCGGTCAGGGCGGTTGCGAACCGGGTGGGTGCTCGGCTTGCGGCGGCGGGTGCGGGGGCGAGTGTGACGAGGATTAGCCCCCGTCGGAGCGTCTGAAAAACCACCGGCAATAACCGGTTCTATAGTTTGAAAGGCTTTAACCCCCGAAGTGCCGGGGGTTGTTTTTTGCCTTCCGGTCATCTGGTATAATTTAAGAAAACCGGTGCTACGCTTAGCGATTGCCGCTGCCGGTTTTTCGGCTGGCGATCCGGCTTACAAGAGGAGGCCTTTCTCCTTGAGCCTTACCCCCATGATGCAGCAATACATGGAGATTAAAAAGGAATATCCCGACGCCATCCTCTTTTTCCACCTGGGCGATTTTTACGAGATGTTTTTCGAGGATGCGGAGCGGGCGGCGCCGGTCTTGGAGGTGGCGCTGACTTCCCGCGACGCGGGGAAGCTCGGGCGGGTGCCGATGTGCGGGGTTCCCTGCCACAGCGCGGCCGGGTACATCGCGCGGCTGGTAGGCCGGGGCTTCAAAGTGGCGATTTGCGAGCAGTTGGAGGATCCGGCGCAGGCAAAGGGGCTGGTGCGGCGGGGGGTTACGCGGGTCATCACGCCCGGCACCTTTTTCGAGGGGCAGCCGGAAGACCAGGCGCAAAGTACCTACGTGGTCAGCGTGGCGCCGGTTGGTAAAACGGCCTTCGGTCTTGCGGTGGCGGATGTGGGCACGGGCGATTTCCGGGTCACGGAGTTTGCCGGTCCGGCGGCAAAGAGCGAGCTTTACGACGAGATTTACCGGCTCCAGCCGGTGGAAGCGGTGCTTCCGGAAGGAGAGAAGGAGCTGGCGGGGCTGGCGCGGGCTGCCGCACCAGCGGCGGTCACCTTTTACCCGGCGGACTTTTTTGCGCCGCATCGGGCCAGGGAGGCGCTGCGCGCTTTCCGCGCGGCGGGGGAGTGGCTGGGGGCCGAGGGAGCCGGGCACGAGGCGGCGGTGGCGGCCGCGGGTGCCCTGGCGGCCTACCTGCAGGAGACGCAGAAACGGGAGCTTGTTCATCTCCAGACGATCTCTTTTTATACTCCCGACGGCTTTATGCTCCTTGACGCGGCCACCCGGCGGAACCTTGAGCTTACACGTTCGCTCCAGGACGGCGGTCGCAAGGGGACGCTCTTGGAGGTCCTTGATTATACGCTGACGGGAATGGGGGGGCGGCGGCTACGGGAATGGCTCGAGCAGCCGCTCTTGTCGCCGCAGGCGATAGAGGCGCGCCTCGCGGCGGTGGCGCCTTTGGTGGCGGATGAGGGGCTCCGGGAGGCGGTGCGGGCGGGGTTGAAAAAGATCGGCGACCTGGAGCGGCTCGCGGGGAAGCTGGCCTACGGGATGGCTAACGCCCGCGACCTCCTATCGCTGAAGGAGGCGTTGCGGGCGGCGGCCGGGCTGCGCGAACTTTTGGGGGCGGCGGCGGGCCTGCTGGGTCAGATCCGGGAACGGCTTGCGGATCTCGGGGACGTGGTGGCGCTTATCGAACGGGCGATTGCGCCAGAGCCGCCGGCGGTTTTGAATGAAGGGGGGCTCATCCGGGAGGGCTACGACGAAACGGTGGACCGGCTGCGCGCGGTGCGGCGGGATGCGCGCAGCTTCATCGCGGCGCTGGAGGCGAAGGAACGGGAGCGGACCGGGATCAAGTCCCTGAAGGTCGGCTACAACCGCGTTTTCGGCTACTACATCGAGGTGACCAAGGCCAACCTGGCGCTGGTGCCTCCCGATTACCAGCGGCGGCAGACCCTCGCCACTGCGGAGCGCTTTATCACGCCGGAGCTGAAGGAGTACGAGGAGATGGCGCTGGGCGCGGAAGAGAAGCTCAACCAGCGCGAGTACGAGCTTTTCTGCGCGGTTCGGGAAGCGGCAGCGGGGGCAATCGACCGCATCTTACGGACGGCGCGGGCGCTCGGCGAGCTCGACGCGCTCCAGTCGCTGGCGGTGGCTGCGGTGCGGGGGAACTACGTGCGCCCCCAAGTGAACGAGGGCGGCGCGATAATCATCAGGGAGGGCCGCCACCCGGTCGTGGAGCGTTTTTTGGGGCCGGGCGGCTTTGTTCCTAACGATACCCACCTCGACGATGCGGGGCGGCGGATCGCCATTATCACGGGGCCAAACATGGCCGGGAAAAGTACCTACATGCGCCAGGTGGCGCTCATTGTGCTGTTGGCGCAAGTTGGCAGTTTTGTGCCGGCGGCAGAGGCGACGATCGGGGTGGTGGACCGCATCTTCACCCGCATCGGCGCGGCGGATAACCTGGCCGGGGGCCAGAGCACTTTCATGATGGAAATGAGCGAGTGCCGGACGATCCTTACCGGGGCGACGCGGCGCAGCCTGGTCATCATGGACGAGGTGGGGCGGGGAACGAGCACCTACGACGGGATGAGCATCGCCCGGGCGATTATCGAGTACCTCGCCACCCGGATCGGGGCGAAGACGCTTTTTTCGACGCACTACCACGAACTCACCGATCTCGACCGGCTGAGCGGGGTTTTCAACCTGACGGTGGCGGTGCGGGAGGACGCTTCGGGCGTTGCTTTTCTCTACCGGGTGGTACCGGGGAAGGCGGATAAGAGCTACGGGATTCAGGTCGCGGCGCTCGCGGGGCTGCCGGCGCCTGTTCTGGCCCGGGCGCGGGAGATTCTAACGGCGCTCGAAGCCCGCGCCGGGGGTAGCCGGCGGGTTGTCCAACTCGAGATTTTCCCGCAGCCGGAGGGGCACCCGGTAGTGGAGCGGCTCGCGGCACTCGACACCGATAACCTGACGCCGCTTCAGGCGCTTAACATCTTGGCCGAGCTGAAGGATGCGGTGGCCGCGGTAAAATCCTCGCGGCGCGGCAGGCGGGGAGGACGCTGAAAATGGGCCGGATAAAGGTGCTCGACCCGGAAACGGTGGGCCTGGTCGCGGCGGGAGAAGTGGTCGACCGGCCGGCGTCGGTGGTGAAGGAGCTGGTAGAAAATGCCTTCGACGCGGGGGCGAGCTGCGTCGAGGTGGTGGTAGATAAGGAACTGAAGAGCATTACCGTCCGGGATAACGGCTGCGGGATTGCCGAAGCGGACGTTCTGTTGGCCTTTGAGCGGCACGCGACGAGCAAGATTACTTGCGGTGCGGATCTTGAACGGATTACCACCTTTGGCTTCCGGGGCGAGGCGCTGCCCAGCATCGCGGCGGTGGCGCGGGTGGAGCTGAAAACCAGGGTGGCCGATGCGGTTGGCGGGACCCTGGTGCGGATCGAGGGCGGGCAGGTGGTGGATTTTAGGCCGGTGGGGGCGCCGCCCGGGACGACGGTGACGGTGCGCGACCTTTTTTACAACACGCCGGCGCGGCGGAAGTTTCTGAGCTCGCCGCGCGTAGAACTGGGGCGCGTGACGGAGATGACCGGGCGTCTGGCGCTCGGCCGTCCGGACGTGGCGGTGCGTCTGGAGAGCGGCGGGCGGGAACTCTTCCGCACGCCCGGAACGGGGCTGGCGGGGGCGGTGCGGGCGATCTACGGCGAGGCGGTGGCGGCGGCGCTCGTCCCGGTAGAGGCCGAAGGGGCAGGGGCGCGGCTGACGGGTTTTGTGGGCAGGCCGGAGCTCGTGCGGACCACCCGCCGCGGGCAAACGTGGTTCGTTAACGGGCGCTACGTGAAGCACGGGGGGTTAACGGCGGCGGTTTACGAGGCTTACGGCACCTTGCTGCCGGCTGGCAAGCACCCCTTTTTCGTGCTGCACCTGACGCTTGACCCCGGTTTTGTGGATGTGAATGTTCACCCGCAGAAGCTAACGGTCCGCTTCGACCAGGAGCGGGAGGTCCTCGCCTTTGCGCGCGGCGCCGTGAAAAAAGCGCTTTTCGGCCGTGCCGTCTTGATTCCCGGAACGAAAGGAAAAGGGACAACGGGTGGGATGCCGTCCGGAGCCGGTTTCCGGCGGGGGCTTCCCGACCGGTTGCCTGGACGGGAGCCGGTTCCTGGTGTTTTTTTTAGGGAAGAGACCGGACGCTACGGGGCGGGGGCTGCGGGGTTGGCTGCGGCTACGGCGGAAGAGGCGGCTCAGGTGCGGCTTTTGCCGGGCGAAGGGGGACTTCCCGGTGCCAGAAGCGAAGGAGATGCCGCAACCGGGACGGCGGGCGCCATTTTCCCTACCCTTGAGTATCTCGCTTTTTTGCCGCCCACCTACATCTTGGCTGCCGGGCCCGAAGGGCTTTACCTAATAGACCAGCACGCGGCGCACGAAAGGGTGCTCTTCGAGGCGTTCGGGGCGGCTCTGGCGCGCGGCGGGATCGCCAGCCAGTTGTTAGTGACCCCGGAGCTGGTAGAGGTCCGGGGCTTCGATCCGGAGGCGGCGGGAGAGCTCGCGCGCTTCGGCTTTTTAGTGGAAGCCTTTGGCGAAGACGCCGCGCTGCTCCGGGGCGTGCCGGCGGGCTTGGGTGCGGAGTGCGGGCGGTTGTTGCTGGCGGAGCTGCTCGATCTTTTGGCCGCGGGGGAGCAGGCGGACGGGGGGCCGGGCGCGGGCCGGGAAAAGGCCGCGCTTGCTTCGCTCGCCTGCCACGCAGCGGTTAAGGCGGGCGAACGGCTTACGGCACCAGAAGCGGCGGCCCTGATCAGCCAGCTGGCCGCCTGCCGGGAGCCTTTCACCTGCCCCCACGGGCGTCCGACCACGGTCTGCCTCGGTTACGAGGAGCTGGCGCGGCGTTTCGGCAGGAGGTAACGGTTTTATCGTGGCGGTGCTGGTGACGACCACCCACGGGGCGGGCGAGGATGCGGCTGCGGCAGGCCGGGCGCTGGCAGCCCGGATGGGTGTTCCGTTTGTGCCGCGCGGCGGTCACGGTCTTGCGGCGCTGCTATCCCGGGAGGGGGCGGAGGCGGCGTTAGTTTTCGGGCCCCAGCGCTTGAGCCTTGTTTTTTACAGGGACGGCCGCCGGGAAGAATTCTTTTTCCATCCCGGGACTGCGCTGCTGCGCATAAAGAATATCCTCGCTGGGAAACCTGACCAGATGATACGGGCGATGGCGCTCCGCTCCGGGGACACAGTTCTCGACTGCACCCTGGGGCTCGGCGCCGACGCGCTTGTGGCGAGTTTTGTTGCCGGGCCCCAGGGCCGCGTGGTGGGGGTGGAGAAGGTGGCGCCGCTGGCTGCGGTGGTTGAGTACGGGTTGCGCCATTACGTGGAAGAACTGCTCCTCACGGCCGCGATGCGGCGGATCGAGGTAGTGGTGGCCGACCACTATGATTATCTCCTGCAGCTGCCGGCGGCGAGCTTCGATGTTGTCTATTTCGACCCTTTCTTCCGGGTGCCGGTGAAGGGGGCAGCGCAGGTTGCGCCGCTGCGGGCCGTCGGAGAGAGAGCGCCTCTTGAGGAGGAGACGGTACGGGCGGCGCTCCGGGTGGCGCGCCGGCGGGTGGTGCTGAAGGAGCGGCGGGGAAGCGCGGAGTTCGCGCGCCTGGGCTTCCGGGAGATTTACGGCGGGCGGCACGCCCACGTCGCCTACGGTGTGATGGAAAAATGACGGCGAGGCTGCCCTTGTTAGTGATCACGGGACCAACGGCCACGGGAAAATCGGCGGTTGCGGTCGAGGTGGCGCTCCGGGTCGGTGGCGAAGTGATTTCGGCTGATTCGATGATGGTTTACCGGGGCATGGATATCGGCACCGCCAAACCAACACCGGCGGAGCGCAAAGGGGTGCCGCACTATCTGATCGACGTCGTGGACCCGGAGGAGGATTTTAGCGTTGCTGCTTTCCAGGCGCTGGCGCGAGAGCATATCCAGGAAATCAACGCGCGGGGCCGCCTGCCCATCCTTACCGGCGGCACCGGGCTTTACATCCGGGCGGTGGTAGAGGGGTTCCGCTTTGCCGGCGGGGTGAACCGGGAGCTGCGGCGGCGTCTGGCGGAAGAGGCGCGGCGTTTCGGCCCCCTTTACCTGCACGAGCGGCTGCAGGCGGTTGATCCGGAAGCGGCGGCGCGGATCCACCCGCACAATGTGAAGCGGGTGATCCGGGCGCTGGAGGTTTTCTACCAGACCGGCAAGCCGATTTCGGCAGCGGCCACCACGGCGGCACCCCGGTACGACGCGCTCGTTTTCGGGCTCTATTTGGAGCGCGAAGAGCTTTACCGGCGTATCGAGGCCCGGGTCGACGCGATGCTTGCGGCGGGGCTGGTTGACGAGGTCAAGCGTCTCCTCGCCCGGGGCGTGCCCCGCGAGGCGACCGCGATGCAGGCGCTCGGCTACAAGGAGATCGCGGCCTACTTGAAGGGGGAGGTGACCTTTGAAGAGGCGGTCCGCCTCCTGAAGCGCAACACGCGGCGGTTCGCGAAGCGGCAGTTCACGTGGTTTAAGCGGGAGGAGGGTATCCGGTGGCTTGATGTGGCGGCCTACCCCGGTCCCGCGGCAATAGCGGAAGAAATCGCCGCGCAGGTGAAGGAATATTTCGGGCGGTAGCGAAGGGAAAAAAGATACCCGGAAGAACCGGGCTCCGGGAGAGAAAAAGAGAGACGGAGGTAACAAGAGATGTCTAAAACCCAGATCAACCTGCAGGATGCTTTTCTGAACCAGGTCCGGAAGGAAAACGTTCCGGTCACCGTCTTTTTGGTAAATGGTTTTCAGCTAAAGGGTGTAGTGAGGGGCTTTGACAGTTTTACGGTTATCCTGGATAGCGAAGGGCGCCAGATGATGGTTTATAAGCACGCGATTTCGACGGTCAGCCCGGCCCGTCCCATCAGCACCGCGCCGCAGCCGCAGGAACCGCGGGCGAACGGATAGGCGCCGGGAAGCGGTGTTTTGGGCGTGGTGCGGGACCTGAAGCTGCTGGCGGCGGAAACGCTTGAAGCGGTAAAGTCGCTGTGGTGCCGCATCGATAACCTGGCGCTTGAGAACCAGCGCCGGGTGCTGGCGGCTTATCACGCGGCACGCGTCAGCGACTTTCATTTGCGCGGCTCGACCGGCTACGGCTACGGGGACGCGGGGCGCGAGGCGCTCGAAGCCGTTTACGCGGCGGTTTTCGGCGGGGCGGCGGCGCTGGTCCGGCCCCAGATCGTCTCCGGCACGCACGCCTTATCACTCTGCCTCTACGGGGTTTTGCGGCCGGGTGACGAGTTAGTGTCGGTGCAGGGCAAACCTTACGACACTCTGGAGAAGGTGATTTCCGGCGCGCCCGGGGCGCTCGCCGAATGGGGGGTGCGCTACACGCAGGTTGAGCCGCTACCCGACGGTTCCGTAGACGAGGGGGCGGTGGCCCGCGCGCTGGCGCGGCGGCCCCGGGCGGTGTTGCTCCAGCGCTCCGGAGGCTACTCTTGGCGGCGCGGGCTGCGCCTGCAGCAGATTGGGGCGCTGGTTAAGCTGGTCAAGGAGATCAGCCCTGCGACGGTGGTCATCGTGGACAACTGTTACGGCGAGTTCGTGGAAGAGGCGGAACCCCCTGCGGTCGGCGCGGACCTCTGCGCTGGCTCCCTCATCAAAAACCCGGGCGGCGGTATTGCCCCCACCGGCGGTTACGTGGTCGGGCGCGAAGAGCTGGTCGAGTTGGCGGCGAGCCGGCTCACCGCTCCCGGGCTGGGGCGGTCGGTGGGGCCCACGCTTGACTGCCAGCGCCTCTTCCTCCAGGGCTTTTTCCTGGCGCCCCATTTTGTGGCCGAGGCGCTCAAGGGCGCGGTTTTCGCGGCGCATTTTTTCGCGCGGCTCGGCTTTGAGGTTCTCCCCCGCTTTGACGAGCCGCGCAGCGACATCGTGCAGGGCATTCGCCTCGGCTCCCCGGAAAAGCTCCTGGCCTTCTGCCGGGCGATCCAGGCTACCTCGCCAGTTGACGCCCACGTCCGTCCTGAAGGCGGGCCGCTTCCCGGTTATCAGGATGCGGTGGTGATGGCCGCCGGCACCTTTATCCAGGGCGCCTCCCTCGAGTTTACCGCGGACGCCCCGGTGCGGGAGCCGTACGCGGTATACCTGCAGGGCGGGCTCTCTAAGGAGCACGTGATTTTAGGGGTCATCGCGGCGGCAGAAGCGGTTCTGGACGACGGGTTCCCCTCTACCGGCGATCATCCCCTTTTCCCGTTGTAGAGAGCGGCCAGCCCCTCGCGCAGCCCTGCCGGCTTAAACCCGAACTCTTTTTCCACGCTGTCCGGAGCGGTTACGCTGCTACAACCCATCTGCTTCAGTTCGACCGCGGTAACGGGCGGGTCGGGAAGGAGCTTTTCCATCACGGGAACCACCAAACGCAGGAGGCAGACGGGCACGGGAATTTTGAGGCGCCGGAGCTTTTTCGCGGCGAGAAAGATGTCCAGCATCTCCCGGTAGGTGAGGTGTTCCGGCCCGCCGAGGTCGATAGTCCGCCGGATGGTGCGCGGGTCTTCAAGGGCCAAACGAACGCAGCGGGCGACATCCGCGGCGGCAACCGGCTGAAAGAGCGTCTTGCTGGCGGGATAGAAGACGAAAGGCGGCGGGGAGAAGCGCACCGATTGCTCCATCCGGTCGAAGAAGCCGAAGCCGGGCCCGAAAACCACTGACGGCCGGAGAATCGTCCACGCCAGGCTGCTGTTCCGGACGATCTCCTCCGCTTCCCACTTGGAGTGGGCGTAGCGGTAGGCCGGCCCGGGCTTCACGCCGAGCGCGCTCATATGGATGAAGCGCCGTGCACCGGCTGCGGTGGCTGCCCGGACGACGTTCGCGGTTCCCGCCACGTTTATCTGCCGGAAGGTGGCGGCGCCCCGCTCCCGGATGATGGCGACGAGGTGCACCACCCCTGCGCAGCCGGCTGCCGCGCGCTGGAGCGAGGGGTAGTCGGTGACGTCGCCAGGCGCGAACGCGGGGCCATCCCCTAAGACAAAACGGGCTTTGGCGGGATCGCGCACGAGGCAGCGCACCGCGAAGCCGTTTTGCAGGAGTTCCTGGACCACGGCCCGGCCCACAAGTCCCGTGCCACCGGTTACCAGGATCACGGGTAACCCCCCCCTTTTTAAATAGGCCCGGTTGGGGCCAACACCAGCGGCCGCTGCCGCCTGTTTCCCTCCCGCGCGCCCGTTTCACGGGACAACCCTTTTCTCGCGCGGCGCGGGTGGCCCGGGAGGGCTATTGCTGCGGCGACCAGTAGGGTTTCGTCAGGTCCGTAAAAGCCGCGAGCGCTGCGGTGGCCCCCTCGCTTACCGCGGTGACGATCTGCCGGACACCGCCGGTCACGTCTCCCGCGGCGTAAACGCGGGGGATGTTTGTCCGGCCGCTCCGGTCAACCACAATAAAGCCGTCAGCAAGCGCCACACCGATGCTGGCTGCCAGCTCCGTGTTCGGCTTTTCCCCGATGGCGATGAAGACGCCGTCGGTGCGGATTTCCCGCGTTGTTCCCTCTTTCAGGTTCTTCACCAGGACGCCGGTGACCGCTTCGTCCCCGCGGATTTCTTCCACCACGCTGTTCCAGAGAACCGGGATCGCTTCGCGTTTCACCGCTTCCTTTAGGTGGTGCTCCGCGCGGAACTCGTCCCGCCGGTGGATGAGCGTCACTTCGCAACCCAGGCTTTTCAGGTAGAGCGCGTCGGTTAAAGCGGCGTTCCCGCCGCCGACCACGACGACCGCCTTATTTCTGAAGAAAAAGCCGTCGCAGACGGCGCAGTAGCTCACGCCGCGCCCGGAAAAGGCTGCCTCCCCGGGAACGCCGAGCTGCCGCGGGCCGGCGCCGGTAGCGAAGAGGAGGGCCCGGGCCGTGTAACGGTCACGGTCGGTGACGACCGTGATAATCTCGCCCGTGTTGATCGCCTTAACTTCTTCGCCTTCCTTAATGGGGACGTAGTTGCGGGCATGGGCGGCTAACTTTTCCGCTAATTCCCAGCCGGCGATTTTGGGGAAGCCCGGGTAGTTTTCCACTGCCGGGATCGCGAGAACCTGCCCCCCGGCCGCCCCTTTGTCGATGATCACCGCTTTAAGTCCGCTCCGCGCGGCGTAGATGCCGGCGGCAAGCCCCGCCGGGCCCGCACCGATAATGAGCAGGTCAAACGCCGTTTCCTTTTCCGTTCCGGTCACCTGAACATCCCTCCGCAGCACTTTTTTCTGCCGCAAGCGGCAGCTTTTGCCGGATATTTTTGAGGTATTCGCGGTCGATTTCCGCCGTGAGGATGGTTTCCTCCGGCCCGGCGCGGGCGATAACTTCTGCCCAGGGGCTCACCACCATCGAGTGACCGAAGGCCACGTAAGGGGCAGCCGGGTTGCGGGCTGGCGCTGCCCCCACCGTATAGATCTGGTTATCCACCGCGCGGGCCCGGAGTAAGAGCTCCCAGTGGGCCGGGCCGGTAATCATGTTGAAAGCTCCGGGGATCACAATAACCTCTGCCCCGCGGCGGGCCATCTCCCGGAAAAAGGCGGGGAAGCGGATGTCGAAGCAGATCGCCACCCCGATGGTTCCGAGGGCGGTGGAAAAAACCGTTGGCCCGCTTCCGGCGCTTAAGGTGGCGGATTCCCGGAAGGAAAAGCCGCCGGGAAGGTCGACGTCGAAGAGGTGGACTTTGCGGTGGCGGGCGATGAGCTTCCCTTCGGGATCGAAGACAAAGGAGGCGTTGTAAAGCCTGTCACCCTCTCGCTCGGGGATGCTGCCGCCGACGAGGTAGAGCCGCTCCTCCCGTGCCGCCTGGCTGAGCATTTGTAGGGCTTCACCGCCGGGGTAGCTTTCCGCGTAACGGGGAAAGAGTTCGGCGGCGTAGGGGCAGACGAACATTTCCGGCAGAGCCACAAGTTCTGCTCCCCGCCGGGCGGCGCGGTGGACGAGTTCCCTGGCCCGCGCAAGGTTTTCCCGCTTATCATGACGCACGTCGAGCTGACAGACCGCCACGCGGAACCGCGACGGGGGTTTTGCGGCCATCCTTCCCGCTCCCTGCATTTTCGTATGAGAGGTTAATTCGCGCCTTCCTTTTTATTTCCTGCCGGCAGGTGGATTATACCCTGCTTGCTGGCCCTTGACAAACGGGTCGCTACCGGCTAATCTTTTGGAAAAAATGGCGAGGGAGAAGCGCGTGGAAGAGATTGTGGCGCAGGTGGCCGGCTTCATGACGCTGGCGGCAAAAACGGCGCCGAAGTCGCTCGGGCAGGATTACCTGGTCACCCATACCCTCACCGGTGAAGCGGTAGGCCGCCTGGCCGACGCGATGGTGGCCTACGGGCGCGAGACCGGGAAGAAGGATTTCGACCGGGACGGGGAGAGTGTCCGCCGTGCCGCCGCCGTTTTCCTCATCGGGCTAAAGGAGGCGAAACCCTTGGGGCTTAACTGCGGTGCCTGCGGCTTTACGCGCTGCGAGGATGCGGCGCCGCACGCGGGCCCGGAGTTCCGGGGGCCGCAGTGCTTCTGGCGGGCGATGGACATGGGCATTGCGCTCGGTTCGGCCGTGAAAACCGCGGCGCTTTTCAACGTCGATAACCGGGTGATGTACCGCGCTGGCGTGGTGGCGCGGCGTCTCGGGCTCATCGACGCCGACGTTGTACTCGGGGTGCCGCTCGCGGCCACCGGGAAGAATATCTTTTTCGACCGGGTGCCGCAGAAAGAGTAAGGGAGACCGCTCTGCGTGTCGGGCCGGAACGAGCGGCTGGGCCCGCACGACGGAAAGCGGTCAGTGACAACCATCACCTTAAATAAAGTTTCCACAGCAGGTGCCCCGCCCAGCACGCAGACTTGGTGGGTGCTGGTGGGGGAGAATAGGGAAGTCCGGTGCAAGTCCGGCGCGGTCCCGCCACTGTAACGGGGAGCCAGACCGCAAGAGAGGCCACTGGTTAAAAGCCGGGAAGGCAGCGGTTCAGGGTGATGATCCGAAGCCAGGAGACCTGCCTGCTGTGCGCTCAGCTCCGGCGTGGCACCGGGGTCCGGCCTTGGATGATGGCAAAGTCCACGGCAGCGTGGGCTTTTGTTTTTTAGTTCTCCCCGGCCGCAGGCGCGGCTTAAGCGTGGGCGTGTTGCGGTCGTCAGCGCTAAATTTTAAGCGGAGGTGGTTTGCGTGCTTCTTTCCCAGACTATCGCGGCCATCGGGGAACTTAACCGGGAAGCGATGGCGCAGGCGCAGGCGCGGGTGGACAGCCTGCTTAAACCCCCGGGGAGCCTGGGGCGGTTGGAGGAGTTGGCGGTGCAGCTCGCCGGGATTACCGGGCGCCCCGCCCCGGAGATCAGAGCGAAGAGCGTGATCGTGATGGCGGGCGACCACGGCGTCGTCGCGGAGGGGGTGAGTGGGGCGCCGCAGGAGATCACCTATCAGATCCTGCCGCGCTTCCTTGACGGCACCGGCGGCATCGGGGTTCTGGGCCGCCACGTAGGTGCAAAGGTGGTGGTCGTGGATATCGGTGTAGCGCGAGAGGTTACGTGGCCGGGGGTTTTGGTGCGGAAGGTCCGGCCCGGTACGGGAAACATCGCGCGCGGGCCGGCGATGACGCGGGAAGAGGCGGTGCGCGCGGTGGAAACCGGCATCGAAATCGCGCAGGAAGAGATTGCGCAGGGCGCCGACCTTCTTGCGACGGGCGACATGGGCATCGGCAACACCACACCCTCGAGCGCCATTCTCTGCGCGCTGGCGGGAATTCCGGTGGCGGAGGCGGTAGGCAGAGGAACGATGGTGAACGACGCGGTGCTGGCCCGCAAGCGGGCAGTGGTGGCGGAAGCCCTGCGGGTGAACCGCCCGGACCCGGCAGACCCGCTTGACGTGCTGGCAAAAGTCGGGGGGCTGGAAATCGCGGGCTTAGCGGGAGTAATCCTCGGCGCTGCGGCCCGGCGGGTTCCCGTGCTGCTGGACGGTTTTATCACCGGCGCGGCCGCGCTGGTTGCGGCTGGTCTCTGCCCGCGGGCGAAAGACTTTATGATCGCCTCCCACCTTTCTGAAGAGCGGGCGCACCGCCATATGCTCGCGGCGCTGGGGCTCAAACCTTTACTTGACATGAACCTGCGGCTCGGCGAAGGCACGGGGGCGGCGCTGGCGATGCCGGTGGTCGAGGCGGCGGCGAAGATCCTGAGAGAGATGGCGACCTTCGGCGAGGCCGGGGTGAGTGACATGGAGCGGGATAAGCTTTTGTAACGTTGCCCGCCCTTCCGAAAGCAAAAGCAGCGGCCCTGTTGTGGGGGCCGCTGCTCCTCTTTTTCTAGATAATAGCTTTCTAGATAGCTGCGAGTTAGCTTTCTGCCTTTTGCTTTTCCTGTTCGGCCTTGGCCTTTTGGGCTTTAAGCATCCGGAGGTCAATGAACCGGTCTTTGAGCTTCTTCATCACCATCGGCATCGTGGTGTACTCCATTTCGTCAAGATGGAGCCGGTGTGGTTCGAAGGGACCGAGGTGGCGCATGTAATCGGCGATCAGGTTGCAGAGGTTGCGCGCCCGGTCGAAGGCCGGGTCGTCGAAGAGGTCCTGCGGTCCGACGAGCCGCCCGTTGGCTAACTGGAAGCCGAGCGCCACCACCCGCGGCGGGCCGTCAAAGCGCGTGGGCGTCGCTTGCCGGAGACCTACCGGCATCAGCGGGCCGCTGTGCGACCCCCGCATCCAGCCCGAAACCAGGTGCGGGTGGGCGAAGGGCTCTAAAACCTCGCCTAGCGCCGGGTAGCCGCTCTGGCACCGGACGATACAGACCGGGTCATCCTTACCCACGTAGCGCCCCGCCATAAGGTTGAGCCGCTGCGTGCTGGAAACGGCCGCGATCTGCCCGGTATCCTTGTGGAAAATCCGTTTGATCGCGTAGCGGCCGGGCGCACCGATGAAGACCAGCATATCGTAGATGTCTTCGGGGGCGTGGAACATGATCTTTTTGTCTTCGATAAGGTCGCGCACCTCAAAAACAAAGCCGTTGTGCATTTTGGGGTCGATTACCAGGCCGATGGTATTGAACGGGTCGGCGAACATCTTGTAAAGGGGATAGTTCCACGCGCCGGGCTCCGTCTTGTCCGCCATGAAGATAACAATCGGCTCGCTTTCGCGCTCCTCGACTTCCATTTCGGCCACGCCCGGCCCTAGGCCCTTGATATTACCCGAGAAAGCGTCAGCCAGGAGGTCCTGCCCGGCGCCGTAGAGCTTGAGCTTTTTCGCCACCTCCGTGCAGGCAACAAAGGTATCCCAGGCGAGCTGGTGGATCTCTCCGTTGTTGCGGCCGAGTTCGTGGGTGAGAATAAGGTTGATGTCATCCCCCACGTGGGTCACGTGGAAATCTATCAGTAACGGGCTGCCCGAGAGCACGCCCCGTGCTTTTTCTAACAGCTCCGGATGAACGCTTGAGTGACCGACATAACCGCCAACGTCTGCTTTGATTACCGAAACCGTAACCTTTCTACCCATCTGCTTTCTCCTCCCCCAAGCTTAAAAAGTGATAAACTAATTCTATGAATATGAGGTTTATTCCTCCTCAATTAGCGCCTTTTGCAGATTTTTTTCCGGGCTATCCGGGGGCCGAAGGAGGATAGCCGCCTGAGGCCGGAAGAAAAGAAAAAGGGACTATATGGGAGAGATAGCCCCTTTTACTCCTAAAATGGTGGGCGCGGGAGGTTTCGAACCTCCGACCTCGTGAATGTGAGTCACGCGCTCTCCCCCTGAGCTACGCGCCCTTGCTTTTATTCTACTATAAAAGCTCCGGGAAAAGCAACTGGAAATAACGCAACTTCTCTCTGGTTGCTGTCTCTATAGTGTTCACAGGAAAAGCGGGTTATGAGCCGTCTTGCCTGCGGCCCCACTCCCGAAGAATGTCGTTTACGGCCAAGGTATTTTATAGTATATTTTAAACAGATAGCCGGTTATTGAAAGGGTTGCTTATGGTTCGCTTTCTGAAAGAGGCAGCGGCGGACACGGCGACGAAAATGGTTCTTTTGCAGTTTCTGCTGTTGGGGTTGGTTGTGGCCGTCTGGCCGCATTTCTGGTTGGCGGCGCTTGTCCTGGCGGGCGTCAACTCCCTCACCTTCTTCTTTTTGCGACAGAGCGAGGCCCGGCAGCGGGCTACGCTGCGGATGGATAGCCAGACCATCGACCCGACGCTCAAGATCGCCGATGCGGCTTTGCCCTACATGCGCCACGGTCTCAACGAAGAGACGGCCCACAAAATCGCCGAGATCATCCAACGGATCGGCGATGTGCCGGCGGTGGCGATAACCGACCGGGAGCGGATTCTTGCTTTCTTAGGTCCTGGCTGTGAGCGCCACCCTCCCGGTGGCGGGATCGTAACCCACGCGACCAAGCAGGTGATCCTGACCGGAGAGATCAAGATTGTGGAGCGACGGGCGGATTTCCAGTGCCCGGTAAAGGACTGCCAGTGCCCGTTAGGTGCCGTGGTGATCGTGCCGCTCAAGTGCCGCGACGAGGTCGTGGGGACCCTCAAACTCTACCGGACGGAGGAAGGGCCACTGCCGCAGATTACGATTAACCTGGCGATCGGCATTGCGCAGCTTTTAGGGGTCCAGATGGAGCTTGCCGAGCTAGAGCGGCAGTCGCAGCTGGCGATGAAGGCGGAGCTCGAGGCGCTGCGGGCCCAGATCAACCCGCACTTCCTTTTTAATACGCTTAACACCATCGTGATGTTCAGCCGGACTAACCCGGAGACCGCCCGGCGGCTGCTCATCCGGCTGGCCTCTTTCTTCCGGCACGCGCTGAAATCAACGGGGCACTTCACCACGCTCCGGGAGGAATGGGATTGCGTTAACACCTACCTGGTGCTGGAAAAGGCCCGTTTCCGGGAGAAGCTCCGGATTGTCCGGAGCGTTGATAAGAGCCTTTTTGATTACCAGATACCGATTCTCACCTTGCAGCCGTTGGTGGAAAACGCGATCAAACACGGCATCATGCCGAAGGTCGATCCGGGCACGGTGCGGATTGCGGTGCGCCGGGTGGGTGACGAGATGGCGGTGGAGATTGCGGACGACGGTGTGGGGATTCCCCCGGAGATCCTCCCGAAGATCTTCACTCCGGGCTTCGGTTCCGGAAGCGGTGTGGGTCTTTCAAACGTGAACGAGCGGCTGAAGGGTCTTTTTGGCGAGAACTATGGTTTGCAGGTGACGAGCGAGCCGAACAAGGGAACGGTAGTGCAATTTCGCATCCCGCTGACGAAACAGCTGGGCGAGAGCAAGGAGGGAGGCGCTCTTGAAGCTAAGAGCGTTAATCGTTGATGATGAGTACCCCGCACGCCAGGAGTTGCGGTACGCGCTTTCGAAGATCGACAACGTGGAGATTGTCGGCGAGGCCGCCAACGCGCAGGAAGCCCTGTCGCTTATCAAGGCGCTCGATTATTCGGTTCTCTTTCTGGATATTGCTATGCCGGGGATGAGCGGCCTGGATCTCGGCGCGGTGATTCAGGAGCTGCCGAACCCGCCCCACGTGATTTACGTTACCGCTTACGACGAGTATGCGGTAAAGGCCTTTGACGTGAACGCCGTCGACTACATCCTGAAGCCGATTGACGAGAAGCGTTTGCGTAAAGCGGTAAACAAGGTATTGAAACTGATGCGCGAATCCGGTAACGGTGCGGAGGCTGCTACGCAGGCGGAACCAGCCATCCGGATCGGGCGCCTCCCTGCCGAGAAAAACGGGAAGACGGTGCTGGTGAACGAGAGCGATATCGTCTATATTTTTACCGAGGGGGACGCGGTCTACGTTAAGACCTTCGCCGACCGGTACCTGCTCCACTTCACTTTGAAGGAGCTTGAGGCCCGGCTCAACCCCACCATCTTTTTCCGGACGCACCGGTGTTTTATCGTGAACCTCCACAAGGTTAAGGAGATTATCCCGTTCTTCAACGGGACCTATTCGCTGGTTGTGGACGATAAAGAGCGGAGCGAAGTGCCGCTCTCGCGGGCGCAGGCGAAGAAGCTCCGGCGGATTCTCGGCTTCTGAGAAGGGGAAGCGGGCGGTGCTGATCGGCATCGGGACGGACATCGTATCGGTGGCGCGGATTGAGCGGTTGCATGCGCGCTGGGGGGCGCGTTTCCTGAACCGGGTTTACACCCCGGCCGAGCAAGCCTACTGCGCGCAGAAGGCGGCGAAAATGTTGCACCTGGCGGGGCGCTTTGCGGGCAAGGAGGCGGTGTTGAAGGCGCTCGGTACGGGACGCGTAGGCGCCGGATTTGGTGAAGTAGAGATTTTGAACGACGTGCACGGCCGCCCGTACGTTTTGCTGCGGGGCCGGGCGGCCGCGGCGGCGGAACAGCGGGGGGTGCGGCGGTTACACCTGAGCATCGCCCACGAGGGCGGTGCGGCGGTAGCCTTTGCCGTTGCTGAGGGAGGGGGGGCGTTTTTTGCGCCTGGTTACGGCCCGGGAGATGCGGGAGATTGACCGCCGGGCGATGGAGGAGTACGCGATCCCCGGTGTAGTGTTGATGGAAAACGCCGGCCGCAGCGTGGCGGACGCGGTCGAAAGACTGTTAGGCGGGCTCGGGGGAAAAAGGGTTGTTGTTCTTTGCGGGAAGGGGAATAACGGCGGGGACGGCTTCGTGGCGGCGCGCCACCTTCTCCAGCGGGGGGCGACGCCTAAGGTTTTCCTCTCCTGCGCCCCGGAGGAGATCACGGGCGACGCAGCGGTTAATTTCACGATCTGGCAGCGCCTGGGCCAGGAGTATTTTCAGTTAGCTACTTCCGGGAGCCTGCAGCTTTTAAAAATTGCGCTGCTGCAGGCGGATGCCGTGGTGGATGCCCTTTACGGGACGGGTTTCCGGGGAAAGGCGACGGGTCAGGTAGGCAGGGCGATCGAAGCGGTTAACGCCGCAGGCAAGCCGGTGGTGGCGGTGGATTTGCCTTCGGGTCTGGAGGCCGATACGGGGCGCGTCAATGGCCCTTGCATCCGGGCGACGGTAACGGTTACCTTCGGTCTCCCCAAAATTGGTTTGGTGCTCGATCCCGGCGTAGAGTACCGCGGGAAGTTAGTAGTGGCCGATATTTCGCTGCCGCGGGTCCTTACAGACGAAGCGGCGCCTGACCGGTACCTCTTGACCTCAGAACTGGTTTCTTCCTGGTTTGCGCCGCGCCCGGCCACCGCCCACAAAGGGGATTTCGGCCACGTTCTGGTTGTGGGCGGTTCCCGCGGGATGATTGGGGCGGCGTGTCTCACGGCGCAGGCGGCGCTGCGAACCGGGGCGGGGCTGGTAACGCTGGCCGTGCCGCGCAGCCTGCAGGATGTGGCGGCGGGCAAGCTCACCGAGGTCATGACCGCCGGCCTGCCCGAGACGCCGGAAGGGGCGTTGAGCCGGGAAGCCCTTCCGGTGGTTGCGGCGCTTTTAAAAAAGAAGGCGGTTTTAGCGCTGGGGCCGGGACTCGGGCAGCATCCGGAAACGGTCGCGCTGGTCCAGGAGCTGGTCCGGGCGGCTGTCTGCCCGCTAGTGGTCGACGCCGACGGGCTTAACGCTTTCGCGGGCGAGGGCGGTCTGCCGGCGGAGCGGGCGGCGCCGCTGGTGGTTACCCCGCACCCGGGGGAAATGGGGCGGCTAGCGGGTAAAAGGGTGGCGGAAGTGGAAACAGACCGGGTCGGCTGCGCAGCGGCAGCGGCCCGGGAATGGCAGGCGGTGGTCGTTTTAAAAGGTGCCCGGACGGTGGTCGCAAGCCCGGATGGTTACCTGGGTATTAATACTACCGGGAATCCGGGTATGGCGACGGGCGGTAGCGGCGACGTGCTCACCGGCGTGGTTGCGGCCCTGATCGCGCAGGGGCTCGATCCCTTCCGAGCTGCCGCCGCGGCCGTCCACCTTCACGGGCGGGCGGGGGATCTTGCGGCGGGCGAGACGGGAGAGATGGGGCTTACGGCCGGCGATATCTGCCGCTTTTTGCCGGCCGCCTGCCGGGAGATCGAGAGGCGTAGGGAGGTTGTGAATGGCGTATCCGGTCTGGGCTGAGGTGGACCTCGGGGCACTATCTGCCAACCTGCGGGAAGTGAGGCGCCTGGCCGGCGGGGCGGCGGTGATGGCCGTAGTGAAGGCGAATGCTTACGGCCACGGGCTAGTTCCGGTCGCCCGGGCGCTCGTTTCCGAAGGAGTGGACTGGCTGGGCGTTGCCAGGGGCGGGGAGGCGTTGGAGCTTCGGCGGGCGGGAGTTACGGCGCCCCTTTTAGTTTTAGGGTATGTTTATCCCGACGAATGCGCGGCGCTGATTGCGGCCGGCGTGTCTCTTACCGCCTATGATGCGGATGTTGCCCGGCTGTTAGCGGGGGCCGCCCAGCAAGAGAAAAAAAGGCTCCACCTTCACATTAAGGTGGATACGGGTATGGGCCGGCTGGGCCTTCCCGCCGATGGTACCGGGGTGGCCGCCGCCCTTGCCATTGCCGCGTTGCCACGGGTGGAGGTGGAGGGGCTTTTTACCCACTTTGCCTGTGCCGATATGGCAGACGAAGAACCGACACGGTGGCAGCTCGAGCGGTTTCTTGCTTTCTGCCGGGAGGTTGAGCGGCAGGGACTCACGGTTCGCTACCGGCATGCGGCAAACAGCGCGGCCCTGATTCGTTTCCCGGAAACGCATCTGGATATGGTGCGTCCCGGGATTATGCTTTACGGCCTTTACCCTTCACCGGTTTGCCGCGGGGTAAAACTCTCTCCGGTGATGAGTTTAAAGGCGCGGGTGGCCCAAGTGAAAAGGGTCGGCGCTGGCTTCCCAGTGAGCTACGGCTGGACCTACCGGACCGCGGGGCCTGAGGTTTTAGCTACGGTGACGGTCGGTTACGGCGACGGCTACAGCCGTTTGCTTTCCGGGTGCGGGGAAGTCTTAGTGCGTGGGAAACGGGCGCCGGTGGTGGGGCGGGTCTGTATGGACCAGATTATCGTAGCGGTCAACGGGATTGACGGCGTGGCGCCGGGAGACGAGGTTCTCCTTTTCGGGCGTCAGGGCGAAGCGTGCCTGCCGGTGGATGAGGTCGCCGCGAAGATCGGCACGATTAACTACGAGGTTGTGTGTGGTGTGGGCGCCCGGGTGCCGCGGGTTTATTTGTAAATGTTCCGGGGTGGTCAGTATGGAGCTGAAAAGAGACGGCCTTAACCGTTACCGCTTGCCGCGCCACGGGAAAATGCGGGTGGACGCGGTTGTTTACGTAAACGAGCATCTCCTGCCGTATTTGCGGGAGGATAAATCGTTGGAGCAGCTGATGCACGCGGCCTGTTTGCCTGGGGTGGTGGAGCCGGTAATCGGGATGCCCGATATTCACGAAGGGTTTGGGCTCCCGATTGGCGGCGTGATGGCTGTAGCGCCGGACGGCGTGATCTCCTGCGGCGCGGTGGGTATGGATATCAACTGCGGGGTGCGGCTCATCCGCAGCGACCTTTTGGCCCGGGATTTCGATAAGCCGCTTCTCCGCCGGCTGATGGAGCGGATCGAGGATTACGTGCCGACGGGCGTAGGGAAAAAAGGAAAACACAAGGGATTGACGGCGCACATCTTCGAGGACGTGGCCCACAGGGGCGTGCAGGCGGTGATCGAGGCGGGTTTCGGCGCGCCGGGACACTTAGAGTACATCGAGGAAGAGGGTTGTCTCCCTGGGGCCGACATCGCGGCCGTTTCCCGCGAAGCCTGCGCGCGCGGCTCCGTGCAGTTAGGGACGCTTGGCGGCGGTAACCACTTCATTGAGATTCAGGAGGTAACCGACGTTTACGACCCGGAACTGGCAGCGCGCTTCGGCCTTTTTCGCGGCCAGCTCACGGTAATGATTCATACGGGTAGCCGGGGCTTCGGCCACCAAATCTGCACCGACTACACGAAGCGGCTGGCAGCGGTGGCACCGAAATACGGAATTGAGCTGCCGAGCAAGGGCCTGGCGGCGGCGCCAATCGATTCGCGTGAGGGGCAGGATTACTACAAAGCAATGGCCTGCGCGGTGAATTTCGCTTTCGCTAACCGGCAGATCATCATGACCGATGTCGTGCGTGCCTTTGGCGATGTCCTCGGTTTTTCAGCGGAGGCCATAGGAATGCGGCCCGTTTACGATGTCGCCCATAATATTGCGAAGTGGGAAAAACACTACGGGCGGCGGCTTTTGGTCCACCGCAAGGGTGCTACCCGCGCGCTTTGCGCCGGCCACCCGGCAAACCCACCGGTTTACCGGGATACGGGCCACCCAGCGGTGGTCCCCGGAAGTATGGGGACGGCTTCCTACGTGCTAGTGGGGACGGAAAAGGCTGCGGAAACCTTCTTCTCCGTCAACCACGGCGCGGGCAGGCTCCTTTCCCGGACGGCCGCGGAGAAGAAGATTACCCGCGAAGAATTCGAACGGGCGATGGGCGAGGTGCTCTATAACACGCGAAACTACAGGGAAGTGGTCGACGAGGCGCCGCTGGCCTACAAGGATATCGAGCAGGTAGTCGAGACTCTGGTTGCCGTGGGGATCACCAAAAAGGTGGTCCGGATGCGCCCGCTTGCGGTTATTAAGGGCAAGGATTAGGGGGGCTGTGCTTGTTTCCGGTGCCGGTAGAGAAAGTCCTACAGCTTCTTGAAGAATCGGGTTTTCAGGCTTTTGTTGTCGGCGGGGCCGTCCGGGATATTTTACTCGGGCGCGCGCCCCGGGAGTACGACGTGGCGACAGACGCCCGTCCGGAGGAACTTTTGCGCTTGGCCCAAAGGTTCCGGCTGAAAGCGTATCCCAAAGGCGCCGCTTTCGGGGTCATTTCCTTTCTTGTTGACGGCATGGAGATCGAAGTGGCTACCTTCCGGGCCGAGGTTTACGGGGCGGACGCCCACCGGCCCGAGAAGGTAGATTTTCTTTCGCGGCTGGAAGAGGATCTCGCCCGGCGGGATTTCACCGTGAACGCCATGGCCTTCGACCGCCAGGGGCAGCTTCACGACCCCTTCGGCGGGCGGGAGGATCTGTCCCGGGGGATTTTGCGCGCCGTCGGGGATCCGGACGAGCGCTTTCGGGAAGACGCCCTGCGCCCGTTTCGTGCCTGCCGGTTTGCGGCGGAGTACGGCTTTCAGGTAGAGGAGGGCACCTGCGCGGCGATTGTCCGTGCCCGCGACCGGGTGGCGGGCTTATCTGTGGAGCGGATTAGGGAGGAGCTAGAGCGGATCCTTTTAAGCCCGCATCCCGCCCGCGGCTTTGCCCTCCTCCGGGAAACGGGCCTTCTGTCAACAAGGTGCCGGGCACGGACGGCGGGAAAAGAAGAAACGGTCCCCGTACTGCCGGAGTTGGCCCGGCTTTACGGCGTGCCGCAAAATCCGCGCTACCACGCCTACGACGTTTGGGAGCACACCATGCGCGTGGTTGAGTTAATCCCGCCGGACACGGCTTTACGGTGGGCGGCGTTGCTCCACGATATCGCGAAAGGAATGCCCGGCGTGCGGACACTCAACAAACGGGGGGAACTTGCGGACTACCGTCACGAGCAGGTGGGAAGCCTGATGGCGAAAGAAATCTTGGGCCGCCTGCGGGTGAGTACGACCTGCGCGCGGCGCGTCGTTTGGCTCATCCGGCACCATATGACTTTTCCACCGGCGAAGGAAGCAAACGTAGTGAAGTGGCTGCGGCGCTTATCCCCCGATTTTAAGGACCGGGAGGAGTTGGCGGGCGCGGTCACGCAGCTTTTGACCCTGCGGGAAGCGGATTTGCGCGGCGGTAAGGTCCGGCCTGAGGAGCGTCTGGCGGAAAACGAACGGTTACGGGTTCTGGTGGCGGATATCTTAATGCGGGTGCCGCTTTACCCGGCAGACCTGGCGCTCAGCGGCCGGGTCGTGGCCCGTTATTTAGGCGAGGGCCCGCAGGTGAAGCGGGTGCTTGACGACCTGCTCCAGCGGGTTCAGGAAGGAAGCCTGCCAAACGAGGCGGAAGCGCTGGAAAAGGCGCTGACCGGAACGGAAAGTTATAAAAGATTTCTTGTCCACAAGGAGAATGGCCGGGCACGTCGAAGAGTGTAGGAAAATAAGATACTACGGGTGGTAACTTTGGTTTTTGCGTGTTCCGGCCAGCTTTTAAAGCGGATTTTCCGGCGGCTGCGACAACTTTCTTCTATGGTAGCGGTTGCCACAACACTTTCCCTCCTAACGACAGTATCTACTTTTCCCCCACCAGCGTTTGCGGCGCCAGGTTACTACACCGTCAAACAGGGCGACTCTCTCTGGGTGATTGCCCGGCGTTGTGGCACCAGCGTGGCGGCGCTCAAGCAGGCGAATAACCTGCGCTCAGAGGCGCTCAAACCCGGACAGGTGCTCCGGATTCCGCGACCCCAAGGGACTCCGGGGCAGACGGCAAGAGCCAGAGCGGCAGCACGCCGGGCGCCGCTTCCGGCACGCTCCGGCGACGATATTCACGACCTTCTTACTTACGCTCGTTCTCTCCTCGGGATCCGCTACCGCTGGGCAGGAGAGAGCCCCGCGACCGGGTTTGATTGCTCCGGCTTTACGAAACACGTTTTCGGCCGGTTTGGTGTGGCCCTGCCTCATTCGGCTGCTGCCCAGTACTCCTGCGGTGTTCCGGTGGCGCGCGCGGAACTCATGCCGGGAGATCTTCTCTTCTTCCACACTTCAGGCTCCGGTATCGATCATGCGGCGATCTACTGTGGCGACGGACGCTTCATCCATGCCAGTTCTTGTGGTGGTTGCGTGCGGGTGGACGCGCTTACTGAGCCTTACTGGAGTTCCCACCTTGTCGGTGCGCGGCGTCTTCTGGAGGTAAAAAGGTAGCTACCGGCGAAGTAAAGTGAGGGATTGGAGGCAGGGGTAAGCTATCCCTGCCCAATTTTTTTTACGCACCAGAGCGCTTTCAGGAAGGAATATCGCAAGTTTAGTCGAAAATGTTCCAGAGTATGTCGATTTTTACAATAAGAAGTTATCTCTGGTGGCTTTGTCGCGTATGCGCTTAGGGATTAAGGGCAAACTCATGGCGGCTGTTTCGCTAATCATGTTGGCTGCCCTTTCCGTTCTCGGCATCCGGACCTACTACGAGAGTAGAAAGGTCCTGGAGCAAGAACTTGTCGGCCGGCTGGAAGTGGAGCTTGAGTACTGGGCGCACCGGGCGGTAGAGCACCGGATTGCGGATATCAAGGAGCGAACCCTTTACCTTGCCAACCTTCCCGAAGTGAGGGAACTCTTAAGCGGCGTGCCAGGTGGCCGTGCGCCCCAGAGCGCCGTGAACCGCTTTTCGGCGGCGGTAAATGAGGGTTTTGCAGCGGAACCTGCGCTGGTGAGGGTGGTTGTGGCGCGGGCGGACGGCAGGGAGGTCTGGCGCGGTGAACAAGGCGGCGCTGCTTCCGCCCCGGCGAAACCGTGGCGCGAGTGTGTTTGCTTTCAGGAAGCGGTGGAACCGGGTGCCGGGACGAGGGCAACCGCCAACATCCACTTAGTGCCGGATAAGAAAACAGGCGCTATGCGGCCCTTCCTCTGCACCGTGGCACCGGTCCTTGGAGAAGGCCGGACTTCCGGGGCCGTGATTGTGGATACGGATTTTGTCGCGCTGCTGCGGAATTCTCCTGCCGTTATCCGGGAGGGCACTATTTACCTTGTTGACCCGAGAGGGAGGGTTCTGTACCGGGGGAAGGCCGGCGAAAACCTCTCGGGGGAGACTTCGGGAACGGTTACTCTTAAGGATGTGGCGCCGGACCTTGCAGCGCTTATCGGCATAAAAGATGAGTATTTTCAGTTTTCCGATGCCGGCCACCTTCACGGCTTTATCCGCGTTTACCTCAACCGGCCCTACGACAACCATTATTTCACCGTCGCTTACAGCGTTCCGCGCCGGGTTCTCTTAGAAGGTCTCGGCCGGGTTACCGATATTTTTGTCCTGACCGGCTTGGCGGTCTTTTTGGTTTCCCTGTTCGCTGTAGGACTCTTGGCGGGTGCGGTGGCGCGGCCGGTAGCCCAGTTGGCAACGGTGGCGGACCGCGTAGCGGCGGGTGACCTTGCGGTAAAGGTGGGGGAGATGGCCCGCCGGGACGAAGTCGGGAGGCTTTACCAGAGTTTTAACCGGATGGTAACGGCCCTGCGGGAAGCGCAGAGCCGCGCGGAGGAGAAAAAGGCCCGGCTCCTCGAGGCGGCAGGGGAGGCGGCCGTTGACGTTACCCGTAACCTTTCGATTCCGGTAATCCTGGAAAAATTAGTCCAGTCGGTCGTGCGGGTTGTCGAGGCCGATTGTGCCTGCCTGCATCTCAGATCTGAAGAGGGAGGGACAGATTTCTTCGCGGCGGGGGAGGGAAGCCGGGAGTGTGCGGTAATGGGTAAAGCGGGGGGAGGGGGCTTAGCGGCGATGGTTTTCGAAAAAGGGGACATTGTTCGGCTGACCGAAGCGGATATTGCGTTCTCCTCTTGCCGGCCGCTCCGCGCCATCACGGCCTTTTTGGGGGTGCCGGTTTTCGGGGATGGCCGGGTAATCGGGGCGCTCTGTATCGGGAGCTCTAAGAGAGCAATAACGGAGGCGGACGAGGCGGCGGTCAGGCTCCTTGCGGCCCACGCCGGTGTGGCGCTCAGCAACGCGCGGCTCCACCAGGAGGTCCTGGCTATGGCCGAGGACCTGGAGCGGCGCGTGGAGGAGCGGACGCGGGAGCTCAAAGAGATAAATATGGAGCTCGAGCGGGCGAACCGGCTTAAAAGCGAATTCCTGGCCATGATGAGCCATGAACTACGGACGCCGCTTAATACGATCATTGGTTTCACCGATGTCCTCCTCAGCGATTCCTTCCCCGACATGCCGGAGAAAGCGAGGGAGTACCTCCGGGACATTATGGAAAGCGGGGAACACCTCCTCTCTTTGATTAACGATATCCTGGATCTGGCGAAGATTGAGGCCGGGAAAGAAAAACTTTACCTTGAGGAGATACCCGTAGCTGATTTTATCAGGGGAACGGTGCTGCTCTTTCGGGAGAAGGCAGCTAAGCACGGCATTCAGGTGGAGGTTTCAACCGAAGGCGTGTCGGGGTGGGTCCTGGACGGGCGGAAGTTCCGGCAGATCCTCTTCAATTTGTTGTCGAATGCCTTCAAATTCACACCCGACGGCGGTAAAGTAGGTGTAGAGGCAAAAATTGAGGGTAACGTGCTTGCGGTCACGGTTTGGGATACCGGTATCGGTATTCCGGAAGAAGACTTGCCGCGGCTTTTCAAGCCTTTTGAGCAGCTCGACAGTTCTCTTGCCCGCCATTATTCAGGTACTGGGCTCGGCCTGGCAATGGTGAAAAAACTGGCGGAACTGCACGGCGGTACGGTAAGCGTCCAGAGCGAGGTAGGGAAGGGAAGCCGGTTCACCGTTTACTTCCCGCTTCTTGCCTATGCGCGCGAGGACCTGGACGTTGACCAGACATATCATTGACGGAGGAAACCAATGAAAAAGATCCTGGTGATCGACGATGACGCGAAAGCCAGGAAGCTTTACCGGGTTATTCTCGAACAAGCGGGCTATGTAATTTGGGAGGCACCCGGGGCTCCGGAAGGAATTCGGTTGGCAGAAACAGAAAAAGTTGATTTGATAATTCTTGACATTCATCTTCCGGAGATGGACGGTATTTCCGCAGTCCGGATTCTGAAGGCGTACGGGCCGACCAAGCATATCCCCGTAGTGGTAGTTACGGCCCTGGCAATGCCCGGTGACCGGGAGATGGTGCTTGCGGCAGGGGCCGATGCCTACCTGGCCAAGCCGATTAAGAGGAACGAGCTGTTGCAGGTGGTGCGGGACTTCTTAGAGGGTGAAAGGAAGGTTGCAGAATGAAAGTCAGGCAGCCGTTGGTCCTTTTGGTGGATGATGAAGAAAAGGCGCTCAAACTCTACGAGGTAATGCTGGCTCAGGAGGGCGTCGCTATAGCTAAAGCAACGGACGGTCAAATGGCGCTCGAACTTTTCCGGCGGCTGAAACCCGATGTGGTTGTGCTGGATATTATGATGCCGGGAATGGATGGTTTCGAGGTTTGCCAGCGGATCAGGGCGTTGCCTGAAGGCGTTAATGTCCCCATCCTGATTGTTTCCGCAATCGGTGACCGAAAATCCCGGATTAAGGGGCTGGCTCTCGGCGCCAGCGATTTTCTCGATAAGCCAGTAGACAAGGCGGAGTTCGTAACGCGGCTTAGTAACCTGCTCCGGGTCAAGGAGTACCAGGATTTTCTCCAGGACCAGAGCATCATGTTAGAGAGGCTGGTCCGGCAGCGCACGGCGGAGCTCTTCCGAACGCACGAGGAGTTGAAGCGGAGTTACTACGAAATCCTTTACCGCCTGGCGGTTGTGGCCGAGTACCGGGATGGCGATACGGCCCGCCACATCAGCCGGATAGGGCTTTACACTCAGGTGATTGCGGAGGCGCTCGGGCTCTCGCCCCAGGAAGTGGAGCTTTTATCGTTGGCCAGTCCGATGCACGATATCGGCAAGGTGGGGATCCCCGACAGGATTCTCCTGAAACCGGGCCGGCTCACGCCGGAGGAATTTGAGGTGGTGAAAGCGCATACTACTATCGGGGCGCGGATTCTGGCCGGGAGCAACTCGGATGTCATCCGGGCGGCAGAGGAGATTGCGTTGAGCCACCACGAGCGTTACGACGGCTCGGGTTACCCGAACGGCTTGCGGGGTGAACAGATACCCCTTGCGGGGCGGATTGTGATGCTGGCCGACATTTACGATGCCTTACGGAGTGAGCGTCCTTATAAGCCTGCTTTCGACCGGGAGACTACCCGGCGCATTATTTTAGAGGGAGACGGAAGGACGAAGCCGGAGCATTTCGATCCGGAGGTGCTCGATGTTTTCCGTAAGGTTGAGCCTACACTCCACGAGATTTACGAGAGTTACCGGGGTAAAGAGCTTACGGCATTCCAGGAGATTTACCGCGTTTTGCCGGAATATAAAGAGTCTTAGGGGGCTTGGGGCCGTGAACAAGGCGCGCCTTAACTACGACAAACATCCATCAGTGGCTGGCGCTGATTTTCGCGGGCTTGGTGCTCCTGCACCTTTACCTTCACTGGAACTGGATCTTGGTAATGACCCGGCACGTCTTCGGGCGGGATAAGGGATAGCGAAGGCCGATAAAAACCAGATCGGGCGGCGGGGGTGAGGGGGTAAGATGGACGTAGGACTCGTTTACGACCCAGCTTACCTGCGCCACGGGGCTGGCTGGCACGTGGAGTGCCCGGAGCGGCTGACCGAAACGCTTGCGGTGCTTGAAGAGAAGGGAATCTGGAAGAAGATAGAGGCGATTAAACCCCGCGCGGCAACCGCGGCAGAAGTAGCGTTGGTCCATTCTTCCGCTTACATTGAGCGGGTTGAAGCCTTTTGCCGGGCGGGTGGTGGCCACCTCGATCCGGACACCTTTGCCAACGCGGCGAGTTACGAGGTGGCGTTGCTGGCGGTGGGCGGGGCGCTTACCGCGGTCGAGGCGGTGATGGCGGGTGAGGTGCACCGGGCGTTCGCGCTGGTGCGGCCGCCGGGACACCATGCGCTGCCGGACCGGGCGATGGGGTTCTGTCTCTTCAACAACGTGGCGGTAGCGGCCCGCTACGCGGCCCAGAAATACGGCCTGGGGCGGATTCTGATCGTGGACTGGGATTACCACCACGGTAACGGCACCGAGGCGGTATTTTACGAAGATCCGGGCGTCCTTTACTTTTCGGTACACAGCGCGACCGGGTACCCCGGGACGGGGTGGGCCGAGCGCGTGGGTGAGGGCGCCGGGGCCGGGTTCAACATCAACGTGCCGCTCCCCAACGTTACTGGGGATGTTGACATGCGGTATGTTTTTGAGCAGATCCTTCTCCCGGTGGCAGCAGTATACCGGCCGGAGTTGGTTTTGGTTTCGGCCGGGCAGGATGGCTACCGGGGCGACCCGATTGCGGGCATGAACCTGACCCCGGACGGCTACAGGGAGATGGCGGTGCTGGTGCGGTGGGTGGCCGATGAGTACGCAGCGGGGCGGCTGGTGGGCGTTCTTGAAGGAGGGTACGATCTCCGGGGCCTTGGGGAGTGCGTGGCGGCGGTTCTGACGGCTTGGTTGGAAGGTGCGGCGGCCACCGTGGTGCAGGCGCGGGAGAAAGTGCCGGTCGCCCGCGTGCACCCGCAGATAGCGGCTGCCGTGGCCGCTGTAAAGGAGGTGCACCGGCCTTTTTGGTCGGTTTTGCAAACGTAAAAATTTTTTGCGCCGGCTTCTTTACTGCGGCCTCCGGATATGGTATTATTGCTTTCAAAGTTACGTCATAAGGTTAAAGGCTGTGAAGGGGTAAAGTAGGTCTGGTAAGGCTTGCCCAGCGAGCCGGGGAGGGTGCGAGCCCGGCGAAGCTTATCAGGTCGAAGTTCACCCTGGAGCTGCCGGGTGAAGCCCTGCGCGCGCACGTTGGGTTGAGTGCGGGGTGGGTAGTCCGGGCCGGAAGCTCCCACCGTTAAAAGGGAGGGGATATCGGAGGCGCCACGAGGGGCTTCCCGTATCCTGGAAAGAGCGGGCCTTTTAAGGGTCAATTAGGGTGGTACCGCGGGAAAAACTTATCCCGTCCCTAAGTTTGGGGACGGGAAAATTATTTTTTAGGGGGTATGTAGCGGTGATCGTGGTGATGCAAAAAGGAGCGAGCCGGGGAGAAATCGTGGCGGTGGAGGAGCGGCTGCGGGATCTTGGTTTTCAAACCCATCCGATATACGGGGTAGAGCGAACGGTTATCGGGGCCATCGGGGATAAACGAGATAGTCATTTCGAAGTGATTCTAAACTTGCCGGGTGTGGAGCGCATTGTCCCCATTTTGCGGCCTTACAAGCTCGTGGCGCGGGAGGTAAAGCCGGAAACTACCGCCGTTCGGGCAGGACGCGTAACCATCGGCGGCGCGGAAGTGGTGGTAATTGCGGGGCCCTGCGCCGTGGAGAACGAGCTCCAGCTGATCACGGCGGCCAAAGCGGTGAAAGAGGCCGGCGCCCACATCCTGCGTGGCGGCGCGTTTAAGCCGCGCACCTCGCCTTATTCCTTCCAGGGGTTGGAGGAAGAGGGACTTAAACTCCTCGCGCGCGCCCGGGAAGCTACCGGCTTGCCGGTGGTGACCGAGGTTGTGGATACCCGGGACGTCGAGCTTGTGGCCCGCTACGCGGACATTTTGCAGGTCGGCGCCCGGAACATGCAGAATTTCCGGTTGCTCCGCGAAGTGGGGCAAGCGAAAAAGCCCGTGCTTTTAAAGCGCGGCCTGGCGGCTACGGTGGAAGAGTGGCTGATGGCGGCCGAATATATTGCCGCCGCGGGGAACCACGAAATCATCCTCTGCGAGCGGGGCATCCGAACTTTTGAGACCAGCCTGCGGAATACGCTGGACGTGAGCGCTATCCCCCTGGTGAAAGAGCTCTCGCACCTGCCGGTCATCGTTGACCCGAGCCATGCGACCGGGAACTACCGGCTGGTTACCCCTTTGGCGCGGGCGGCTGTAGCGGCTGGGGCCGACGGCTTGATGGTAGAAGTTCATCCAGACCCCGCCCGGGCGCTTTGTGATGGGCCGCAATCTTTGACCCCCGCCCGTTTTGCCGCTCTGATGGAGGAAATAGGCCGGGTTGCGGTGGCGGTAGGGCGGGTTGCGCGGGAGGCTGACGGCAAGGTTAAAAAGCAGGCTGGCGGGTAGTAGCCTGAAGGGGTCCGTATAGGGTATAATGAAAGCAAATTTCTGGAAGGGGGTTTTTTCAATGGCCAGAATCCCGTACATCGAAACGAGCGAGTGTCAGGCGTGCGGCACCTGCGAGGCAGTATGCCCGGAAGTTTTCAAGATGGACGAGGATGCGGGTTACGCGGTGGTCATCAACCCGCACGGGGCAAGTGAGGATTGCATCCAGGAGGCCATCGATAGCTGCCCAGGGCAATGTATAAGCTGGGTTGAAGAGTAGCGCCCCGCGCCGGGTCCGGAACTTTCTTACTTTTTCGGTGTATTGCTTTTTGGCGCGTTCTGATTTATAATGATTTTGTCGCGCCCGTAGCTCAGGGGATAGAGCGCCGGCCTCCGGAGCCGGGTCTTTGCGCAGGTTCGATTCCTGCCGGGCGCACCATAGCGGAAAGCGCAAACCCGCGAAAATCAAGGCTTCGCGGGTTTTCTTGTTTCGGCAGAGGGGGCGGTTGGGCGTCCCTTGAAACCCGCTTGTTTCCGGGGGGTTCCCTAAAAGGAGCAGCTTTTTCTGGTTGCGGTATAATTATGGCGCTGGTTTGCTTATCCCCAGATTAATTCGCTTGCGGGGGCCCGATCTTGAAGACGGTAGTTTCGCTTTCGCGGCGCACTGAACCCTACTTTTATGCGGAAAAGTTAGCTGGGGTGCTAACTGGCCGCTACCCGCCGGAGCGCGTCCATACGGTGGTTATCTGGACGAAATTTCCAGAAACGGTGCTGGTGCGGTTGCGGCGGGTGCTGGCGGGCTACGCGCAGGTCTACGTCCACCTGACAATTACGGGGCTCGGGGGAACGGCGGTTGAACCCTGCGTGCCGCCGCCGGAGAAGGTGCTGGCCCAAATTCCCGCGCTCATCGAATTCTTAAGGGACCCGCGCCGGCTCCGGGTGCGCCCCGATCCGCTGGTGGTACTGCAGCGTAAGAGGGAGGTGGTTTCCAACCTGGTGACGGCGGGGGCGGTCATCCGCGAGGCGGCATCCTGCGGGGTGAAAACGTTTTCCTCTTCTTTTGTGGCGCTCTACCCCAAAGTGCGGCAGCGCCTCGCGCGTCTGGGCTGGGAGGTGGTGGTGCCTGCTGCGGCGGAGCGGCAGCGCGTTTGGGAGGAGCTGGCCCGGACTGCGGCGGCAAACGGCGCCACCCTTTACGCCTGTTGCGTTCCGGGCCTGCCGGTTTCCCGCTGTATTGATGGAGCTTTGCTTACAGCGCTTCACCCGGCGGGGGAAAGGTGCCGCCTTGATAAAGCGCAAGGGCAGCGGGCGGAGTGCGGCTGCACCCACTCCGTGGACCTCTGCTGGTACACGATGCCTTGCCCCTCCGGCTGCCTCTACTGCTACGCCAACGCCCGGATTACCAGTTGCGGTGACCGGCGCCTTTAATCTTTCGTGTAGCGCCCGTACTCCCAGTCCTTAATCACGAGGGGCGCGGCTTCCAGCCGCGGGGTGTTGCCCTCTATCACTTCACCGACGAAAAGTACGTGGTCGCCGGCGGGGTGGATGCTTACCACCCGACACGCGAGGTTCGCCACGCAGTCGGCAAGGAGCGGCACTTTTACTTTTTGCGCCGGCGCGGTCTTGATGCCCAGTTCTTTCACTTTGTCTACATCACGGCCGGAACGGCTGCCGCAAAATTCGGCCCACTGCTGCTGGTCGGCCGCCAAGATGCTTACCACGAATTCGCCGTTCGCGGTTAAAAGCTCGTAAGTGTAACGCTCAGGCGCGACGGAGACCATCACCAGCGGCGGGCGGAAAGAGACCTGGCTCACCCAGGAGGCGGTCATCAGGTTGTGCCGGCCGCCGGCGTAAGTGCCGATGAGCGTCACTGGCCAGGGAAGCAAGCGGAGCGCCTGTTTCACGGCCAAAACCTCCCTTCACAAATTCTATTCCTTTACTATTCCACGACCGCGTTCCTTTTCCTTTTTCGGGCGCCATTTTTAAAGCGCCGCAAATTTTCCTGGCGGAAGGTGGGATTGTAAACTTCGAAGCAGGAACAAGACGTTTTAGAAAGAAATAAAGCCATTATGATCGCAGTAGGGAACATAACCAAGAGTTTTGACGGTTTTGCTAGGCGGCGAGGTGCTCGTCCGGCGCGAGGCGGCGCTGCCGGATTAACGGCCGCGGCGGCTGCAGGACCATTTATTCGTAGGAAAGTGGGAAAATCGTGAAAAAACGCGGGAAATTCGGTCTTTTGCTCGCCCTCTTTCTATCGGTGGGGCTGCTCGCCGGGCTGGGCTATCTTCGCTCTCCATCGGCGACGCCTGAGGCAGCGATCCGGAAGTATGTCTTTTTGCAGGGGCTTTCTTCGGTGGAAGCCTTTCACCTCCGGATAAAGCGGGGCGACTACGTAGACCCGCGGTACGGGCAACAATTTGTTGTAGAGGGCTTCCGGGGCAACGGAACGGGGATGGAAATACATTTCTTTTATCTTAAAAAGACGCCCGTGGGCTGGCGCGTCGTTTCGGCCGGCACCGGGCCTTAGGGGAGGTTTAGCCGGTGGGATTTTCCTACGACGCCCTGTTGTTGCCCTTCCTTTTGCTCTTGGGGGCTGTCCTCTTCGCCTTTTACCTTGCTCCCCTTTATCGCCGGGGCGGCAAACGGTTTCCTGGAGGCCCCGCGGCGGATGCCGGGAACCGGAACGTTTCGGAAGACGCCCGCTGCCTGCGCTGCAACGCCAAACTCGAACTTCTCGGCACCGAAAAGTTCCGCTGCGGCGGCACCAGCGGCGGTTGGAAACTGATCTTCGGCGAATGGGCGGAACTCGGGGAGCAGATGATGCCGTTGGAGGTCTGGGTCTGCCCCCGCTGTCGGAAGGTGGAGTTCCGGGTGCCGGCAGAGAATTGAGCCGCTGCGGCACAACGCCGCAAACGCCAGTTCGCTACTTTTTAGCTATTCCCGGGAATGGAGCAGGACAACAAGCGCTTGGCGGAACTTGAACTGCCGGACCTCCCAACCCGGATATCGCGGGACTATCTTATTCGGATTGCCTGCCGCGCCGGAAGGCTCTCTTTTGCATATGACCCGGGAAAACGGCGTCTGGAAAATGGACCAGTGCGCCGGTCAGTAGCGGCCGGTGGTGCAGTCGGGTTTCCTTTGGTTTTCAAAGGCGCTGCCTGAGCTGGCGGTCAGCGTAACGGCAGAAGAAGCAAAGCGGGGAAGTCTTGGGAGGAGTGATAAGCCGCTGAGCGAGGCCGCCGAGCATAATGAGGCCGGCCATCGAGATGATGTTGAGAGTGTTACGGGTGAGCGCCAGGGCGAAAAGGGTGCCGACCGGGGCGAATAGGGGTTTTTGGCTCCGTAGTTCGGAACTCTACCGCAGAGGAGAGCGACTTGGATTCATTACTAAAACCGCAGGCTCTGGCATAGCATAGAAGAGCATATAGCCTTAAAGGGCTGCTCTCCAGGAGGCAGCCCTTCAGGTGTTGTTCGGGTTTTGCTCCTCTTTTAAGGCAAGTTTTTCGCCAACCACCCGGGCGAGCTGGTAGTTGATGTACTGGTTGAGGCTTACCCCTTCCGCCCGAGCTCTCTCCATTAATCTGCGGTGAAGCGATTTGGGCGTCCGGAGCAAGATGCGTCCGCTATACTCTTCAGGGATTGGCTCCGGCACAGGCTCCCCGTGCTCCAGGGCGTCGGCGATCCACGCCCGTTTAGCATCCTCGATCATCGCCATTGCTTCCTCAACCGTGTCTCCCTGGGAGATGCATCCGGGGAGCTCCGGGATTTCAACGGCGTACCCTCCTTCGGGGGAAGGGTGCAACACAATCTTGTACGGGAGACTCAGGTAATACTCCAGAGTCTTAGCCATTTTCGTCGGCCTCCTCTTCGAGCAATTTGATGGCCCGCACCACATAGGCTTGAAGGATGTAGGGCCGCCGGTAAGGAACGACCAGCTTTTGACGCCCCCGGCGGTACACATAGTGACTGGAGCCGCTGCCGGGTTGGGACCTCGTGAAGCCCATTTTTCGAAGCACCTTGTCGAGTTCCTCAAACCGGACAGCCTTCGGGTTGCGCTTTATCTTTTCCAGCAGTTTCTTGAGTTCTCCCACCGGGGCTTTCCCTTCTTCTTTTTAATAGATGATAGCACATGCGATAGCACACGGCAAGTTCCGAATTGGTCTAAAAAAACACGGACGCCTCGGTGAGCATACCCATCTTTTTTTTGCGGGCCTTGCCGCCCGTCTGACGAAAACTTGGTCTCCGTTTCGGGAAACAATTGACGTACAGGTTCTTCTTTCGCTACAATGGGTGGCAAATGATGCTGTAAAGCAGAAAGCGACAAAAAACCGCTCAGGAACCCCGTTTTTACCCGGCAAGAGCCGAAAAAAGAACAATACCCTGTTTTTGCTGCCGTTCCGAGGCGTGATGACTGTGGCCCCTTTTCCGCCCGGGCCGGAGGATTACCGTCCTTACCTCTGCTCAGGGGCAGAGTTGGCGGAATCTTACGTCCGCTGCCGTGCTAGTGGGGTGCTGCCGGAACTTGCCCGGCCGCGTAAAATCCTGCCCCCAGCCCGGCTTACATCCCGCCTCAAAGCCAACGCCGCCCTCCTCACTTTGGTCGAGCGCTTCATCACCCCGGTAGGCTTTACCAGCCCGCAGAGGAGCTACATCTACATCCTCTGCGACAAAGACCTGGTGGCGCTCAAAATCTTCGCCGCTGCAGATGTCTTGGCCGCCACCGAAAAAGCCGGCGTCAAGCCCGGCACCGTCTTTACCGAAGCGAGCTGCGGCACGAACGCCTTAGCACTGGCGCGGGAGCACCAGCGCCTCGTAGCCATTCGCGGGGAGCAGCACTACTGCCGGCTTTTTAAAGACTGGTGGTGCGTCGCCAGCCCACTAAAAGACCCAGAAGGCGAAATCTTGGGCTACCTCGACATTTCAATGCACGCGGAAAAGGAACTGGGTTTAGCTGCCGCACACCTGCGGACACTAGTTGACTCGATGCAGCGGGAGTTTTTGTTGTTGGAGCTATCGCAGCGCGGGCAAGCTGACCTTCTCGCACCGGTGTCGCTCCATATCCCACCGGAAGTAGAACGGAAACTTACGCGGCGGGAACGCGAGGTGCTGCAGCTCATATTGGATGGCTGGACGATGCAGAGATCGCAAGACGACTTTATATGAGCACCGGGACAGCGAAAACCCACCGTCGAAACATCTACCAGAAGCTTGGCGTCAGTAACTTGCGGGAACTGCTGGCCAAACTCAGCCGCTGATTAATGGCGACCACTTTCGGTAGGCCCCTTTTTTCTTTCCCTCTGAGGTAGGCCCACTAAAAACGATAGTCTACTATTTTTGCAGTAAAAAATACCATTTTGTGGTATTTATACCGGAGCGCGGTCAGGCTACGCTGTGGTAAAAAGCGGGCACAAGAAGTTTTGGCCAGGGGGTGGTGATGATACCGGAGAACTTTCGGCAAAGAGGTTTCTGAAAAGAAGTTTCATAAGCAGGAAGGCAGACTTTGGCAACGAATTTAAGCGTGAAGGAGGAACAAAACGGTGTTAAAACAACACAGCCACTATAAGCGGGGCGCTTTGATAACGCCCTTAACAATCTTACTAACGGTTCTGAATGTACAGCGTGGTTCGCGGTCGTGGGATGGTCTATTCGGTTGTCGTTCGCGATAAGGTCCGGTGGCGCCTGCTGGTCCGCAAACTTTCCGGCAAAGAGGAACTGGTGATTGACAAGGGAGCTTATCTTAAAGCGGCGACCGGGCGTATATCCTGGCGGAGGGATTGCCTGCCGCGCCGGAAGGCTCTCTTTTGCATATGACCCGGGAAAACGGCGTCTGGAAAATGGACCAGTGCGCCGGTCAGTAGCGGCCGGTGGTGCAGTCGGGTTTCCTTTGGTTTTCAAAGGCGCTGCCTGAGCTGGCGGTCAGCGTAACGGCAGAAGAAGCAAAGCGGGGAAGTCTTGGGAGGAGTGATAAGCCGTTGAGCGAGGCCTGGCGGCTCTGAAGAAGTGTTACTGAGCGGATTTTGCTCGCGAAGGAGGGAAAGCAAGTGAGACGGAGGACAGTTATCTTATCGGCGGTCGGCTTGATGATCGTTTCGCTGCTAGTTGCCGTGCCTCTTTTAGCCTCCCGGGACAAGTGGAGCTATTTAGGCCCTGAGAATTACCAGTTGGTAGCCGTAGCCGATAACGTCCCTGTGGTCTTCAATGCTCTTCAGGACAGGGACAAGGAGAAAGTCAGAGAAGCGGTAAGCGGCACTTTTCGCGAAAGCGGCGTCGAAGTATTTGAGCAGGGGAGGAACCCTGATCTCAAAACCCGGTGGGAAGATGACCGACCGGAGATCCTACCACCTTTAACCTTCAAGAAGATTACGCCGCAGAATACCCTTGCCGGTCTGCGCAAAGAAGTCTTTGAAGTTTTCTGCAAGGGCAGGGAGGAAACGATAAAGGTAAAATTAGCGAAGCTCTGTGTAAACGACAAAAGCATTTTGGTGGCCGCGAACCCGGAATCGTCGTCTTCCGGACTCGTCTCTTCGCCGGATAACACTAGGTGCTTGGTTGCCACGGAGAAGGAGCTCTGGCTCATTGAGGCCGGGAAAGAAGACGCCGTCAAGATTTCAAAGGATGTGTTCAACGGGAAAACTTACGCGGAATTAAGGAGCGAATTACAAAAGAAACTTGCCGGAGAAGAAGGCCCTGCGGTTTTATGGTGGAACGATAACCCCGTCTTTAGCCCCGATGGTTCCAAGATAGTCTACATGACGAACAGGGATTGCGTCGCATCCGGTGGGAGTTCGCTCTGGCTTTATGACCTTGCCACCAGGAAGGAGCGGCCGCTGGTCAGGAACGTTGCCGGAGAACACTACCGGTGCAAAGCGTGGGTGGACAATAGCCACGTAATCTACCAAAAATTCGCGCGAGGCGCAAGCCGCTATTTTATAGCTGATCTCCAGGGTAACTCTATAGAACTTAAACTTGAGGGGCAAAAACCAGAGATATTCGCCGTTCATAACGGTTTGCTTGCTTATACCCCTGATTGCACGGCTCCTAAAACCGTTTGCATAGCGAAAATTTCTTTCTCCGACTTCTCCATCACGAGAATATACGAGAAGACGATTGGCGGGGCATTGCGCGAGGTGATGCCGGGCACCACCTATCGCCCCCGCGGTTACTTTGCCCCCGACGGCTCGCGCTTGGCTTACCTTTTTGCCCCGGATACCGGCGAGACCGTTCAGCAGATCGCTATAGTGGACCTGGCGGCGAAAAAAGAGGTTGTCCTTAAGGAAGCTCCTTCAAAGGAAGGCACAAGAGCGATTTTCTATGATTTCGATTGGCTTGATGGTCGGCGGCTGCTCGTGCGCGTATCGCGGGTCGTAAATGGGATGAGCGAGATCTCCTCTTGGATTTACGTGAGGGGGTAGATCACGGTTCCCTTTTTAGTTCACCTTAAAATTCGGCCGTTTTTCCCGGCGCAAGCCAAGCGTCTTTTATCCAGGGTTTCGGCCAGGCTATCGGGGTTCTATAGGCTAAAACGTAGACTTCCCCTTTTTTGTTTGCAAGTTTTACCTTACCTCTGCTCAGGGGCAGAGTTGGCGGAATCTTACGTCCGCTGCCGTGCTAGTGGGGTGCCGCCGGAACTCACAAGGCCCCGCGCAATTGTATCCCCAGCCCGGCTTACATCCTGCCTCGAAGCCAACGCCACCCTCCTTTCCTTGATTGAGCAATTGATCACCCCCGCCTGCTGCGCTGGCCCGCAAAGGGGGTGTATCTACATCTTCTGCGACCTGGACTTGGTGACGCTCAAAATCTTCGCTGCGCCGGAGGTTTTAACCACCACCGAAGGGGCCGGCGTCAAGCGAGGTAACGTGAGATGATTCTCAAGAAAAAGTTGTTCGGCAGTTATCTAGAAGGAATAGCTGCGTGGACCCGTGCTACGGCTAGCGGTGCGTGAGGGCACCCGGGTTGCCAGAGCGGGGCTGGTACGTTACCTCGGCCGGCACCGGGCCCTAAAACGCGGACGAAGATTTCCTGTCGGGCCGGTGAAACCTCTTGCCGGCCGGGCAAAGATGTGGTAAACTTTGAGTAAATATTTAGATGATTTTCGAATTGTCTAAGAATTTACGGGTGCGAAATTCTGCCGGGAAGGGGGTGGCGTCTTGCAGGGTATCGGGATTACGGAGCTTTTTCTGGTGCTTGTGCCGTGGCTGCTCGTGACCGGCGGTTTCATCGTGCTCCTGGTTGCGGTGTGGCGGCTGATGCGGGCGCACGAGGCGCTCGTGGCCGTGCTGAGGGAGATCGCCGGCAATCTTAAAAAGGGACCGGATGACGGCCGGTAGTTTTGCCGCGCGGGTTGCGGGTGAGAACGACTGGGGAGCGAGAGGCAGGCGAGGGGTAGGGACAGATGGCGCTGGGACTGGTTTTTAAAGCCTTAGCGGATGAGACGCGGCGGGAGATCCTGCGGCTCTTGCAGCAAGGGGACCTTACGGCGGGCGAGATTGCGGCGCGGTTTGCCGTGACGAAGCCGACGGTCTCACACCATTTGAGCGTGCTCAAACAGGCGAACTTGGTGCAGGACTACCGCCGCGGGCAGCACATTTACTACTCGCTGAACACGACGGTCTTTCAAGAGGCGGCGGCCTGGTTTCTATCGCTGTTGGCGGAAAGTGCGCGAAAAGAGCCAGGCGGCGCACCAGGGAAGGAACAAACCGGAAGAATAAAGCGGGGAGGCGGTAAGGCGTGCCGGAAAAAAATAAAGGCGAAGGCTATGCCCTCACCTGGGAGGCCTTAAAACCGGACTGGCCAGTGTGGGTGGTCCTGGCGGGGCTGCTCGCCGCGGCGGTTATCCTTTACCCGCTGCTGCCGGAGCGGGTGCCCGTGCACTGGAACTGGCGGGGCGAGGTCGACCGCTACGGTTCGCGCTTCGAGGGGGCCTTTACGGCACCGCTTCTCGCTCTGGGCATCTATGCCTTGATGTTAGTTACCCCCTTGATTGACCCGCGGCGCGAAAACTACGCGCGCTTTGCGGGCGCCTACCGGCTGTTACGGGGGGCTTTTGTGCTTTTTATGGCTGGCATCTACGTGGTTTGGATGGCGGCAGCCTTAGGTTACCGGGTGGATATCGGTTTTGCGGTAAAAACGGTGCTGGGGCTCCTTTTTATCGCTATCGGTAACGTGCTGGGGCAGGTGCGCTTCAACTACTTCGTGGGGGTGCGGACGCCCTGGACCCTGGCCGACGAGGCGGTTTGGCGGCGGACGCACCGCCTGGCGGCGAAGGTCTGGGTCCTAGGAGGGCTTGTTTGCTTAGTCCTGGCACCCTTCCGGACGCTTTGGGCGGTGGTGGCGTTTTTCAGCGTCTTAACGCTAATGACATTGGTACCCGTGGCCTTTTCGTGTTTTTACTACCTGCGTTTAGGACTAAGAGGTGCGGGGCGGAAGGAGAAAGGGAAGTAGAGGGTAAAGGAGAATGGCGCCAGAGGGCGAAAGCTTTTGTTTAGGAGGTGGGGCGGATGGTAGGGAAAGACGGGCAGGTGAGCGGTTGGCGAAGGGTGGGGCAGCTCCTCTTTTCACCCGGAAAAGTTTTCCCCGCGCTGGCGGCGCAACACTGGCTTAAACCTGCGCTTTTACTTGTAGGTTTGAACCTGCTTCTGGCCGGTATTATTGCGCCCAAAACGGCCGCCTTCGCGGCCTGGCTGGTCAAACAAGGCGCGGCACAGGTACCGCCGGAAAAGCTGGCCGAGGTGCAGGCGCTGGCCCCCAAGGCGGCGGTTAGCGGCCTTTTCGTTGGCGCGTTGGTAGTTCCTTGGGTTACCTGGGTCGCGGTGGCGGCTTTGTTGCAGCTTTTTGCGGCGTTGAGTGCCCGGGAGGCTTCATTTGGTGCGCTCTTCACCGTGGCGGTTTACGGTTACCTGCCGGTTTTTCTCCGCACGGTTATCGCCAACCTTTTGTTTCTCGTTACTCCCCTCGAAAACCTTACCATGCGGTCGCAGCTCAGTCTGGCGGTTTTCTTGCCGCCGCAGAAGAGCTTTTTATACTTTTTTCTGGCCAACTGCAGTCCTTTCACCTGGTGGAGCCTCGTTCTCTGGGGTGTCGGCGGCGCGGCGGTGATGAAGGCGCGGCCGGGCACCGTGACTGCTTATCTCTTCGCGCTCTGGCTGCTGCTGGCCCTGGCTCTGGCGGGGTTGAGCAGCCTGGCGCCTGCACCGCCTGGCGTATAGCGGTTTAGGAGGGATAATTTTGCGCGGGGCGAAATTCTGGCTGGCTGCGGCCGCCGGGGTGCTGGTGGCGGCGGTCGTGGCGGCCGCCGTCTGGCGCGGGATGCACCCGCCGGCGGTGGCGGTTAAGACCGGCGTAGCGGAAGAAAGGCTTTTCGAAGACAAGGTGCTGGCCACCGGGCGGGTAGAAACCTTGCGGCAGGCGGCGGTAGTCGCTCCCTTTGCGGCGCGGCTGCTGCTCTTGGACGTGGCGGAAGGCGACCGGGTTGCGGCCGGGCAGGTGGTAGCGGTATTCGACACGGCCGACGCGGACGACCGGGTAAAAGAGGCCGAAGCAGCGCTCAAGGCGGCGGAGGCGGAGCTGGCGGCGGCGCTCGCCCCGGCGCGACCGGAGGAGGTTGTGCAGGCTGAAGCCGCCCTGGAAGCGGCGCAGGCGGCGGCGCAGGCCGCGCAGAAGCGGGTGGAGCGCTACCGGTACTTGGTTGAACAGGAAGCAGCTTCACCGGCAGAGTTAGAGGCGGCCGAGGCCGATTACGCCCGGGCGCAGGCGGAGGTAACGGCGGCGGGGGCGCGGCTGGCCGCGTTGAAAGAGCCGGATGCGCGGCGGATCGCGCCGCTTAAGGCGCGGGTGGCGCAGGCGCGGGTGGCGCTGGCGAACGCCCGCCGGATGGCGACCAAAGGGCGGGTTACGGCGCCGATTAGCGGCGTCGTGCTCCAGATAGCGGCGAAGGAGGGGGATTTCCTGCAGCCGGGCGCGCTGGTTTTGACGGTGGGCGACCCGGCGGGGCTGCGGGTGGTCGCGGATCTAAACGAGCAGGACGTGGCGGGCGTGGCGGCCGGGCAGGAGGCGGTGGTTACCTGGGCGGGGCGCCCCGGGAAGACTTGGCCCGGAAAGGTTTCCCGCGTGGCCCCTGCGGTGACGAAGAAAATTGAGCAGCAGCAGGCGGAAAACGTGGTGCGGGTTTACGTAAAGCCGGAGGGCGCCGGCTTGCTGCCGGGAGCGACGGTGGACGTGGTGATCCACCGGGTGAAACCCCACCGGGCGGTGGTGGTACCAAACGACGCCGTGGTTGGGGCGGGGAAAACAGCAGCCGTCTTCACCGTAGAAAAAGGTGTGGCGCGGCGGCGGGCGGTTACGTTAGGCGGTGCCAACGAGCTTTATACGGAGATTCTTGCGGGGCTAAGTCCGGGCGCTACGGTGATCTTGAACCCCAAAGAAATCAAGGACGGCCAGCCGGTCCGGGCGGCTGGCGGTGCGCAGCCGTGATCAGGGTCGAAGGGCTCACGAAGATTTACGGGCACGGGGAAGCGGCGGTTAAGGCGCTCGATAACGTTACCTTAGAGATTAAGACCGGCGAGTTCGTAGCGGTAATGGGGCCCTCCGGCTCCGGAAAATCGACTTTTTTGAGCATTTTGGGCTGCCTGGAGCGGCCTACTGCGGGGAAATACTACTTTGACGGGCGCGAAGTTACTTCTCTCGACGAGGAGGAACTGGCGGCCCTGCGGAACGAAAAGATCGGCTTTGTTTTCCAGACCTTTAACCTCCTGCCCCGGTTCGATGTGTTGCGGAATGTGGAACTGCCCTTGATTTACGCTGGTGTGCCGCAAAAGGAGCGCCGCGAGCGGGCAACGGCGCTGCTGCGGCGGGTGGGGCTGGAGCACCGCCTGTATTACAAGCCGCCCAACATTTCCGGCGGGGAGCAGCAGCGGGTGGCGATCGCGCGGGCGCTGGTCAACGATCCGGCCGTGATCTTGGCTGACGAACCGACGGGAAACTTAGACAGCCGGCGGAGCCACGAGATCATGGCGGTCTTCCAGGAGTTGCACGCCGAAGGCCGGACAATTGTGATGGTTACCCACGAACCGGATATCGCTGCCTACGCCCAACGCATCCTTCACTTCCTAGACGGCGTGGTGGTGCGGGAGGAGGCTGTAAGGGAATGAGGGTCGAGGACCTTGCCTGGCTGACGGTGGAAAACTTGTTAGCGCACCGGCTGCGGGCGCTGCTCACCACCTTGGGCATCGCGATCGGTATCGCCGCGGTGATCGCGGTGGTGGCGATCGGCCAAGGCGGCCAGGCGGTACTGCTGGCGGACATTGAACGGATGGGCTCCAGCCGCGCCTTTAACGTTTCGGTGGATGTGCAGCGCGGGGAGGCGCCAACGACCGGCACCTTTACGATGACGGATGTCACTACGATCAAGGAGCTTTCTCCCGCGGTGGCGAAGTTAGCGCCGACCACTTCGGGGATGTTTATCAGCATCCGCCGCCCCGGGGAGCACGGGAAACCGGTTTACTGCCAGCTTGCCGGCACCACGCCCGATATGACCGCGGTGATGAACCTGCCCCTCGCGGCGGGGCGCTTCCTTTCCGAAGGGGACGTGGCTGGCCACCGCCGGGTGGTGGTCTTGGAAGGCGGACTGGCAGAGACGCTCTTCCCGGAGGGCAACGCGATAGGGAAACAGGTCTTCATCCAGGATACCCCGGCAACGGTGATTGGGGTGACCGAGAAGCAGCCGTCGCAGGTCTTCAGCGCGATGGGAATGACTAAGTACGCCTTCGTCCCGATAACCTTTGCCCAGGAAATCTTAAATACCCGGGTGATCCACGAGCTGCACGGCGCGGCGGTGAGCGAGGCGGCCGTTCCCCAGGCGATCGCCGACAGCGTCGCGATCCTGCAGCGCCGCCATCCCGGGAGCAGCATCCACTACAAGGGGATGTCGATGAAGGAAGCGGTGGCCCTTTTCGGCAAGGTTACGGGGATCATGACCCTCGTCATCGGTTCGGTGGCGGCGATTGCGCTAGTGGTGGGCGGCGTCGGGGTGATGAATATTATGCTGGTGGCGGTGACGGAGCGCACCCGGGAGATCGGGCTGCTTAAGGCGCTCGGTGCCCGCCGGGCGGATATCTTGAGGCAGTTTTTGGCCGAAGCGGTGGCGCTCTGCCTGGTGGGCGGCTTTTTCGGGGTGATCTTTGGCGCGGGGGGCGCTTACGCCATCGCCCACTTTGCCCACTGGCCGCCGCTCATCTCCTTTTGGACGGTGCTTTTGGCCTTCGGCTTTGCCGCTGCGGTCGGCCTCTTTTTCGGCCTCTACCCGGCCAGCCGCGCGGCCGCTTTGAGCCCCGCTGAAGCGCTGCGCCAGCATTAACGCCCCTCAAAATGCGGTTGCCTTTGCTGCATCTGGGCTGCAGTGAACTCCTACGTGAGATCCCTGAGGTGGGACTTAAAAAAGTAGTGAACCAGCGAAAGGACGGCGGCACTGGTGACGATGGCGATTACCCCGGGCGGCGCAAACCCGGTGAGCGCAAAACCTAGGGCGGTGCCCGAGGCAGGCGGGTGTTCGGTATCAGTAAGGACCATGACAAAGATAGAGATGCCCACAGCCAGCGCGCAAACAAGAATGGCAGAGAGTCCCGCAGCGTGCGGGATTAGGGCACACAGGCAGCCGCTGAGAGTACCTACCAAGTGACCGCCGAGAACGTTCCGCGGGCGGGCGGTGATGCTCTGCGGCATGGCGAAAACGATGAAGGTCGAAGCGCCTAAAGAGGCGATAATGACGGCGTGCTCCAGGCTTAGCAGGAGCAAGACCACAAAAACAACCAGAGTAGCGAAAAGACTCTGGAGAAGGTAGTTTTTGACGACCGGGCCGGGGAAATGGTTTCCTTTGACAGCCGCGGCACGACTGCCGATTTCCTTCGGCTTTTCTTGAACGGTCAACTCGCGATGGAGCGGTGAGGCGGTTTCTTGTGGCAAAAACGTTACCTCCCGGTGGTTGGGATTTTTACTACAAATAAATTTTATAGGATGTTGCGGCATCTTGTGAGCCCCGATTTGCGTTTTTTATTAAGGAAGGTGACGCTTCTGGAGCACCCCGGATTAAAGCTTGGCGGCCGGCAAAATCCTTGACAAAGGAAAAGAGAGGCGGAGAAAATAGGGTTAATGTGTAACCGGCCAATGGCAGGTGAATCCTAAGAGTAAAACGGCGGGAAAAAGATGGCGTTGCGTTTTGAGATATTGAAGCAGGACGGTGCGGCGCGCCTGGGTAGGCTTTACACACCGCACGGGGTGGTGGACACCCCGGTTTTCATGCCGGTGGGGACGCAGGGGACGGTCAAGGCGATGACCCCGGAGGAACTCCGGGCGCTCGGTGCCCAGATGATCTTAGCCAATACCTACCATCTTTACCTCCGGCCGGGGACGGAAATCATCCGGGAGGCCGGGGGGCTCCACCGGTTTATGCACTGGGACGGCCCCATCCTCACCGATAGCGGCGGCTACCAGGTCTTCAGCCTGGCGCCCTTGCGGCGGCTGACCGCCGAAGGGGTAATCTTCCGCTCGCACCTTGACGGTTCGGAACACCTTTTCACCCCCGAGAAGGTGGTGGCGCTTCAGGAGGCCCTCGGTTCAGATATCGCGATGGTGTTAGATGAGTGTCCGCCTTACCCGGCTTCACGGGAGGAGGTTACGGCGGCAGTGGCCCGGACGACGGCCTGGGCAGAGCGCTCGCTGGCCGCCCAAAGTGCGGCGCAGGCCCTTTTCGGCATCGTTCAGGGCGGGGTCTACCGGGACCTGCGGGAGCAAAGCGCCCGCGAACTGGTGGCGCTCGATTTTCCGGGCTACGCCATCGGGGGTTTGAGCGTGGGGGAACCTAAAGAACTTATGTACCAGGTGCTCGATTGGACGGTGCCGCTTTTGCCGCCGGAAAAGCCCCGGTATCTTATGGGTGTCGGCCACCCTGACGACATCATCGAAGCGGTCGCGCGCGGGGTGGATATGTTCGACTGCGTCCTACCAACGCGGCTCGGGCGGCACGGCGGGGCGCTGACGCCTTTTGGCCGGCTCAACATTCGTAACGCCTGCTACGCGCGCGATTTTGGCCCTTTGGTGCCGGGATGCGACTGCTACGCCTGCCAAAATTATAGCCGGGCTTACCTTCACCACCTGGTCCGGGCGGGGGAAATCTTGGGGTTGCGGCTGCTTACCACCCACAACCTTCATTTTCTCCTGAAGCTAACGGCGGAAATCCGCGCGGCCATTGCCCGCGGCGAGTTGGGGCTTCTCCGCGCCCGTTGGCGCGAGCGGTGCGGCGGGAACCGGACGGTACTGGAGGCAGAAGGTGACACTTAAAAATTTCTGCAGAAAAAAGGATTCGTGAGGCGGAGCGCGAATTAGATTTCGAAGCCAGAAAGGGGGGAGGCCGGTGATGAACCAGCAGTTGATTTCGATTCTCTACCTGATAGGCCTTTTTGTCCTGTTCTATTTCCTGCTCATTCGGCCGCAGCAGGTCCGGCAGAAAAGGCACCAGGAAATGATCCGGAATCTCAAGACAGGCGACCGGGTGATCACTGCTGGCGGTATTTACGGCAGCGTTGTTAAGATAAAGGAAGACTCGGTTATCCTGCGTGTTGCCGATAACGTACGCATTGAGGTTCTGAAACAGGCTATCGCCCAGGTAGCGGAGAAGGGCGAGGAGAACGCGAGAGATTAAAGGAGCTGGAGCAGGGGCAGGAGCAGCCGTGATCAGCCCGAGCGACGTCAAGAAAAACCCGGTAGTGGAGACTTTTATCCGTTACGGTAACCAGTTCCTCGGGGCGATGGGCTACACCGAGCATGGTTTCCGTCACGTAAACTTAGTGGCGACCATCGCCCGCAATATTTTGGAACGCCTCAACTTTCCCCCGCGGGAGGCGGAACTTGCGGCCATTGCGGGGTATCTGCACGATATCGGTAACGTGGTGAGCCGGAACAACCACGGCATTTCCGGGGCCGTCATCGCCTACCGGATTCTAAGTGATATGGGAATGCCGCCGGACGAAGTGGCGTTGGTTATTTCGGCGATCGCCAACCACGAGGAGGAGTACGGCCATCCGGTGAGTAACGTGGCGGCGGCTTTGATCCTCGCGGATAAATCCGACGTGCACCGCTCCCGCGTCCGCAACCCCGACCTTTCGAGTTTCGACATCCACGACCGGGTTAACTACGCTGTGGAACACTCTTTCCTTTGGGTGAAGGAAGAACGCCGGGTGATTACGCTGGACCTGACCATTGACATTGAGATCTGCCCGGTGATGGAGTACTTCGAGATTTTTTTGACCCGGATGGCGCTCTGCCGCCGGGCGGCCAACTTTTTAAAAGCTGATTTTGAGCTAATGATTAACGGAGCCAAGCTCCTCTAACGTGTTAAAAGGTTTGAGGTGACGCAAGTGCGGTGGGATAAGGTTTTAAAGCTCTTAACAGTGGTGGCTGTGGTGGGACTGGTGGCCTGGTTTGCCCTAAAACCGCCGGTTAAGGTTGCCTGGCTGCCGGTTACGAAGTTTGTGCGGTTAGGGCTTGACCTCAGGGGCGGTGTGCACGTGGTCTTGCAAGCGGTCGATACGCCCGAAGCGAAGGTGACGCCCGAGGCGATGAAGCGCGTGATCGGCATCTTAGAGGAGCGGATCAACCGGTTCGGCGTCACCGAGCCGGTGATTCAACAGCAGGGCTCGCGGCGGGTGATCGTGGAGATTGCCGGCGTAAAAGACCCGGATGAGGTGGTGCGAACGCTGATTAAGACCGCCTACCTCGAGTTTAAGACCGAGGGCGGTGAGGTGATCGTCACCGGCCGGGATCTTAAGGAGGCACGGGAAGCACTTGACCCTCAGTCCAACCAGCCGGAGGTCGATCTGACCTTCAACCCGGTGGGGGCGAAAAAGTTCGCCGACGCGACAACGGCTAACGTGAACCGTAGGATTGGCATTTACCTTGACGGGCAGATGATTCAGAACCCGGTCGTGCAGGAGCCGATCACCAACGGCCGGGCGCGGATTACCGGCTACGCTACACTGGAGGAGGCACACCGGATCGCGGTGCTCCTGCAATCGGGCGCCTTGCCGGTCAAGCTCGAAGTCCTGGAAAAGCGGACGGTCGGGCCAACGCTTGGTGCGGACTCCCTGCACAAGTCGCTTTATGCCGGTGCTGTGGGGCTACTGGCGATCCTGCTCTTCATGGTTCTCTACTACCGGGTGCCGGGAGTTATAGCCGATTTCAGCCTCACCGTTTACGCTCTCCTCGTCCTCTTCATCTTTACGGCCTTGAAGGTGACCATGACCCTGCCCGGCATCGCGGGTTACATCTTGAGCTTAGCGATGGCGGTAGACGCGAACATCATCATCTTTGAGCGGCTCAAGGAAGAGCTGCGGACGGGGAAAACCCTGCGTGCGGCGATTGACGACGGTTTCAAGCGGGCTTTCGTAGCGATTTTTGATGCCAACCTGACGACAGTTATCGCAGCCCTTGTGCTATACTATTTCGGCACCGGGCCGATTAAAGGCTTCGCGGTCACCCTGACTATCGGTATCGCGGTCAGTATGTTTACCGCGATTACGATGACCCGGTGGCTCCTGCACTTGGTGGCGGGGACGGGGCTTATTAAGAACCCGAAGCTTTACGGCGCGTGACCTTTCGAGGGAGGTAGAGGCGTTTGCGGCTCCACTTTATTCGGTTGCGCTTCATCTGGTATGCTTTGTCGCTTCTCGTTATTCTGCCCGGCATCATCAGCCTGGCTACGCGGGGGCTTAACTTGGGGATCGATTTTACCGGGGGCAGCCTTTTAGACGTTAAGTTCACGCGGGCGGTAGAAACACGGGAGGTGCGCCAGGTTCTTGCGGACTTTGGGCTGGAGAAGAGCCTAATTCAGAAGAGCGGCCCGAGCAGCTTTATCATCCGGACGCGGGCGCTCGACGAAAATGAGAGCGGGAAGGTAGTAGCGGCGCTTAATAGCCGCTTAGGCGGGATGACGCTGCTCCGGAACGAGAAGGTCGGGCCGGTGATTGGCAAGGAGCTGACCCAGAAAGCGATCCTGGCGGTGCTTATCGCCTCCGTACTGATGCTGGTCTACATCGCCATCAGGTTCGAATTTAAGCAGGGTGTGGCAGCAGTGGCGGCGCTGCTGCACGACGGACTCGTGGTTCTCGGTGTCTTTTCCCTTTTTCAGATCGAGGTGGACAGCTCCTTTGTAGCGGCGGTCCTGACCATCTTAGGTTACTCGATCAACGACACGATCATCATCTTCGACCGCATCCGGGAAAATATCAAGACCAAGAGGGTTACCGGCCCCCTGGAGGACGTGATCAACGTAAGCCTCTGGCAGACGATGGCCCGGTCAATCAACACGGTTCTGGCGGTGCTCTTTGTGTTGGTGGCGCTTTACCTTTTCGGTGGCAGCACCATCAAGAACTTCGTCCTGGCGTTGATCGTCGGCGTTTCGAGCGGCTGTTACAGCTCCATCTGCAACGCCAGCCCCCTCTGGTACGATTTGAAACGCCTGGGGGACAAAAAGAAAGCTCCGGCCGGCGGTAAAGTTTCGGCTCGGGCGCGGGCCTGAGGGGCGGTTGGCTATGGAAGGCGCGAAGCGCATCATCGTGACGGTGCTGGGGCGCGACCGGGTGGGAATTATCGCCGGCGTCGCGGGGGTGCTGGCGGCACACAACGTAAACATTCTCGATATCAGCCAGACGATCCTCCAGGAGTTTTTGGCGATGATCATGATCTGCGATATAAGTCGCGCCACGGTCGATCTTGGCACCCTGAAGGCCCGCCTTGAAGAAAAGGGGGCGGAGCTCGGGGTGCGGATCGACGCACAGCACGAGGACGCCTTTGTTTATATGCACCGAATCTGAGGGATGTGTGTGGCGGTAGGCGCATGCTGATCGAGCCGCAGCGGGGAGGCGGCTCGTATCGTTTAAGGAGGGCGGCGGCACAGAAGTATGTTAACCATTCACGAGATTCTCGAGACGATCAAGATGATCCAGGAAGAAAAGTTGGACATCCGCACCATTACGCTGGGCATCAACCTCCGCGACTGCGCCGATGCGGATCCCCGGGCGGCCTGCCGGAAAATCTACGCCAAAATCACCCGGTGTGCGGCGCGCCTGGTGGCGGTAGGGGAGGAGATTGAGCGGGAGTACGGCATTCCGATCGTGAACAAGCGGATCGCGGTGACGCCCGTGGCGCTGGTGGCGGAAAGTGCGGCTACGGAGGACTACGTGGCCTTTGCCCGGACGCTCGAGGAAGCGGCAGCGGCAGTCGGGGTCAACTTCATCGGCGGCTTTGCGGCGCTGGTCCACAAGGGTTTCACCCGGGGGGATAAGCTGCTCATCGAGGCGATCCCGGCGGCGCTGGCCGAAACGGAGCGGGTTTGCGCGTCGGTCAACGTCGCCACTACCAAAGCCGGGATCAATATGGACGCAGTGGCGTTGATGGGGCGGATTATCAGCGAAACGGCCCAAAAGACCGCCGACCGCGACGGCATCGGCTGCGCCAAGTTAGTGGTTTTCGCCAACGCGCCAGAGGACAACCCCTTTATGGCCGGGGCGTTTCACGGGGTCGGCGAGCCGGAATGCGTCATTAACGTCGGCGTGAGCGGCCCGGGGGTGGTGAAACAGGCGGTGGCAGCGCTGCCGCCGGATGCGGACTTAGGTTTTGTGGCGGAAAAAATCAAGAAGATGGCCTTCAAGATCACCCGGATGGGTGAGCTTGTGGGCCGGGAAGCGGCCCGGCGGCTGGGCGTGCCCTTCGGTATTGTCGATCTCTCGCTAGCGCCGACTCCGGCGGTGGGCGATAGCGTGGCCGAAATCCTCGAGGCGATGGGGCTCGAGCGCTGCGGCGGGCCGGGCTCTACGGCCGCCTTGGCGCTGTTGAACGATGCGGTTAAGAAGGGTGGTGCGATGGCCTCCTCCTACGTCGGTGGCCTCTCTGGCGCCTTCATTCCGGTTAGCGAGGATGCGGGAATGGTCCGGGCGGTCGAGGCCGGTGCGCTCACCGTAGAAAAGCTCGAGGCGATGACCGCCGTCTGCTCGGTGGGCCTCGATATGATTGTGGTCCCGGGTGATACCCCCGCCGAAACGATTGCCGCCATCATTGCCGACGAAGCCGCAATCGGTGTCGTCAACAACAAGACCACTGCCGTCCGCATTATTCCGGCGCCGGGGAAAAAACCGGGTGACCGGGTAGAGTTCGGGGGGCTCCTCGGCGGCGCGCCGGTTATGCCGGTGAGCCGTTTTGCCGCTACCGGTTTTATCCGGCGCGGCGGCCGCATCCCTGCCCCGATCCAGAGTTTGGGGAATTAGGTTTTACTTTAGGAAACCTCGTTTTTGGTGTTTCCACGGAGGGGTAAGGGCGAGGGTATCGTTTGGGTTGGTAAGGGTTGCCTCAGACTCAAACGATTCGGTGTTTTAGTGCGGGGTGCGGAGGGTTTTGTCAGAGGTAACCAGAAAGCCCGCAAACCTTTACGGCCTGCGGGCTTTTATTCTTTACATGGTGTCGGAGGGGGGACTTGAACCCCCACGGGATACCCCATACGCCCCTCAAACGTACGCGTCTGCCAGTTCCGCCACTCCGACGTTCCTTGCAGAAATTATTATACTCAACTGCCGCCGGGCATGCAAGTATCCGGCGGTGGTTATTTTTTATCGCCAGGTGGTGGGGCGACCGGGAGACTGTTTCTCAAGAGGAGCTTACTTAACGCCGAAAAAGGAAGTAGAGGTCTCTACAGGCGCTATGCTGTTGTGGTAAGGGTTCCGGTGGGGACCGGGGGCGGAAATTTTAACCGGGAAATGGTCTGGGAGGCGAAGGGATGACCCTGAAAAAGAAGACGCTGCAGCTTTTCGGGCTTACGGCCGTCTGCATGGGTGTGGTTTTTATGGTCGCGCTCAAGACGATCGTTTTGAACAGCCTGCTGGCCCACGAGGAGATGCACCTGGCGGCAGATGTGGAGCGCGTGCTGCACCTGCTCGGCGACGAGGGGCGGGAACTTCAGGCCAAAATTTCGTTTCTCGCGCAACGGGATGATACCTGCGCCTTTGTCAAACGGCCAAGTCCGGACTACGTGCGCTCGAACCTCCCGGATGCGGTGCTTGCGGCGCAGCGGCTTGACCTGATCGCCTTTATCGATAGCACCGGGAAAGTAGTTTGGGGGAAGGCTTTTTACCGTGGTCAGGGGTGGCGGCCGGTACTCCCAGAAGGCTTTCCAGGAAGCCTCGCCGCCGGAGAAGGCTGCTTCTCCCGCATGGTTAAAGCCTCCGGGGGGCTCACCGGACTCGGCCTTTTACCGGGAGGCCCGGCGCTGGTAGCCGCGGTTCCCGTTATGCCGGGCACCGGTACCGGACCAAGTCCGGGGGCGGTCATTGCGGGGCGTTACCTGGACCCGGAAGAGGTTAAACACTTGGCCCGGGAAGCCGGTTTAGCCCTGGATGTGTGGGCGCTTACCCCTATTGAAAAAATGCCGCCCGACGCCGCGATGGCGGCGCAGGCTTTGCTTAAAGGCCCAGAGAAACTTTATACCCGGCTTCTCAGCCCGGAGGCAATTGCCGGTTACACGCTGGTGACGGGGCTTTGCGGCAAACCGGTACTCCTTTTGCGGGTTACCGCACCGCGAACCGTTTACCAGCAGGGCCAGCGCAGTCTCCTCTACCTTTTTGTGATCCTTGTGGCCGTCGGGGCTCTTTTAGGCGGGATAACCATTTTCGCTTTTTACCAGACGGTGCTTTCCCGCCTGGCGCATCTGAGCGCGGCGGTGCGGCGAATCGGGATGGAGGGGGATCTCACAACCCGGGTCACCGTGGCGGGGGACGACGAGCTTGCCGACTTTGCCCGCGAGATCAACAAGATGCTTGCCGCCCTCGAACAGTCGAAGCAGTTGCGGGAGAGCGAGGAACGCTACCGCGCCCTTTTTGACCAGGCGCTGACCGGCAACTATATCGCTTTGGCGTACGGCCGGGTCCTCCTTTGCAACCCGGCTTACGTGCGGATGTTCGGCTTCAGTTCGTTTGATGAGGCGCTGGCGACCGATTTCTTCAGCCTTTTTCCGGATGAGGCGGCAAAAGAGGCGTTCCTATGGCTCCTGCGCGAAAAGAAAAGGCTTGAGCTCCACGAAGCTACTTTCCGCCGGCGGGACGGGCAACTGATTACCGTGGTGCAGAACGTGATCGGAACCTTTGACCAGCGCGGCGAGCTGCTTCAGCTTCAAGGGTACCTTTTCGACATCACGGCCCGGAAAAAGGCGGAGGAAGCGCTGGCGCGGGCCAAGCGCCAGAACGAGCTGCTTTTGGAGGCCGTCGGCGAAGGGATATCCGGTGTTGACCCGGAAGGGAAAACGACTTTTGTTAACCCGGCGGCGCTCCAGATGACGGGTTATGCGGCGGAGGAGGTAATCGGTCTGCAGCAGCACGCCATGCTGCACCATACGCGGGCGGACGGCACCCCTTATCCGGAAGCGGCGTGTCCGGTCCACGCTACCCTGCGGGACGGGCGACCGCGCTCGGTTACCGGCGAGGTCTTTTGGCGGAAGGACGGGAGCAGCTTCCCTGTGGATTACACCTGCACGCCGGTGCGGGAAGGGGAAAAGATTGTGGGTGCCGTCGTTGTTTTCCGCGATGTTACGGCGCGGCAGCGGGCCGAGCAGGCGCTGCGGGAAGCGCACACGCAAATCAAGCAACTGGTAGCCTCCATCTCCTCCATCCTGATCGGTTTAGACGCGGCTGGTTGCGTTCAACACTGGAACGGTCCTGCGGCCGAAACCTTTGGGTTGGCGGCGGCAGCCGTAGTTGGCCGCCCGCTCAGTGCCAGCGGCATCGAATGGGAGTGGGAGAAGGTGGCGCGGGGCATCGCCGCGTGCCGCGAGCGCCAGGAACCGGTACGGGTGGATGATGTCCGTTACCTGCGGCGGGACGGCAAGCCCGGTTTTTTGGGGCTGACGGTGACGCCGCTGGTGAGCGAGGAGGGGAAGCACTTAGGTTACGTTATTCTCGCTGCCGATATTACCGAACGGAAAAACGAGGAGACCCAGCGTGTTTTACGGCAAAAGTTAGAGTCACTCGGACAATTGGCGGCGGGGATCGCCCACGAGATCAACACGCCGATGCAGTATGTTGGCGATAATACAACCTTCTTGCGGGATGCGTTTGCGACGCTCTCCCAGTTTGTAGCGCGTTGCCAGGAGTTCGTAGCGCAGGGGGAGAGTGGCGTCGTGCCGGCAGATGAGTTGGCGGTAGCCTTGGCGGCGCTTGACTGGGAATTTTTAGGTACGGAAATCCCGAAGGCCCTGGAACAATCTCTGGAAGGGATTGGCCGGGTGCGGAAGCTTGTCTTGGCGATGAAGGAGTTCGCGCATCCCGGCAAGAAGGAAAAAGCGCCCTGTAACCTCAACCGGGCGGTGGAGAGCACGGTGACCATTTCGCGGAACGAGTGGAAGTACGTGGCGGACCTCGAAATGGACCTGGATCCAGACCTGCCGCCTGTGCCCTGTGTGGTTGATGAGATCAACCAGGTGGTCCTCAATATGATTATTAACGCCGTTCACGCCATTGAGGCGGTTGTAAATAAGGAAGCGGGTGAGAAGGGTAAGATTATCATTCGGACCCGGAGAGAAGGCGATTTTGCTAAGATCGAAATCAGCGACACCGGCACCGGCATTCCGCCGGCCATTATTGACCGGATCTTCGACCCGTTTTTCACCACCAAAGAGGTGGGCAAAGGCTCCGGCCAGGGGTTAGCCATCGCCCACGACATCATTGTGAACAAGCACAGGGGCAATATTACCGTGGAATCGGAAGTTGGGAAAGGAACTACCTTCACCGTCTATCTGCCGTTGAATCCTCCGGAAGAGGAAAGGAGGGAGCAGGTGACGTGAAACGGGCCATTCTCTTCGTCGACGACGAGCCCAACGTGATCGATGGCTTGCGACGGATGCTCCGTAACATGCGGGACAGATGGGAGATGTATTTCGCCGGAAGCGGCGAGGAGGCGCTTAAGATCTTAGAGACGACGCCGATCGACGTGATCGTAGCCGATATGCGGATGCCGCAGATGGACGGGGCCACGCTGCTGGCGAGAGTCCAGGAACGCTACCCCCATGTGGTCAGAATCATGCTGACCGGTCATTCGGACAAAGAGATGACGTTGCGCTCCACCAAAAGCGCGCACCAGTTCCTTGCCAAGCCGTGCGACGGGGAAACGCTGCGGTACACGATCGAGCGCACCTGTCAGCTGCGTGAGCTGTTGCGCGACGAGAAGCTGCTACAAGTGGTCACCGGAATAACCGTGCTGCCGAGCCTGCCGAGTCTTTACCGCGAGCTGATCAGAGAGATGGAAGCGCCAAACGCCTCCCTCAAAAAGATCGGGGAGATTGTGGCGCAGGATATGGCGATGACGGCGAAGGTGCTGCAACTCGTCAACTCGGCCTTTTTCGGCCTACCCCAGCGGGTCACCAACCCGGTGCAGGCGGTAACGCTCCTCGGCCTCAACAATTTAAGGCCGCTCGTTCTCTACATCCACCTCTTCGAGGCTTTTGAAACCACTCCGGGATCCGGTCGGGTGATAGAAGCCCTCTGGGAGCACAGCGTCGCGGTAGGCAGCCTCGCGCGGGAAATCGCCCGTTTGGAAAAAGCGGACCGGGAGGTGACGGACGAGGCGCTGACGGCCGGTCTGCTGCACGACATCGGCAAGCTCCTGCTGCTGCGGCTTCCCGACTGCTGTGAGAAGCTTAAAGGGCTGGCGGACCGCGAAGGCGACTGGTCGCCGGCGGACGAGTACGCGCTTATAGGAACATCGCACGCCGAACTCGGCGCCTACCTCTTAGGGTTGTGGGGAATTGCCGATACGGTGGTGGAAGCGGTGGCCTTCCACCACCAGCCGGGCAACTCGGTCGCCGACCGTTTTACGGTTCTGACGGCCGTACACGTGGCGAACGGGCTGGTTAAGGAAGGGGATTGCTCGCTTCAGACCGTCGACCTGGACTACTTGAGGCGGCTGGGTCTGGAGCAAAAAGTTACGCGCTGGGCGGAATTGTGCCGGGAGATCAAAGGGGGACAAGCGCGGTGAAAGAGAAGATCCTTCTTGTTGACGATGATCCCAACATCCTTGCCGGTTTTAAGCGCAACCTGCGCCACCACTTTGAGATCGCGACGGCCGAGAGCGGCGCGGAGGGGCTCGGCATGCTCAAGGAACAGGGGCCCTTTGCCGTAGTGGTATCCGACCTGCGAATGCCCCAGATGGACGGCATCCAATTTCTTTCCCTGGCGCGCCAGGTTGCGCCGGACACGGTGCGGGTGATGCTTACCGGCTACGCCGACCTGCAGGTGGCGATGGACGCGATCAACGAAGGGAACATCTTCCGGTTCCTCACTAAACCCTGCTCAACCGAGGATTTTCTGAGGGTGCTCAATGCCGCAGTCGAACAGTACCGGCTCGTTACCGCGGAGCGGGAGCTTTTGGAGAAGACGCTCTGGGGCAGCATCAAAATGCTCATTGAAATCCTGTCGCTCCTGAACCCGGTGGCGGTAAACCAGGCTTCCCGCCGCCGCAACATTGCGCGCCGGATAGGCATCCGCCTCAAGGTCGCGAAGCTGTGGGAGCTGGAGCTGGCGGCGATGCTGGCCCAGGTCGGTTACGTCACGATCCCCCAGAAAATCTTAGAGAAGAAGGCCCGGGGTGAGGCTTTAACGGAGGAAGAGGAGAAGGTTTTCCTTACCTATCCCCAGGTGGGGCAGAAGCTACTTGCCAACATCCCCCGGCTTGAGAATATTGCCGCGGGGATTGCGTACCAGCTTAAGCAGTACGACGGGGGCGGTTTCCCCGCCGACAACCGAAAGGCCGGAGCGATCCCCTTCATCGGGCGGGTGCTCAAGGTGGTGCACGACTACGACGCGCTCCTGCAGACGGGGAAAACCCCGGCCGAAGCGGTTGCCGTAATGCAGGAGCGGCGCCACTGGTACGACCCTGAAGTTCTTGGGGCGCTTGAGGCGGAGGTGCTGAGTGCGGAAGAAGGCTTCATCGTGCGGGCGCTGAGTCTCGACGAGCTCTTGCCGGGGATGGTGTTAGCGGACGATATCCGGGATGGGCGGGGCGTGATCCTGGTGCCCAAAGGTTACGAGGTGACGGATGTTCTAAAAACGAGGCTCCTCAATTTTGCGCGGTTCAGCGTGATTGCCGAACCGGTGAAGGTGCTAGAGCCGGTTAAGGCGAAGGGTTCTCAGGTGGGAGCACGGGAACAAGCTTGACCTTGCCCCAGACGCCCAAGGCGTCGCCGATGATCACGACGGCGCCCGCGACGCCCGGTATCTCCCGGGCAAAGGCGAGCGCCTTTTCGATGTCTGCCGGGGTTTGCACGCGGTTGCCCACTGCGGTGGCCGCGGCGTCGGCGAGGGTGGCGGTGCCGGCGAGGATTACGGCGGCGTCGGCCCGCCCGAAGCTCAAGGAGTGACCTACGGTCCCCGAGGAGGTACAGATGCCGAGTGGGGTGTAGTCCGGAGGTATCTCAATGGCCATCCGGTGTGACAGGGGCGAGTTGCCGGCAAAGATGCCGACCCGGCGCTTCCGCGTGGATTTAAGAAAGATGTCGCCCCCGTTTTCGACGATGACGTCCCGGGAGTAGCGCGTGAGGAGCCGGCCCACCAGATCGGCGAAAGCCCCGGCCACCGCGGCCATGGGGCCAACACCGCAAGCTGCTCCCGCTTCGGCCATAGCCACCGCGATTTCCGGGGCGTCCGGAAGCGGGCGGTGCGGCTGGAGGGTTTTTAAGAAGACGGGGTCCTTTTCAATATAGGCCTCCAGCAGGGCCCGCTCCTGTTTGACCTTTTTTTCGACCAGCCAGACGAGATCCGGTGTAAAACGCTCCGCGCGGACCCCGAGGCAGAGGTCGGTCTCCTTTACCTTGACCTCGAAAAAGAAAAGGTCCTCCTCGCGGAAGAGCGCGCGGTAGGTGCGGCGGGCCAAATTAGAACCGGACCTCCATCGCCTTCATCGGGCAGGCCCGCACGCAGAGCTGGCAGACGACGCAGGCCTCGCTATCGAAGCGAACCAGCATCGACGGCCGCTCGATGTAGAGCGCTCCCGTGGGGCAGATGGCGGTGCAGGCGCCGCAGTGGGTGCACCGCTCCTCATTCCGCACCACCTCTTCGGTGAGCGGCTGCACCCCGACGCCCTGCTGCCGGAGAAATTCTAGACCCTCTTCGGTTTTCGCGCCGGTAACGTCGAGGACCATCGTCCCTTCCTTGTGCGGGTTGATGTTCGCCTTCAGGATGTTGATCATCAGGTCGTAGTCCTTAACCAGGCGAAAGATGATCGGTTTATCGGCAATCGCTGCCGGAAAGCGCAGCACTACCTTGCTCGGTGCCATTTACCTCTCGCTCCTTTCGGTGTCGCGGATTTCAAGGGTGCGGGCCACGATGCCGGCATCCGGGCCCGGGAGAAGCTGGACCGGTTCACCAAGCAGGAACCTGCCTTCGCTAATCCAGCGTTTCAAAATCGCAGATATCTCCAGAGCTTTCACGTAGCTCGAGAGTGGTGCTGTCGGCACTTCTTTACCCCCAACAGTTATACGGCCCGATTTAAGCGCGGCGTAGCTAACGAACCCCAGGTTACCGGGTTTGCGGTTCGGGTAAGCTTCAGCATAATCAATAATCGGCGCGTAAAGTTCGGCGTCGGTGCGGGAGGCGTAGTAACATATCTCCTCGTTCAGAATCGGGATGGGTATCCCAATGCCTACGCTTAAGGTGGCGCCGTAGCCGAGCATACTTGTGCCGCGCAGCCACTGGGGGCTCATCTGCTTCAAGTCCCCTAAAACCGCGAGCGTCCCCCCTGCCGGAACGCGCGGCGCTCCTTCCGGAAGCGGCGGGAGGCTCGGGAAGTGCTGCGTGCCGTTCCAGACTACGTAACCGACGCCGCCGCCTAAGAAAATGCGGGTACCGACGCCGATGGTCCGGAAGTACGGGTCCTTTAAGAGCGGGCTCAGCTGCCCGGAGGTGGAGTAGTGCGCGTTCCCGAGGTTAGGTTTTAAGACCCCCATGTAGGTGTAGAGCGTCCGCGGCCCCGTATTCACCGCGCAGGCATAGTTCTGGTAGGCGTTGCGCGGGTTAAAGAGGACCGCCTCGTTAATATCATCGAGAGTCACTACCGTTTCAATCTCCCGGCGCGGGTAACAGTCGGTTCCGTAGCCAAGAGCCTTAAGGCGCACCGGCCTGCGGGCTACAAAGTCCTCGATGACGTGCCCGCCGCCGTAGCGGAATTCACCGGGGTGGTTTTTATTGAGCGGGTCCTCTTCGGGCAGTGCGGTGGCGCCTAAGTAGCAGTCAACCGCGGCGAGACCCGCGTAAGCGGGCACGCCGTTGAGCCAGACGCGGTTGAACTTTATCCGTGGGGCGCTGTGCCCGAAGTTGAAGTAGGCTCCCGAAGAGCACATCGGCGCGAAGGTTCCGGTGGTGACCACGTCGACCTCCTGCGCCGCCCGGCTAACCCCCTTTTCCTGGACGAGGGCGATCAGTTCCTCGGCAGTAACGACCACCGCTTTGCCGGCTTTGATTTTCTCGTTGATCACGGCGAAAGTTTTATCACGCATCCTATCTCCTCCTTTTCCCGGTATGCCGCCTGCAGGCAAAATAAAGGCCTCTTCTAACATGAAGAGGCCGTAATTTCAGGCACCCTTATCTGTCAGAAGAGATGGGTGAGCTCTTCTGCTGGAATTGGCACCTGGCCGGGCCGCAGCCTTTGTGGCCACCCCCCGACTGGTTGCCGGGCTTCATAGGGCCAGTCCCTCCGCCACTCTTGATAAGAGCCCGGGAACACGTTATTTAGTTTGCCCTTAAAGTTATCAAGTTTTGGCGGGCCTGTCAAGAGGCGGTTGGCAAGAAAAATGAACCCGGGTAGGATTAAGAGGGTAGACATTATGCCATTTTTTGTTTATAATACATTTGCTCAAAAATTTTGCCAGGAGGTGTTCGGTTTGGCACGGATCGTGATCCTGTCGTGCAAAAAAATCAGAGACATTACCTGCGTTTCGTGTATCAAGTGTTTTAAAGCCGTGGCGGAGCGGGCAGGAGAGTTTGAAAGGTTCAAGGATGAACCGCTCGAAATCGTAGGTATGGGGGATTGCGGCGGTTGTCCAGGGCTGGTGATGCCTAAGTTGGGTATCATTAGCGATATTGCAAAGGCTTACGGGCGCGACTTCGACGTGGTATATCTCGGAACCTGTATCGTCAAGGCTTCTACTACCGCGAAATGCCCGATCAACCCCGAAGAACTGGCCCAAAAGATTAAGGGGAAGTTCGGGAAAGAGGTGATTATCGGCACCCATCCGTGGTAGGATATACCTCCAGCGGCTGCCCGGGACACGGCCCCCGGGCTTTTTTCTTTGCGGGGAATGGCGCAAAAAGGAGGTGGGCGGAAGAGGGGCGAATAGAGAAACTGCCGGGGAATACTTGAGCTGATCGGCGCTTGAAGTAGCAGCGGATAGATTATGTGCCGCTGCCAAGTTTTTAAAAACGGGAGGCGAAGCTCTTTTTGCGCGTGGGAGTCTTTGCGGACAGCTACCGACCCTACACCAGCGGTGTGGTCCGGTCCATCGAGACGTTTCGTCTGGCGCTTACCGCGAGGGGCGTCTCTTTCTTTATCTTCGCCCCGCGCTACCCGAACTGCGAGCCTGAGGAAAAAGTCTTCCGGTTCTTTTCCCTGCCGGCCCCGACCAACCCAGACTTTGCCATAGCTATTCCGCTTTCGGTCCGCCTCGGGCGGACGCTCAAATCGCTGGGGCTCGATCTCATTCACGTCCACTCCCCCTTTTTTCTCGGCGGCTTAGGGGCGCGCTGGGCGCGGCGTCTGGGGTTGCCCCTCGTCTTTACCTACCACACCCTTTACGAAGAGTACGTCCACTATTTCCCCTTCCTGCGCCAGCCGGCGCGGGTCGCGACGCGGCGTTATACGGTAAATTTCTGTAACCGTTGTGATTTGGTGCTGGCGCCGACCGGAGCTATCCGGGAGTACCTCTTGCGGTCCGGAGTTAGCGTTCCGGTAGCCGTTCTGCCGACCGGTATTGAGCTTGCAGCCTTCCGGGGCGGCGACGGCGCCGGTTTCCGGAAGCGCCTGGGTATCGACCCGGAGGAGAGGGTGCTCCTCTACGTAGGCCGGCTCGGCAGGGAAAAGAACATCGCCTTTCTGCTGCGGGCGTTTCGCGATATCGCCGCCCGTCTTGATGCGGTGCGGCTGGTTTTGGTGGGGGGCGGCCCGGCGCGGGAGGAACTTCACGGTGAGGCCCGGAGGCTTGGCATCCACGAGAAAGTGGTTTTCGCGGGGCCGGTACCGCCGGAGCGGGTTAAGGATTGTTACGCGGCGGCCGATCTCTTTGTTATGGCCTCACTTACGGAGACACAGGGTCTGGTGATCGGGGAGGCCAAGGCGGCCGGCCTGCCGGTCGTGGCCGTCAGGGCCCAGGGCGTAAGCGAAATGGTCAATGAAGGGGTGGATGGGTTCCTCACGCCGCTTGACGAGGCGATTTTTGCTACGGTGGTCTGCCGGGTGCTCGAGGACCCGCACCTTTACCAGAACCTAAAGGAGGGGGCGGTGGCGAAGGCCGCGGAGTTATCCATCGGCCGGCTCGCAGAGGTCCTTTTAGGGCATTACCGGGCGCTGGCGGAGAAAAAGCGCGGCGGCGACTTTACTGCTGAAGGCGGGGAGAAACGGTGGCAGTAAAAACGCTTGAAGAAATCATTAAAGAAATCATAAGTCTAATCGAAAAGAATAGAGAGGAGATTTTTTCGATTGCTGAGGCGACCGAAACCGAAATTAAGCGTCTCCAGCAAGAGGTGGAAGCGGTTCGCCAGGAGACGCTGGAGGTAATTGCCCGGGTCGACAGCCTCCAAAAAGCGGAGAAGGCGGCGCGCCTGCGGTTGATGGAGGTAAGCGCCGACTTCAGGAAATATACGGAAGCGGATATCAAAGAGGCTTACGAGAACGCCCAGCGGCTGCAGTTAGAACTGGCGACCCTCCGGGAAAAAGAGGCGATGCTCCGCCTGCGCCGGGACGATATGGAACGGTCGCTCAAACGGCTGGTAGAAACGCGGCAGCGGGCAACGCGCCTGGCGTCACGGATAGGGGTGATCCTCGACTACCTCCGCACCGATTTTCAGGGAGCGGCGGAGCGGATGGGTGAGATGCAGCAATGGCAGCAGATGGCGCTCCGGATCCTGGAGGCGCAGGAAGAAGAGCGGCGGCGGGTGGCCCGGGAGATCCACGACGGGCCCGCGCAGTCGATGGCCAACGTGGTGATGCGGGCGGAGTTCTGCTTGAAGCTGCTGGACCGGGACCCGGCGAAACTCCGCGGCGAGCTCCTGGCGCTTCAGGACCTGGTCCGTACCAGCCTGCAGGACACGCGCAAGATAATTTTCGACCTCCGGCCGATGGCGCTTGACGATTTAGGGCTGGCGGCGGCGCTCAAGAAGTTTGTGGCCAACTACAAGGAACAATACGGGTTACCGGTGGAGTACCAGTACTTCGGCCCGGAGAAAAGGCTACCGCCGGCGGTGGAGGTGGCTCTCTTCCGGATTGTTCAGGAGGCGCTCAACAACATTTACAAGCATGCCCACGCCACCAGTGCCCTGGTTAAGCTCGAGGTTTTACCGGCGCGGGTGAACCTGGTAGTGCGGGATAACGGTAGGGGGTTCGATGTGGAAAAGGTGCTCAAAGACCCGGAGCGGAAAGGCTACGGGCTCCTCGGAATCAGAGAACGGGTGCAGCTTTTGAACGGCGAGTTAGAAATCATCTCTTCGCCCGGGAAGGGAACAACCCTAATGGTAGGCATTGATCTTACAACAGAGGAACAATAAGGAGTCACGGGAGATGCCACACTCTACAAGCGTTCTCTTCAGAGGTTGGGGAGAGGGGTTAGATGGCGGTACGGGTTCTTGTTGTTGACGACCACGCGCTGATCCGGGAGGGTTTAATCAAGATCCTCTCGGTAGAACCGGGTATCGCGGTGGTCGGTGAAGCAGCTAACGGTCGGGAGGCGGTCGAGTTTGTGCGGCGGCAACCGATTGATGTCGTTCTCCTCGACATCAGCATGCCGGAAATGAACGGGATTGAAGCCTGTCGGGAGATTAAACGGCTGCGCCCGGAGACGGCAGTGGTGGCCCTTACGATTCACGACGAGGAAGAGTACCTTTTCGAGATGATCCGCGCCGGTGTTTCGGGTTACGTTTTGAAGGATATGTCTGCGGACAAGCTGGTAGAGACTATTTACGGCGTGGCGCGGGGCGAATCCTTTATTCCACCGCGTTTGACGGCTAAGGTTTTTCAGGAGTTCAACCGGCTGGCCGCCCGCAGCAATCCTGACGGCCTCACCGAGCGGGAGGTGGAGGTCCTGCGCCTGGTGGCGGCGGGGGCGAGCAACCGGGAGATTGCGAGCAAGCTCTTTATCAGCGAAAAGACGGTGAAAAATCATTTGTCGAACATCTTTCAAAAAATTGGGGTGACCGACCGGACGCAGGCGGCGCTTTACGCCATTAAGCAGCGGCTTGTAGAGTTGTAGCGCCGGCCGTTTTTAGGGTTAGTTTCAATCTGGGAGCCCTAAATTTTTTGGTCCTTGCAAATGTCGAATGTTATCAAGATAGGTCGAAAGTCCTATCGAAAATGGGACCTATAGGCCCCCACAAAATGAGGCGGCTGTTCGATGGCGGTGCTCTGGGATCGGAGTTACGATTAAGCTGGCGGCAAGTCCAGAGGAGGGGAGGCGCGGGTGAGGGAGCTGCTATGGCGGCTGGTCCGGGAGGAGGATGGGCAAGGGCTGGCGGAATACGCGTTAATCTTCGTGCTGGTAGTAGTGGTAGCGATAGTGGGGCTGGTGGTGCTCGGAACTAAGGTGCGCGACAAATATTATCACGTCTCCAATAATATGTAGCGCGGCAGGCAAGCCCTTCGGGGTGTTCACAATAGCTAAGCAGATTAAGTACTAAGGGAGGGAATGTGGATGAAGGGACTCCTTAAGCGGCTGCTAAAAGAAGAAGAAGGTCAGGGGATGGCGGAGTACGGGTTGATCCTGGCGCTGATCGCAGTGGTGGCCATTGCGGCCCTGGTAGTTCTTGGGGGTAGAATCAAGAACAAGTTCGAGGAAGTTTCCAACAACCTTCAGTAAAGGGAAACGACAGGACTTTAAAGACGTCTTTTTCCAAGGCACCTCCTACCCCTATATAAGCCCTGCCCGGCTCATAGATGGCCGGGCGGGGCCACCTTTGAAAGCTTTGACCGTTCTGAAGGGCTTGCCGCAACGCTTTAGAAGTGGTGGTATGCTTATGCAGCCTCTCGAAGCCTGCATTATGGCTGTAGCTTCAATTTCGCTGGTTACCGACCTTCACCGGCGGCGGATCTATAACGCGGTTCTCTTCCCCGCCATTATTTTTGCGCTCCTTTACCGGGGGCTGACAGGCGGCTGGGCTTCCTTATGGGAAGGGGTCGCCGGTCTGGGCGCGGGGGTGGCGCTCCTTCTTATGGCCTACGCGGCCGGCGGCGTCGGGGCTGGTGATGTGAAGTTGCTGGGGGCAGTGGGAGCCTGCGGCGGACCGGAGTTTGTCCTTTACACCTTCCTCGCCGGGGCGCTGTTAGGTGGTGTGGTTTCCGGTTTTCTTTTGGCGCGCGAGAAGCGGCTATGGCTGGCTTTAAAAGGAGCTTGTCTCAGCTTTGTGCTTCCGGGGGGCGTGCGGCTCTGGCTTGGTGAGAGCGGCGTTAAGTTTCCCTACGGTGTCCTCTTCTGTCTCGGGAGTTTTGTGGCCCTTTGGTTGAGGTGATGCCTATGCGGCTGCGAGAGGAACGCGGTCAAGCCACCGTGGAGCTCGCGCTGGTTCTCCCTGTCCTGATCCTGATCCTCTTCGGGATTATGGAGTTCGGCCGCCTTTTTTCCGCCTACCTTGTCGTGACCAATGCTGCCCGCGAGGGGGCGCGACTGGCCGCAGTAGGTGCGGACGACGCGGCGATTGTGGCGCGGGTGCGGGACGCTGCGGGTTCACTTGATCCTGCGGCGCTAACCGTGGATATCGAACCGCCTGCCAGCAACCGGTTTAGCGGCACGGAGGCGCGGGTGAGCGTCTCTTACTCTGTTTATCTCGTAACCCCGGTCTTAACCGGCATTGCCCCCAACCCCTTTCCGCTGAGAGCCCGGGCGGTAATGCGGGTGGAGTGAGGTGGTGTGAGGATGGCTTGGCTTCGGGAAGAAAAAGGGGTGGTTTTGGTCCTGGTGGCAGCGGCCTTGGTGGCGCTTTTGGGCTTTGGGGCGCTGGTGACCGACGTGGGGCTGCTTATGCTCAACCGGGAGCGCGTAGCCAACGCGGCCGATGCGGCGGCACTTGCGGGCGCCGCGTTTCTTCCCGAGAACCCGGCTGCTGCCGTTAGCACGGCGCAGGAATACGCGCTAAAAAACGGCGCCCAACCGGGCGAGGTTAACGTCACCGTTGGTCCGGACGGCAAGAGCATCACCGTGGATGCCGTACACGCGGTGAATTTTTCCCTGGCACGCGCGCTGGGCTTCACTGCCTCAACCGTTTCGGCGCACGCTCGAGCTGAGGTCGGGGCGGTAAGTGAGCTTTATGGGGCGGCCCCTTTGGGGGTGCGGGAGCAGAGCCTTGAGTTTGGCCGGCTTTACAACCTAAAAGTCGGCGGTGGTGCGGGAGAGCACGGTAACTTTGGGGCGCTGGCTTTAGGCGGTCACGGAGCCAATAACTACGAGGATAATCTCCGGGAAGGCTATCAGGGGTGGCTTAAGGTGGGGGACATTCTCGAGACCGAGACGGGGAATATGTCGGGGCCGACCCGGCGGGCGGTGGAAGACCGCATCCGCGGCCACGAGAGCTGCACCTGGCAGCACCACTGCCGCGACTGCCCGCGCGTAATCTACACGCCGGTTTACCGGGTGGTAGGCGAGTTGCAAGGGCGAAGCCAGGTCGAGGTTGTAGGGTTTGCGGCTTTCTTCCTTGACGGGGTGACGGGCAGCGGTAACGACTGTTACGTGCAGGGTTACTTTATTCAAAAGTTAGTGAGCGGGGCCCGCGGGATAGGCGGGGACGATTACGGCTTGCGGACAGTGAAGCTTGTCGAGTAAGGAGCGATGGCGGTGCGGAGCAAAATCTTCTTGGCGCTGGCCCTGATCTTTGCCGCCGCAGCGGCGGTGAGCACCTATTTTTACCTTCAGGCGTTAGAAAAGACTTACCGGGAAACCGGGCGGTTTGTCACGGCGGTTGTTGCCGGAGCCGATATTCCCTCACGAACGAGAATTACGCCAGCAATGCTTAAATACCAGGATATTCCGGCCCGCTACTTACATCCCGATGCGGCCACTTCTGCCCGGGAAGTGGTCGGGAAGATTAGCCTGACGGATATCAAGGCGGGGGAGCCCATTCTCAAGAGCAAGTTGGTGGCCGCGAAGGATGCCCGGTATGGTTTGGCTTTCAGCCTTGGTGCCGGGGAACGGGCGGTAACCGTTGCTGTAACCGAGATTTCCAGCGTAGGCGGGATGGTGCGGCCAGGCGACCGGGTTGACGTGGTGGCAACTTTAGATGTTGCGCCCGCAGACCCTAATCAGCCCAAGACTACGTATACGACTACGATTTTGAGCGATATTAGGGTCCTGGCTACCGGCCAGATGCTGACGCCGGAGGAAAAGAAGGATAAGAAAGACACGGGATTCCAGCACGTGACCCTGGCGGTAACGCCGGCGGAGGCCCAGGTGCTCATCCTGGCTGCGGAGCGAGGCAGTATCCGGCTGGTGCTGCGTTCGCCGGTGGACAAGGAGAAAGTGAAGCTACCCCCGGCCAAGACCGAGGATTTGGTTGCTCAGGTCCCAAAACCGGTTAAGTCCGCTACCGTGCAGCAGACGTCACAGCCCCGCTGAACTCATCTGAGACGCCTTACGGGCTAAAGGGGGATGTTACCATGAGCTTAATTACCGTAGTCATCGCCGACGACATTGTAAATACCAGAGAAGACGTGAAGCGCCTCCTATTTTTTGAAGAGGATATCAAGGTGATCGGTGAGGCCGGCGATGGGGAAGAGGCCATCCGGGTGGTGCAGGAACTTAAGCCCGATGTGGTCTTGATGGATATCAACATGCCTGGGCTCGACGGCATCAGCGCTACCGAGAAAATCACCGAAAGCGTGCCCCAGACGGCGGTAATTATCATTTCCATTCAGGGGGAACACGAATACCTGCGAAAGGCGATGGCTGCCGGGGCCAGTGACTACCTGATCAAACCCTTCACCTCTCAGGAACTGGCAGATACGATCCGCCGGGTCTATGAAAAGGCGAAGAAACGGCAGGATACCCTGTGCCGTTTGCAGCAGGCGCCGGAAGAAGTCGTGCCCGGCCGGATAGTAGTTTTCTTCGGGAGCAAAGGCGGTGCTGGCCGTAGCACTTTGTGCTGCAACTTAGCCGTGGCCCTGAGCCAAGAATTCAAGCAGCGGGTTACGGTGGTTGACCTCGATATCGCCGCCGGGGATGTGGCCGCCCTTTTTAACCTGAGCCTCCCCGGTAGTATTGCCGAGCTGGTCCGGGAACCCGAGATCAATGAGGAGATTGTCAAAAGTTATGAGGTGACCCACCTTACGGGGGTGCGGGTCATCGGGGCCATCCCGTCGCGGGAGGAGGATTTTGCGACGGTGGCGGCCGGCATTCCGGCTGTTTTGGCGGTGCTGAAGGAAGAGGCGGACTATGTGTTAATCGACACGCCGCCGGTTCTGAACGCGGCGGTGGCGCGGGTGCTTGACCTGGCCGACGAGATCGTAGTGGTTGGCCAGACGGACGTGGTGGCCCTGCGCCGCCTTAAGGCGGACGTTGAGTTTCTCAATATGCACCAGCTTGGGGAGAAGATCCGGGTTGTGCTGAATAACGCTTCCTTTGAAGCCGGGCTGAAGCTCGTGGATATCGAAAGGTCGCTTGGCTTACAGGGGGTCAACTCCATTGCCGCCGACCCGAAAACGGCTCATGTGGCAGCGAACAAAGGGATACCCTTTGTCGCTTTGAGCAAGGGAAGCCGGGTGGCCCAGGACGTTATCCGCCTGGCGGAAAGATTCGTCGCGAAAGAGGCGCCGGCGAAGGGCGAGCGGCGTTCTCTCTTCGGTAAACTTTTGAGCGTGTAAGCTTTTTATGCGTAGGAGGTGTGACCGTTGACGGTGTTCTCCCGTTTTGAGGAGAAAAAAGAGAAGGCGAAAACGACCGGTCCAGACCGGGTGTTACGCCGTGACCCCTATCAGGAGCTGAAGGTTAACCTCCACAAGCTGTTAGTAGCGGAGCTTGGGGATATGCTCCGGGCGGGTAATGACCAGGCACTTGACGCGCATAGAGTAGAGAGCGTGGCCTGGGAACTCTTAGAGAAGCAGCCGGTGACCATCCCGCGCCTCGAGAAGCAGCGGATCGTAGCGGAGCTCGTCCAGGAGGCGCTCGGCTTCGGTCCGATAACGCCTTTCCTTGAGGATGAGGAGATCACCGAGATCATGGTCAACGGGCCGTACCAGGTTTACGTTGAGCGGCGCGGCAAGTTAGAGCTGACGGAGGTAACCTTCCGGGACGACGCGCACGTGATGCACATCATCGAAAAGATCGTGGCGCCGCTGGGGCGAAGAATTGACGAGAGCATGCCGATGGTGGACGCGCGGCTGCCGGACGGGTCGCGCGTCAACGCCATTATTCCCCCGCTGGCGCTTAACGGACCGACGATCACGATCCGGAAATTTTTCCGCGACCCGCTCACCATCGACGATCTGATCCGGTTTGGGAGCCTAACCCCCGAGATCGCCAAATTCTTAGAGGCCTGCGTCCGCGGGCGGTTGAACATCGTCGTTTCGGGCGGCACGGGCAGCGGTAAGACGACCCTTTTGAATATCCTCTCTTCGTTCATTCCTCCTGACGAGCGCATCATCACCATTGAGGATGCTGCGGAGCTGCAGCTCCGTCAGGAGCACGTGATCCGGCTCGAATCACGGCCCCCGAACATCGAGGGGAAAGGAGCGATCACGATCCGTGACCTGGTCCGTAACGCGCTGCGGATGCGCCCCGACCGGATTGTGGTCGGCGAGGTCCGCGGCGGTGAGGCGCTCGACATGCTCCAGGCGATGAATACGGGGCACGACGGGAGCCTCACCACCGGCCACGCGAATACGCCCCGGGATATGCTGGCCCGTATCGAAACGATGGTGCTCATGGCCGGGATGGAGTTGCCCGTCAAAGCGATCCGGGAGCAGATCGCTTCGGCCATTGACCTCATTGTCCACACCGGGCGGTTTAAGGACGGCTCACGGAAGGTGACCCACATTACGGAAGTTCAGGGAATGGAAGGTGATGTGATCGTCCTGCAAGATATCTTTATTTTCCAGCAGACTGGCGTTAACGAGCAAGGAAAGGTACTCGGCAGGTTTGTCAGCTCCGGAATCAGGCCGAAGTTTATCGACCGGCTGGAGGCGGCAGGTATTCACCTCGACCCGCGCCTCTTTGCGCCGACCACCTGGTGAGGAGGCCCAAGGATGGTAATACTCTTCGTTTTTCTCGCCTGCCTCTTTGCGGGACTCGCCTTGTGGGAAACCTTCGAGGCTAAGCGCCGCTTGCTTGCGGCGCGGCTTGAGGGGTTGACCGCAGCGGGTGCCGGAAAGCTGCCGGTCGCCGAAGGTGCAAAAGGCCGGCAGGGGTTACAATGGCTCAGGAGCAGCATCACGAGTTTCCGGCCGGCGCTTGGCTTAATGAAGCGCCTCGATGCGGAGCTATCGCGCGCCGACATTCTCCTCCGGGCGGAGGAGTTTTTGCTTGCGGTTTGCGGCGTGGCGTTTTTGTTTGGTGTTGCCAGCTACGCGATGACGCAACGGCTGGCGGCGGGGGTGGTGGGCGCCGCCATCGGCGCCGCGCTGCCATACATTCTCCTCCGGCGGGCGCAGGTCCGGCGCCTCCACGCCTTCAACGCCCAGATCGCCGACGCTCTGGTGGTTATGGCCAACACCTTGCGGGCGGGTTTCGGTTTTCTTCAGGCTATGGAAGTGGTCCGGCGGGAAATGCCCCCCCCGATAAGCAAGGAGTTTGGGCAGGCGCTGGCCGAGATGAACCTCGGGATCGCAACTGAGGAAGCACTTATGAACCTATCGCGCCGGATTAAGAGCGACGACCTCGATTTAGTGGTAACGGCGGTGGTCATCCAGCGGACTGTCGGCGGCAATTTAGCTTCGGTGCTTGATACCATCGCGGAGACGATCAGGGAACGGGTGCGTATCAAGGGCGAGATCCGGGCCCTCACCGCGCAGGGGCGCATCTCCGGGCTGGTGATCGGGTTGTTACCTGTAGGCTTGGCATTACTACTTTTCTTCATTAGCCCCGGATACATTTCGTTTCTTTGGAGCACGCCTACTGGAATGATGTTAGCTGGCATCGCCGTCGGCACGGAGATCCTGGGTGCGCTGATGATCAAGAAAATCGTGAACATTAAGGTGTAGGGGGTGCAAAAATGGTCACCCTGACGGCGACACTGGTTTTTTTGGCGGTCCTCGCGCTGGGGCTGACGGTTTACCAGGCTTTTCGGGCTGGGGAAGAAGCGGTGGTAACCCGGGCAACCGCTTTGTTGGGCGGCGAGGGGCCGGCGACCTTAAGGGAACAGGAGTTGCGCCAGCCGCTTTACTACCGGGTAGTGAAACCCTTGCTCAGACGCCTCGGGGCAGCCGGGAAGCAGTATATCCCGGCGGGCAGGACGGCAAACATCGAGAAATTGCTCTTGATTGCCGGAAGGCCCGGGGGGTTAACGGCGGCCGAGTTTATGGTGTTGAAGTACCTGATGGCCATTCTATCCGGAGCGGTGGGGCTGCTTTTGGGGCGGCTGAGCGGTTTGCCGGCGGCCCAAAGCTTTCTTTTTGTAACGCTACTCCTCGTTTTCGGCTTTTTACTACCCGACTTTTTCCTTAGACAGAAGGTCCGGCAGCGCCAGGAGGCGGTCCGGGATGCCCTTCCGGATGTGCTTGACTTATTAACGGTGAGCATCGAAGCGGGGCTTGGCTTTGACGGCGCCATCCTCAAGGTGGTGGAAAAAATGAAGGGCGTGCTGCCAGCGGAGTTTCGCCAGATGCTTCAGGAAATAAAGGTGGGGAAGCCGCGACGGGATGCCCTACGGGATATGGCTTTACGACTCGATGTCGAAGAGCTTTCCTCTTTTATCGGGGCCATCCTTATGGCCGAGCAGATGGGCGTGCAGCTTGCGAACGTGATGCGCCTGCAGGCGCAGGAGATCAGACTCAAACGGCGGCAGCGGGCGGATGAACAGGCGATGAAGGCGCCGGTAAAGATGCTGATCCCTTTGGTCTTCTTCATTTTCCCCGCCACCTTTATCGTGCTTCTCGGGCCGGCCATCCTCAACATGGCGCGGGCCTTCCGCTCCGGTTTTTAGAAGCTTGAGGGAGCAAGGATGCTCGTCCGGGTGGTGAACGAGAGTTCCGGGAACGTGCTTGCGGAGCAGGCCGAAGTGGCGCGCTCTTTCGGGCGGCGTCTTAAGGGCTTACTCTTGCGGCGCGGGCTCGGGCCCAGCGAGGGTTTGGTCATTGAACCCTGCAACGCGATCCATACCTTCTTTATGCTATTCCCCATAGATGCCGTCTTCTACGACTTTGCGGGCTGTGTGGTGGCCGTCTTTCCCTACTTGGTTCCCTTCCGCTGCACTCCTTTTGTCCGCGAAGCGCAGGGGGTAGTAGAACTGCCGGCAGGAAAGGTTGCGGCTACGGGAACACAACCCGGCGACCGGCTCGCCTTCCTCCCGGCGCGCTTCGGAGGATAAGGGGCGCCTTCCTTTTCGTTCCGAAAGAGGATTAAACTGCCCCAGCGGCCGACGGGAACAAGTGCCGCTGGCGGTTTCAGGGCGCATCTCTCCGTATCCCAGAGGACATAGTCGACATGATTTTCCCGCAGGAAGGCTTCCTGGTCGAAGGTGGGGTCGCCAAAAAAGCGCGCCACCTTGCGCCGCTTTTCCTTGGCGTTAAGCGTCTGGTCGTGGTGGCCGGCCCAGACGCGGCAGCCGGCGCGCGCCGGAAGTCGCAGGCTATAAAGGGGCGCTGCCAGCACCACATCTTCCCGCCCGAGATGGGCATCTATCCACCGGTGCAGCGCCACTTCTTCCCGGCGCATAAAGCACCACGCCGAAGGGCGGTTCACGGGCGTGAGGCAGACGGCGGACAGGGGGGCGAGCAGGATTAAGGTCAAAACGACGGGGCCCCACCTGGTCCGGCACCAGGAAGCAACTGCCGCCACGGCGATGCCGGCGGCGAAACAGAAACCGGGGCCGGCCGCCTCCAAGAGCCTTTCCTGGAAGCTGAGCGGGAAGAGCACCGGGAGAAAGGGGGCCGCCCAGAAGCAGGCCGCTTCGCGGCGCGGGCCTTCGCGGCGCCACAGAACCAGGAGCCCTGCGAGCGCGGGCAGGAGGAGGGCGGCGTCACGGGTGAGGATTTCACGCCAAGGGGTAAGGGTGGCGCTCTGGGCCTGCCAGGCGCGGATATCGGGCTGGTGCATCAAGAAGTAAAGGTAGACGAGGTAGGGGGTGGCCAGGAGAAGGAAGGATGCGAGGGCGCGCAGGTCAGAAGCCACCCGGGGTCCCCGGTGGAAATATAGGGTGAGTAACGCGAGAAGCGCGTAAGGAAGAAGCATGTACGGGTGCACCAGGACCAGCCCGAGGAGTGCTGCGTTCCCGCAGAGAATGTACTTTACCTTCCGCGTGCGGGCCCACTCCCGCAGGCAATATGCGGCAAATAAGAACATCGCCTGGGAAAAGGCGACGTGCGGCAGCAGCAGCATGTTAGCGGCGGGGTAAAACTCAGGGTGAAAGATGAGGAGCAGGCCCCACTCCCGGTCGTAGAAGCGGGGGAACTGAATCGCGAGGCAGAAGAAGACAAGACCCCACCGCCGTTCCGCTTCGCGGAGGGAAAAAGTGTTCAGATAACGCCACGCGGCGAGGATGAGCAAAAGCGAGGCAGTGATCCGGGCGAGGTGGAAGGCGACGATCAGGGGGAGGTGAAGCCACAGGGCGAGCTTGCCCCAGAAGATGTAGTAGAGGAAAATGTAACCGCCCCGCGTATCTTCGGCGGTGAACATAAAATTCCACTTCCACCCGTATTCCGCCATGCGCATGTCGGTGAGGTAGCTTTCGAGGTCGTCGCTGGCAAAGAAAAACCCGGTGAACGTCGTGCCGGGGGGTGCGGCCGCGTAGAGCATCAGGTAAGGCAGGAGCGTCAGCACGGGTACACCAAAGAAGAGAAGCCAGAAAAAGCGCGGGTATCGCCGTGGGGTCACGGTCCCTCCACTTGGAAACAAGAGCATCTCCTCCGAAAATAGTTCGAAGTTTAATAGTTCAACGTTCGAAGTTTCATAAGGCCGCTGCCGTTAGTCCCTGAGGCGAGCTCTGCGAAAGTCCGTCCACGAGACACGGCGAAGGTGAGTATAGTGAACAGACCCCGCGAGTAGCGCCTCTCTTTAAATCCTTCCCCCGAGCGAGGCTTACCGGATCCTTTACTCCTAAACCGTACTTTAGAAGCACTGTATCCGGCGCCAGGAGCGGGGTCGTCGTTCACTACGAACCGAGCCGATGTCTCGTCGGACTGGAGCACAGCGCAGCCGGGGGACAACGGCAGGAAAGGCCATTTTCATTCCCGGTGGCGACGATAAAATCGTCGTGAACGACTCCCCTGTGAAAAAATCCCTCTCCTTTTCTTTTCGGCTTATTCGAGGAAGCTTTTAAGCCCAAAACCAAAAGCAAAGAAGGCGTTAACCAAAAAATAAGTGAGGGGGAGGAGGATTTTCGCCCCTTTTACCTTTCGGGTTGCCGCGAGGTAGGTAGCGGCCAGGATTTGCAGAAAAGGAAAGAGCACCGAAAGGTAGCGGATGAGGCCGATGGTGTGGGGGCTGTTGGCCCGCGGGTAGCAGAGGTGCATCAGCACCACGCCCAGGAGAAGGAGCAGGTAGGCGGGCCGGAGTGCCCGGCGGCGCCTAATTACCCAATAGCCGGTAAGGCTAAGAAAGAGGAGATTGATGGGAATCACGGGGTTGGGGTTCCGCCCCGTGCAAAAGTCTTTAAGGTCGGCGCAAAGGGGCTGCCAGGGCCAGGCAAAACCGTCGCGGTAAAAGTGATGCTGGCTCTTGAGGGGGAGAAGGGGGTCGCCGAACTGAAAGTAAAGGTAAAGCCCGAAGAGTAGGGGGCCGGCCAGCGTCAGGCTTAAGAAGAGCACCGGTTTCAGATTTAGCGCTTTGAGCTTGTAGCGCCGCGCGTGGAGGTAATCGAGCACGAGTACGGCAAAGATGACCGGACCGGAGTTCCGCGTCGCGCCGGCGAGGAGCCCCCAAAAGCCTGCGGCCGCCCACTTTTCCCGCCGCGCCGCGGCGAAGGCGAGCACCAGGAAGAGAAGAAAGAGCGCTTCGGTGTACACGGCGCCAAAGACGGCCGCGGTGGGGTAGAAAGCGGCAACCCAGACAACGGCTCTAGCCGTTGGGGCGTCGAAATCCTCTTGCGTCAGGCGGCGCAGAAAGTAGAGCGCGAGCAGAAAAGCGAGGTTGGAGATGATAACGCCCGCGAGGGCCCGGGTAACGTCCGTGTGGCCGCAAATTTTGAGCCAGAGCGGGTAGAGGGGAAAGAAAGGCGCGGTGAGTTCCCGGTAGCCGCGGGCGGCTATTTCCAGGTACCACTGGCTGTCGTACGCGGTCCAGGGGTTGAGCCACCAATTTGCTACGCCCGGCCAGGTTTCCGGAGGAAGCGGGCCGCGGAGGAGGTGCCCCGCGTAGACGAAGACTCCCTGGAAGACCTTTGCTACCGCGAAAACCAGGAGGATTTCCCGCCACGGCCGGTCAAGGAGTTGCCGCATAGGATCACCGCTCCCGGAAAAGGCTGCGGGGCGCCTTTGCCACCGCCGTCGTAGCAGCTTCACCGGGGGTAGGGTCTTCTTTCTGTTGCGCCGTTGCCTCAGCCGCTATCTTGCCGAGGCTGATGTGGGCCCGGGCGTAATAAGGCAGCCCGAGGGCCAGCGTGAAAAGGTAAAGGCTGCCCTGGTAGGCAAGCGATAACGCCAGCGCGACCTCTTTTGGCAGCCCGAAAGGGGCCAGGGCCGCCCAGAAGGCGAGCTGCATCACCCCGAAGGCTCCCGGGGAGGAAGGGACGAGGAGCCCGAGGTTAATAAAAAGGAGGAGGAGTAATGCGGCTTGGGGCCTGCTTGCTGCCGCGTCGGGAACCAGAGCCAAGAGAGAAAGGTAATTAGCCCCCCAGGCGAGCAGGCTCAAGGTAACGAGAAGCGCCAGCGTCCGCGGCCGGCCCAGGGGCCGCAAGGGGCCGGTGAAAGAGGCGAGGGCGTCGCGAACGGGAGCGGGGAACACGGGCGTGCCTACTGCCCGCTCGCTCAGGCGTAGCAACCCGGCAAAGGCCGCTGCTCCTACGGTCAGGGCGCCGCAGAGAATCAGCAGCGTGAGCCGGGCGGTTTCCGGTCTTAAGCCCCGCACCCCGACCAAAAGCGCGGCGGCTACCAGCAGTCCTAGTGAGGCAGCGTCCAGGACGCGCTCCACACACACCGTGGCGAAGGCTGCCGGGCCCGGTATCCCCGTGCGGCGCGCGAGGTAGTAGGCCCGCACGACTTCACCTGCCCGCGCGGGGAGAAGGTTGTTGGCCAGGTAGCCGACAATGATGCCGCCGCAGAGGGTGGAAAAGCCCACCGGTTGGAGCGGGCGCGTCGTGACCCGCCACATGACGGCCCGGGCAAGACAGCTTACCCCAAAGAAGAAGACGCAGGACCCCAGCGCCACCGGATCCGTCTCTTTAAGCGCCGCCCAGAAGACGGCGGGCCGCACCCGGTAAAAAACTCCCGCCAGTAAAAGGAGGCTGAGGACGGCGCCGCCAACCGTTAAAGCCCTATTTTTCAATGCTTTACCCTCTCCGGTTATTTGGTAACCTTGCGGCGGGTAACCCCGTGTAAATTCTTCTTCGCGCCCGGAAGGGCGATACCTTTTCGCTACCCCGAGAGCGAGCCTATCTTTTTTGCGGTCCTATTGTGCCCCTCGCTTCGCTGGGCCTCTCTTATCCGGTGAAAGCCGTACCTGCCCTTCACGATGTATAACGGGCGTTGCTTCACTTCGCTGTAAATCCGCCCGATGTATTCACCCAGGATCCCGATGGCGAAGAGCTGCACGCCGCCAAGGAAGAGGATTACCGTGATGAGGGAGGGGTAGCCAGGCACGTCCCGGCCGAAGAGGAGCGTACGCACGACAATGAAGAGAGCGTAGATAAAAGCGAAAAGGGCGACCGTGAGGCCAAAATAAGTGGCGAACTGGAGCGGGATGTAGCTGAAAGAGGTAATCCCCTCCAGGGCGAAATTCCAGAGCTTCCAGTAGTTCCATTTCGTTTTCCCGGCGTGGCGCCGTTCCCGCCGGTAGTAAACGGCGGTTTGCTTAAAACCCACCCAGGCGAAGAGTCCCTTCATAAAGCGGTTGCGCTCCCGCAGCCGCTTCAGGGCCTCGACCACGGGCCTGCTCATCAGCCGGAAATCGCCGGTATCCCGCGGGATCTTGATAGGGGTAATCTTTTCGACCACCCGGTAGAAAAGGTGGGCGGTGGCGCGTTTGAGCCAACTTTCCCCCTCCCGCTCGCGGCGGGTGGCGTAGACAACATCGTAGCCTTCCCGCCACTTGGCCACCAGTTCCGGGATAAGTTCGGGGGGGTCCTGGAGATCGGCGTCGATCGGGATTACCGCCTCCCCAGTGGCGTGATCAATCCCGGCGGTGAGCGCGATTTCCTTCCCGAAGTTCCGGGAGAGGTCGATCACCTTTACCCGGGGGTCTTTTCCCGCCAAGGAAAGGAGCCGGTCGAGCGTATCGTCTTGGCTGCCGTCGTTCACAAAAATGATTTCGTAGGGCTCGCCGAGCCCCTGCATGACGCGCGCGACCCGTTCGTAGAAAGGGCCAATGTTGGGGCCCTCGTTGTAAACGGGGACGACGAGCGAAAAGGTGCACTTTTCAGCGGGCACGGGACGCTCCCCCTTTCTTTTTGACCAGGATTACGGCCGTTTTGTCGGCGTAGTAGGTTTCCCAGGCGGGCGCGAAGCGTAAAGCCTGCACCAGCGCTGCAGCAGCGGGCATAAGCACGTAGTCGATACCATAAGCTTCAAGCAACGCCGGTGCCTCCGGCTCGAGGCGGGTAATCCGGCGGTAATCATCAAAGACTTTAGGGAAGTAAACGTCTGCCCGGCCGTCGATGAAAACCTTTTCCCCAGGACGGTTCCAGATGAGGTAGCCGCCCCAGCCGTAGTAGTTGAGCATTTTCCCCTTCAGGGGATGCTCCTTCAGGTAGGCGAGGGCCTTGACCGGGTATTCCTGCGGGTTGGCAAAACGGTAATCAACCGGGTTCTGGGGCGGCGTCCTGCCCGTCAGAATTACAGCGTAGAGCACGAGGAGCGCGGGAAGGAGAGCGTATTTCACCGCGCCTTTAAGGTGGGTTTTCCAGCGCAATTCGGGCCGGCAGTAGTTAGCCCAGAGGAGGCCGTTGACTAACAGCGCGTAGGCGATGAAGCGGGCGTGAGTGAAGGCGGCGGCGCCGCAAAGCAGGAAGAGCGCGAGGTCAAAGAGGCGGATGCGCTGCGGGGTGAGGAGCAGGAGCAAAAAGGTGCCCAGATAGTAAACGAGGAAGAGCTGGTTATAAGGGTTGTGAAAGTCCGGGGAGAGCCACTCCTGGATGTTATCCATCATTTCACTCGCGCCGATGGTGCTGAACGGGTAAACGAGAAGCTTGCCGCCGTTCGGGTTAAGGGCAGCAGCGGCCACACAGAGAGCCAATACCAGAAGAAGCCGCGCCAGGGCCATTTTATCGTGGTGCCGCCTGGCGAGTTTCTCGTGCCGGAGTGGGACCAGGCCGCAGCAGGTATAAAGAAGCAGAAGCGCCGGCCCTAAGAAAAAGGAGCCGTGATTGTTGGCCCACAGTGCTGTGAGCAGCGGGAGGAGGAAGAGGCGGTCCTCTCCCCGGTCGTAGCGGTGGAGGACGTGAAGAAAGGCAACGAAAAGGGCGTAGGAGATTACCTGGGGTCTAAGCTCGAGGAAAGGATAGAGCATTTCGCCCGTGATGAGCAGCACCAGCGCGGCAACGAAAAAAGGGCCTTTTGCCGTGGTCAACAGCCGCCAGTAAAGGAGAAAGAGCACACTGGCCACCGCGAGGAGGAAGGAGAGCACCCCCCAGAATTGCCCGGCAGCATAAGCGAGGTAAAGAAGAACCTCCGCGAGCCACTCGTGCGTAACCCAGGGCTTCCCCGCTACGGTCCAGGAGAAAGGGTCCGCATGCGGTACAGAGCGGGTTTGCACAATATACTTTCCCGCCGCCAGATGCCACCAGGTATCGGGATCGCTAATCCCGCCGCTAAAGGCGGTCACGATGAAGAGCAGAAGACCAGAAATTAGCAGAAAGAGAAATAAGTGACGCCAAAGAGTTTCCTTCAAACCAAGATTCTCCTGCTTCCGAGGTTTCCAAAATAGTTATCGGCGCGTTTTGGCGTTTCTTTCCCCCGGGTTGCGAAACTTTTAGCAGGACTAGTTACCCGGAGTGCAAAATAATAGAAAGAGGGGTGGTGAGAAAATGCCCGCCAAAGTGGTGCGGGTAATTACGGAACGGGCGTCGGTGCGCCGTTTCAAGAACGAGCCGGTGGCGCGGGAGGTGATCGAGAATCTCATAGAAGCTGCCCGCTGGGCGCCTTCAGCAGGAAACCTGCAGCCCTGGTTTTTTTATGTGGTTACCGATCCCGGACGGCGGCGTTGCCTGGCGGCGGCGGCGCTGAATCAGGGTTTTATCGCGGCGGCGCCGGTCGTGATCGTGGTCTGCGCTGAACCTGCCCGCTCCGCACAGTATTACGGGGAGCGGGGCCGGCACCTTTACTGTATCCAGGATACGGCGGCGGCGACGCAAAACATCTTGCTGGCGGCGACCGCGTACGGGCTTGGCTCCTGTTGGGTTGGGGCCTTTGACGAGAACCAGGTGCGCCAGTGCATCGGGATACCGGCGGAGCTTCGCCCGGTGGCGCTGGTGGCGCTCGGCTATCCGGAGGCTTCTGCGGAGAAGAGGCCCGGGCGGCGGAGCCTCGAAGACATAAGGAAGTATGTTTAGGGGATAGAAAGTGCGGGGCGCGAGAAAAGATTGATATCTGGGGCGAAAGGGGTTTGGTGTAGTTGCTTTTTGATCTGTACCTGCCGCAGCGCGTTCTTTTTGGGCCCGGAAGCACTTATCGCCTGGGCGAAGAAGCGCGACGTTTCGGGAAAAAGGTTTTGCTGGTGACGGGGCGGCGCAGCCTCAAGGAAACCGGAAACTTCGAGCGGGTGACCACGCCCTTTGTGGCGGCGAAGATTGAGGTTGCCTTTTTCGACCAGGTGGATCCGGAGCCTACGCTCGACACGGTTGAGGCGGTGCGGGAGTGCGCGCGCCAGGAGAAATGTGCGGTCATGGTGGCGGTTGGCGGCGGCAGCGTGCTTGATGCGGTTAAGGCGGCGGCGGGTCTTTTTTACGAAGAGGGCCCGGTGAAAGACTACTTTTACGGGCGCGAGATAACGAAACATAGGTTTCCCTGGATTGCGGTGCCCACCACCGCAGGAAGCGGTTCCGAGGCGACAACCAACGCGGTGCTGATCGACCGGGAAGCGAAGAAGAAACAGAGCCTGCGCCACCCCTTCTGGCTGCCTGAGGTGGCCGTGGTGGACCCGATTTTAACGATGGCGCAATCCCGGGAGCTTACGGCGCGGGCGGGCTTGGATGCCCTCACCCACGCGATTGAGGCTTATACCTACCGTTTTGCCAACCCCTTGAGTAACGCGGTGAGTTGCGAGGCCGTCCGGTTGATTGTTCAGAATATCCATACCGCCTACCGCGTGGGAAGGAACCGGGACGCGCGGGAGCGGGTAATGCAGGGAAGTTTCCTATCGGGAATGGCCATTCAGAACGCCGGCGTGGGGGCGGTCCACGCGCTCGCCCATACGATCGGCGTTCGCTATAATCAGCCGCACGGGCTTGTCTGCGGGGTGCTCCTCCCCCACATCATGGCCTTTAACCTGCCGTTAGTGGAGGAGAAGTACGCCGCCCTGGCGGTGGTGGCTGGTGTGGTGCCGCCGGGGACGGATACGACTGCGGCGGCGACCCGTTTTGTGGCGTACGTCCGCCGGCTGGTGGAGAAGTTAGGGCTACCGTCCCGGATTGGTGCGCTGGGCGTGAAAGAGGCGGATATCGACGAACTGGTGGAAGCCACCCTGCCGGCAAATTCCCTCAAGACAAATCCCCGGCGCGTTACCCGTCCGGAGCTGAAAGAGATTTTGCACCAGGCCTTATAAGCCTTCGTAGCGGGCGAGCCGGGCCAGGGCCTGCCGTTTTTCGCTGTACCCGAGGCGGGACTGCTCCACCGCCCGCTTCAAGACCCGGATGCTGTGTTCGTAGGTGGCCCGGTCTACGGGGTAGGGAGTGCCGTCTTTGCCGCCGTGGGCAAAGGCGAAACGGGCCGGGTCCCGGTAGCTGAGCGGCGTTCCGTAGACGAGTTCCGCAATGAGGCTGAGCGCCCTGATGCCCCGCGGACCTACACCCGGAGTTTCTAACAAAGCGACGAAGTCTTGGGGCGCGCGATCGTAGCTTTTTTCAAAGACGGTTTTCAGGCGCCCGGGGTCGAGGTCTTCGAGGAGCAACTGGTGCCGGTCGGGCAGGTCAAGTATCCGGTCGTGGATGCGTTTGATGTCGGCCACCAGCTTCTCCGGCCGCTCTCGCGTGAGTGCCGGCAGGCTCTGGCGGGCGGCTTCACTTTCTTGAGCCACGAGGTTGAGGGTTAAACCCCTGACGTCGCAGCAAACTGCTGTGTGGGGTTCGACGACGAAATCGCGGCAGGCCTCCGAAAGCCAGTGGTAGCGGCGCGCGCGCCGGGCGGCCGCATTCATCCCCTGCTGGATCACTACCCAGGTCCCCTGCGACGAGAAGATGAAGGTATGGTGGTAGAGGTCATAGCCATCTTGGACCGCCGCCTGGTCCACTTTGGCGGCGAGGCGGGAAGCACGCACCAAGTCTTCCGGGTTCGCCTTGAGGGGGTGCCGGGCGCCAAGCCGCAGGATCTCCTCCGGGGTTTTAAACGCCGTCGCTCCTTTGCCGCCGCAGACGAAGAGGCCGAGGTCCCGCTCACAGCCCCGCACGGCTTCTTTTAAGGCGCCGCAGACGGTGGTGGTGAGCCCCGAGGAGTGCCAGTCAAAGCCGAGGACGCAGCCGAAGGCCTGGAACCAGAAAGGGTCGCTCAGCCGCCGCAAAACTTCGGCTGGTCCGGCTTCAACCACTAAGAGTTCAACGATGGTCTGGCTGAGCGCCACCATCTTCTCGAAGAGCCAGCGGGGGCACTTCCCGGCGTGAAGTGGCAGGTTAGCGATTCCGGTGCGCACGGACGCAAGTCTCCTCTCTAAGAAATAATTTACCCCTTATTGCCGCTGCTGGACAATAGCCTTCAGGTTCGCGGCTGCCTACCCCCAGAAAGCGGCAGCCGCCAAGCGAATTCCAGAGTCGAGAGGAGAAAGAGGCGGTTTACCGGTTGCCCGCGCGAGTGCCCGGAGTCCGTTGGGAAGGAAGGAGATGGACGCTGCCCGGCGAAAAGATGAAATGAGGGTTTGCGGTGACGGCAAACGAGGTGTAGCCGGGTGGAGGAGCTAAGGATTAGGGAAGAACTGCTGCACCGGGCGCGGCGCGGCGACCGGCAGGCGCGGGAGGAATTGTTAGCGCGCCACCGGCACTTTATCTTGAGCGTAGCCGCCGCGTGCTCGCGACAACCGCTGACGTGGAGTGACGATGCGGCGAGTATCGCCCTGATCGCCTTCAACGAGGCGGTCGATTCCTACGATGAGGACCGGGGGGTGCCTTTTTTGGCCTTCGCTCGCCTGGTCATTAGAAGCCGGATTGCAGATTTTTACCGGCGGGAAGGGCGGGTGGCGGCGGAAAGCCTTGAGGAAATCGCGGCGGCGGGAGGGGCGGCGGTCGGACAGGTCGCGCGGGAACGCTTCACTGAGGAGGAGTTGCTCAGGGAACGGCGCGAAGAGATCGAGCGGTACCGCAAGCTGCTCGCCGAGTTCGGCTTAAGCTTCCGTGATCTGGTAGCGGCGGCGCCCAAACACCGGGATGCCCGGGCCAACCTTCTCCGGGTGGCCCGGGTGCTGGCGGAAAACCGGGAGCTCTTCCGGTACTTAATGGAGAAGAAGCGCGTTCCCCTCAACGAGCTCGCGCTCTTGACTGGCGTACCCCGCAAAACCCTTGAACGGGGACGCCGGTACATCTTGGCGGTAAGCTTGATTTTAGGACAGCCGGAAGAGTTCACTTACCTTTACGGGCATCTCAAGTACTGTTAACAGGAAAGGGGGAGAAGGATGAGACGCCGGGAAAAGGGGCTGCTTTTGGAGAAAAACGGCAACGGAATCGTTCTTACCCCCGACGGCGATTTCCGTTTTGTTCCTTCTCCCGCAGCGGAAGTGGGGGCGGAGATAACGCTCACTGGTGTCCCTGCGGTACGCTGGTGGCTTCTCTCTATAGCGGCGGCGCTAACGGTCGTTTTTATCGGTCTGGGGCTGTACCGCTATTTCCTGCCTACTCCCGTGGCCTACGTGGCCCTCGATATCAACCCGAGCCTTGAATTGGGGCTCGACCGGCAGGAGCGGGTGGTTCGGGTTGAGGCCTTGAACGGCGATGCCGTGCGCCTGACGGCAGGGGTAAAGTTGCGCGGCCTGCCGGTGACCGAGGCGGTTAAAGCGCTCATCTGCCGTGCGGCGGAACTGGGTTATGTGAGCGCCCGGCGGGAGGGCGTGGTGTTGCTTACGGTGGTGCCGGTGCGGGAGGGTGAACCGGTGCCGCGGGCGGCCGATCTGGCACAAGCGGCCGGGCAGGCGGTGGCGAAAAGAGACCTACAGGTTAAGGTGGTGGCTACGGCCGTGCCGGCAAAATACCGAGAGGAAGCCCACCGGTTGGGGCTCTCGCCGGGGAGATACGTGCTTAAAATGGGTGCGTCCCGTGCCGGGAAGCCGGTGACGGTGCAGGAACTGAAGCGGGAGGGCCTGGCGCGGCTCGAGGCGCACCGGCGGGTTCCCGTCGAGGAACTGGTGCGGGCGGGCCAGCAGGATGGGGTAGTCGTGGTGCCGGCAAAAATCGGGCGGTGGGCTGCCGTCCGGGAGAAAGAGGAGCACGGGCGAGATGAGGCAGGGGCGCCCGAAGGGAATCCGGTCGAAGAAAAAACCGGCGCAGGGAAGGCACAGCCCGGCGGCGCGGGCGGATTACGGCGGCCGTCTCGGGACGGGGCAAAGCCGCCGGAGGGAGTTACCGGAGGGCGTTTGCAAGAAGAAAAACAGGGGTTAGAAGAGAGACGGGGTGCGGCGAAGCTGCGTCCGGAAGAAGGCGTGCGGGAGAAGGTATACGGTCCCGGGATGTCCGAACGGCAGGTTACAAGGAAAAGCGGGCGTGCCGACCGAGGGGGTGGGAGCATCACCGGGAAGGTTTACCGGAGCGAGGGTGGGGAAGTAGGAAACGGTGCGGCTGTAGAAACCTCGCGCCCAGAAAGTTGCGGGCAAAGATCTGCTGGGGATTAGCGGTCGCGAAGAGTTATGCCGGCCAAAATTTTCCCCGAGTTCTATGTAACACCCCGGTCCTGGGGTGGTATCATTTTATAAACGGCAATTCGCGGAGGGGAAAATGATACCGCTACGTGATACCATTCGCTCCCGGACCTTCCCGGTCGTAACCGTGGCGCTTATCGCCGCCAATATCCTTATCTTTCTCCATGAGGCTTCCCTTTCCGAAGCAGAGCTCCAGATGTTAGCGCGGACTTACGGAGTGGTGCCGGCGCGAGACCTGCCGGCCCTTATTTACCATCCCTTGAGTCTTGGCACCTATATCCCTTTCCTGACCGCCATGTTTCTCCACGGGGGCTGGTTTCATGTCCTCGGCAACATGCTCTATCTCTGGGTCTTCGGGGATAATGTTGAGGATGCGATGGGTCGCGGGCGCTTTCTTCTTTTCTACTTGCTGGCTGGTTTTGCCGGGAGTCTTGCTCACGTCCTGGCCAATCCGGGCACGACGGTCCCGACGATCGGGGCCAGCGGGGCGGTGGCGGGTGTCCTGGGCGCCTACTTCGTGAGTTTCCCCCGTTCGCGGGTTTTAAGCCTCGTCCCCATTTTCTTTTTCATTACCCTGGTCGAACTGCCCGCGGTGCTCTTCCTTTTCCTCTGGTTCGCGATGCAGCTTTTGAACGGCGTTGCTTCCCTGGCGATACCGGGGCAGACCGTTGCCTGGTGGGCGCACATCGGGGGCTTCCTTTCGGGGGCGCTTTTGGTGAAGTTCTTCCGGCGTTAGAGGGCGGTGACGTCGATCACCGGTCCGTTTTCCTCACCGCTCCTCTCGCGGTAAAACTTGAGGACTTTGGCCCCGATGGCCCGCGCGAAAAAGTAGTTGATTATTCCCGCAACGAATATTCCGGCGAACGGCAAGAGGCGGGGGACGAGTTGGCGCTGGCTGGCGCGTACCCCCAGCCCCAGGAGGACCTTTTCGGTGAGTTCGGCGGTGAGCTGCCTGGAAAGCTGGGCCGCCGCCAGGCGGCTTAGGCGCTGGTTGACCGTGTGGATCCCAGCAGCGAGCGCAAAGGCCATAAAAGCTTCCCGCTGGGCTTCGAGGGTTGCCGGGTCGCGGCCGTAGAGGGTGGCCAGTTCGAGAACAAGGCGGGTGACGGCGAAGCCAAGAATGGTGATGTCCACGGCCGCGCCACTGAGCAGCGCGATCAGAGTTCCGAGTCCGGGCATAACCGCCGGCAGGGCGGTAAGCGCCCCGGCAATGGCGCACCACCAGCATTTTTCCCGGATGAGGCCCCAGGCGAGCTCTTCCCGGCTCAGTTCCGGGAACTGCGCCCGCAGTTCTTTGATGCGCTGGTGAATGGCGCCAAGGCTTTCCGCGCTGAAGGGGTTAAAGCCAAACATTATTTGCTCCTTAGGCGCTTGGTGGTGATTATATTATGGGGCGGGTACGCCGGGGCAGTCAACCCCGGGGCGGTCGCGGGAAGGCTGGTGGGTAGTTCAAAATGCGCGGGCCTGTGTTATAATGTCGGGTAAAAAGAAGGGAGCGGTTTTTCTTGGAACTCACGCTGGCGCACAGCCCGGATGCCGACGACGCCTTCATGTTTTCCGCTTTGGCGCTCGGGAAGATCGCTACGGAAGGATACCGTTTCACGCACGTCCTCCAGGATATCGAAAGCCTTAACCGGGCGGCATGTGAGGGGGTTTACGACGTCTCCGCGATTTCCTTCCACGCCTATCCCTATGTGGCGGAAAATTACCTGCTCCTTCCCTGCGGGGCGAGCGTGGGTGACGGTTACGGCCCGCTGGTCGTGGTGCGCGAAGATTTTCCGGAAGGAAAAGAGCCGGCGGTGGTAGCCGTGCCGGGAAAACTTACCACGGCCTACCTAACGCTGAAGCTCTGGCGGCCGGCCTGGGAAACCGTAGCCATGCCTTTTGACGCGATCGGCCCGGCGGT